>DATIAJ010000244.1:0-31051 GCA_035458105.1 Nocardioides sp. | reverse complement strand
CTCGAGGGGTTCACCGAGCTGCTCTCACTCATCTCCGCGCTGCCGAGCGACTTCGCCCGGGTCGAGGAGCGGTTCGCCACGATCCGGACGGAGATCCTCGCCGCGTTCCGCGCGGAGGACCGTCCGGCCGGTGAGGTGATCGACGACTACCTCGCCCGCGCCGACGCGCTGATGACGGCCACGCACGAAGGGCGTGCGTTCGAGGGGGCGTTCGCGCTGCTGCGCGACGACGCCCTGGTGACGCAGCTGCGCGAGGACCTGACCGACCTGCTGGAGCACCCGCTGTCCGACCGGATCCTCAGCGACGCCGACCGCGCCGAACTGCGCGGGACCGTGCGGTTGGTGCGCGACGGCCTCGACCGGGTGCTCGCCCAGCGCTCGCGCGTGACGGCCACGCTGAAGGAGTACATCGTCTCCCACGACGCCGCCCGCGACCGCGAGCTCGAGCAGACGCTGCGCCAGGTGGAGGCCGAGCTGATGACGTGGATGGCGACCACCGGGCCGCGCGCCGCCCACGACGTCGCGCTCCTGCCCGCGCGGACGAGCATCGAGCACCTGCGCGAGCGCTTCCACGACCCCGCCGACGACGTGCTGCCCGACCGCATCAGCACCCCCGACCCCGACCTGGCGCCTCCGGTCTCGCTCGCCGAGCTCATGGCGCAGGGCGGGCCGAGGCTGTCGACGCTGCGCGAACGCCTCGACGCGGTGATGACCTCCCTGCTCCCCGTCGCGTCCCTCGGGGACCTGTTCGACGGGTTGGAGCCGTCGCTGCGTCGGCCCGTCGAGATCTTCGGGCTGCTGCACCTCGCCGCTGACCGGGAGTGGCGGGCCGAGGAGGCCCCGGAGTCGTTCGAGGCCGTCCGTCCCGACGGGAGCAGGCGGACCTTCGCCGTGCCCCGCACGCCGCTGCCCGACCCCGACCTGACCCAGAAGACGGAGACCCGCGCATGAGCGTCGAGACCCACCCCGAGATCGACGACGAGGTCCTCGACGAGGTCATCGAGGGGGGCTCCTTCTCGCTGTTCGAGGGCGACGAGGGCGGCCTGGAGTACGCCCAGCGCCGCGCCCTCGTGACGCTGCTCAAGCAGCGTTTCATCAGTGCCCGCACGCACCCGCGTGACTGGAGCGTGCTCGTCGAGCACGAACGCCTCATCCGGTCGCGGCTCAACGACCTCTTCCTCGACCTGCAGGTCGACCGTGCCCGGGAGGTCGCGTGGAAGCGGCAGGCGACCTCCGAGACCGGGAGCCGCTTCCCGACGATGCTCTACGACGCCGCCTGGTCGCGCGAGGAGACCCTCGTGCTGGTCCACCTGCGCGACCGGCTGCGTGCCGGTCTCGCGAGCGGCGACGCACGCGTCTTCGTCGACCGGGAGGACATCGCCCGCTACGTCGCGAGCTTCCGACCCTCGCACGCCACCGACGTCGCGGGCGACGACAAGCGGGCGCGCAACGCGATCACGAGCATCGTCAAGGCGGGGCTGCTGATCGCCACCGGGTCGGAGGAGCGCTTCGAGATCAGCGAGGCCGTCGAGCCCCTCATCCCGCTCGAGCTGCTGCAGGAGCTCCTCGAGGCCCTCGTGGCCGCCAACACGAGCGAGGTTGCGCCCGATCCCGACGATCCGGCCGACCTGTTCGACGACGACGCCGCAGAGGAGCAGTGAGCATGTCGATCGACGAGATCGAGCACACCACGGTGGACGGGCTGTTCGAGCGCCGGGACGTCGCCACTCCCGCCGACGACACGATGCAGTGGCGGGCGGCGCTTCTGCAGATGGTCAACTGGGGCGGCTTCGGCGGCCTCACCGTCGTACCCCTGCGCGGCGACGCGACGATGATCTCCGGCGCGTCCGGCGTCGGCAAGAGCACCATCCTCGACGCCTACACGGCGTTGATGATGCCGTCGGACACCAAGTTCAACGGCGCCTCCAACGACGCCGTGGCGGGCCGGGCCCGAGGGGCGGGCCAGCGCAACCTGCTGTCGTACCTGCGCGGCGCGGTCGACGTGGTCGACGACCCGCGCACCGGTCGACCGGTCGAGAAGCTGCTCCGCGGCAAGGGCGCCGACACCTGGGGCGCGCTCGCGATGACGTTCGTCAACGACCAGGGCGGCCGGTTCACGGTCCTCCGCACCTACTACGTCCCGCGGCGCGCTACCCGCTCGGGCGACGTCCAGATGCAGCTGGCCACCCAGGACGGGGCGCTGCCGCTCGACACGCTCGAGGTCGCGGTGCCCGAGCGGTTCCACGCCAACACGCTGAAGAAGCTCTTCCCCGGCATCCGGGTGCACCGGACCTACGCCGAGCTCGCGGCCGTCCTGCACGCGCGCCTCGGCATCGGTGCCAACGGCGACGGTGCGAAGGCGCTGCGGCTGCTCGCCCGCATCCAGGCGGGCAACCAGGTGCGCAGCGTCGACGAGCTCTACAAGGACATGGTGCTCGAGCGGCCTTCCACGTTCGCCGCCGCCGACCGCGCGATCGAGCACTTCGACGACCTGGACACCGCCCACTCGGCCATGCGCACGGAGGAGCAGAAGCTCGAGCTCCTCTCGCCGATCGTCGACCTCCACGACCGGAGGGTGGGTGCCACGCGCCGGCTCGCGGAGCTCGACTCCTACGGGGTGACGCTCGACGGCGACACGCCGCTCCGGATGTGGTTGCTACGCACCCACCTCCGCCTCATCGAGTCCGCCGTGGTCGACAACCGTGCCGACCGCGCGTCGGCCGCCGACGAGCTCGGCACCGCGACGTCCGCCGAGCGCACCTACCTCGCCGACCTGGAGGCGGCCAAGGAGTCGCACCGCGCTGCGGGCGGCTCGACGCTGCAGTCGCTCGCGCTGTCGCTGGAGCAGGAGCAGGTCGTCCGCGAGGACCGGCTCGGGCGCCGCCAGGTCCTGCAGGAGCGGCTGCTCCCGTTGATCGACGCCACCGACGCCCAGGCGCCCGATGTCGAGGCCGCCCTGCTGTCGAGCGAGTCGTTCGCCGTGCTCCAGATGCACGCCCAGCAGTGGCTGTCCGGCTTCCAGCGCGAGCAGGAGCGGATCCGGCGCGAGCGCGACGCCGTGCTCCGCGAGCAGTTCCCGCTCAGCGAGCGCCAGGCCGAGCTGCGGCGCGAGCGAGCGTCGTTGGAGAGCCGCTCCGGCCGGGTTCCTGCCCGGTTGGACGAGCTGCGCGCCGAGGTGGCGCGGGCGAGTGGGCTCGGCGTGGACGAGCTGCCCTTCGTGGCCGAGCTCATCGACGTGGCCCCCGAGGAGGCGCGCTGGCGCACGGCCATCGAGACGGTCCTCGGCGCGAGCGCGCGGACGATGCTCGTGCCGCTGGACCGGCTCGAGAGCTTCGCCTCCGCGATCGACGGGCTGCGGTTGCGCGGCCGGCTCACCTTCGAGGGCGTCGAGCTCGACCTTCCCGACCTCGGCCCGGCCGACCCTGAGCGGGTCGCGGGCAAGCTGGTCTTCCGGGACTCGCCCTTCTCGGGCTGGGTGCAGGCACACGTGGGCGAGACGTCGCGCAACGCGCTGTGCGTCGAGTCCGTCGACGGCCTCGCGGGCCCCGGCTTCAGGGTCACCGTCGCCGGCCAGACGCGCAACGGTCGTCGCGGTGCCCACGGGCGCAACGACACCCGCAACATCATCGGCTTCTCCAACGCCGACGCCATCGCCGAGGTCGACGCGGAGCTGGCCGACCTCGACGAGCGGCTCGACGCCGTCGGCGCCGAGGTGGGCGCGCTCGACCAGCGGTCACGCGTGCTGGAGCAGCAGCGCACGTCGTACGACGTCGTGGCCGCCGCTCGCTTCGACGACTTCGACGTCGACGGCAGCGACCGACGCATCGCCGACCTCGAGCGACGCCGGGCCGAGATCCTCGACTCCGACGACGGGCTCCAGGTGCTGGAGGCGCAGATCGCCGACCTCACCGCACGGCTGGAGGAGACCCGACGGTCCCGCTACGCCGCGGAGCAGCGGCAGCGCGAGCTCAACGCCGCCCACGGTGACCTCGTCGACGCGGAGGACGTCGTCAAGGATCGGCTCCAGGCGATGGAGGACGCCGGCGAGGTCGTGCTCAGCCCCGAGCAGGAGGCCGCCCTGGCGGTCGACTTCGCGGCTGCCGCCTCGCCCGCGCACCCCGACGACCTCGATCGGTTCGCCGAGTCGTCCCAACGGCTCGCCGAGCGGCTCCGCACCGCGGTCGGTGACGCAGAGACCGAGGTCCGCCGGGTCGACGACGACCTCGCCCAGGTGTTCCGGCTCTACAAGCTCCAGTGGGACTCGCCCAACCTCGGCGCCACCGCCGACTCCTACCCCGACTACGCGCGCATCCTCGACGACATCCGCGGTGAGGGCCTCGCCGCCCGGCGGGCCGAGTGGCGACGCCGGCTCACGGAGTGGAGCGGCCAGGACCTCGTGCCCCTCGTCGGCGCGATGGCCGCCTCCGTCGAGGAGATCGAGGACCGGCTCGAGCCGATCAACGCGATCCTGCGACGCCTGGAGTTCGGCGCATCGGGGGACCGGCTCCGGATCCGCCTGCGTCGGCTGGCGCCCGCCCACGTGCAGACGTTCATGAAGGACCTGCGCGCCCTCTCGTCCGGGTCCACGACCGAGCTCGACGAGGAAGCTCTCGAGAAGCGTTTCGCCGAGCTCAGCAGGTTCATGCAGCAGCTGCGCAAGCCGAGCCAGCTCGGTGACGCGGCGACCTCGCTGACCGACCGCGAGCGGTTGCTCGACGTACGTCGGCACGTGGAGATCAGCGCCGAGCGCTACGACCACACCACCGGCGAGCTGCGCGCCACCTACCGGACGCTGGGGGAGAAGAGCGGTGGCGAGAGCCAGGAGCTGGTCGCGTTCATCGTCGGCTCCGCGCTCCGATTCCGGCTGGGTGACGAGATGCGCTCGCGGCCGCGGTTCGCCCCGGTGTTCCTCGACGAGGGCTTCGTGAAGGCCGACTCCGAGTTCGCCGGCCGCGCCGTCCAGGCGTGGCGCGGCCTCGGCTTCCAGCTCATCGTCGGCGTCCCGCTCGACAAGGTCACCGGCCTCGAGCCCCACATGGACGAGCTGCTCGCGATCACGAAGAACAGCGCGACCCACCAGTCCTGGATCACCCCGATCACCGACGCCGACCGGGCGGGTCGAGTGGGCGCCTCCTGACGCCCGTCACCCGTCGAGTCGGCCCATCCTCCGCCCCGCGACCGTGTCAGCCGGGCTGGATGTTCTGGTTGTGTCGGAAGAGGTTGTCCGGGTCGTAGCGACGCTTGGTCTCCGCCAGCCGGTCGTAGTTGCCGCGATAGTTCGCCCGGATCCGGGACTGGTCGTCCTCGGCCATGAAATTGACGTACCCCCCCTCCTCCGAGTGCGGCGCGGTGGCGGCGTAGTAGTCCTTCACCCACGCGGTGTTCGCGTCGTTGTCCGCCGGGTCGGGCCACATCCCGGCGATCACGGTCGCGAACGTGGCGTCGCGGTAGGCGAACGCTGTCGAGTCGGGCGCGACCCGCTGGGCGGCGCCGTTGATCGGGTAGATGTGCATGGTGGAGTTCACGACGGGGATCTTCGGTCCGTGCTCGAGGTGGGCCGCGATCGCATCGTCCGTCAGCTCGGTGACGAAGTTCGCCTTCCAGTAGTGCTGTAGCCCGGGTGGGACGAGGGCGTCGAAGGCACTGTTGAGCGCCGGGTACGGCATCACACCGACGAACTCGGCAACCCTGGGAGCCAGGTCCCGGATCGGCTGGAGCGCCTTCTCGCCAGCATCGAGGTCACCGGCCCAACAGGGCACCATCGCGATGAACGGCTCGCCGTGGCGGTCCTCCGGGATGAACGGCAGGGGAGGCGCGATCTGGTATGCCGGGAAGCAGCCGAGCTCCTCGGGTGCGTCGGCGATGAACTCGCGGTAGAACCGCAACAGGTCTCCGGCCTGGTCGAGCTCGAAGAACATCGGCCCGCCGTAGATGTCCTTGACCGGGCTCATCCGGAACTCGAACGATGTGACGACCCCGAAGTTGCCGCCGCCGCCGCGGATGGCCCAGAAGAGGTCGGGGTCCTCCTTGTCGCTCGCGACGTGGAAGCTGCCGTCGGCGGTCACCACGTCCGCGGCGAGAAGGTTGTCGCAGGACAGACCGAGGCCCCGGGCGAGGTGGCCGATGCCGCCGCCCAGCGTCAGCCCGCCGACACCGGTCGTCGAGATGATGCCGCCCGTGGTGGCCAGGCCGAACGGATATCCTGCCGCGTTCAGGTCGCCCCAGGTGGCGCCGCCCTCGACGCGAGCGGTCTGGGTGAGCGGGTCCACCCGGACGCTGCGCATGGTCGAGAGGTCGACGACCAACGCGTCGTCCGCCGTGCCGAATCCCGGCACGCTGTGCGACCCTCCCCGTACCGCGACCGTCAGCTCGTTGTCGGCCGCGAACCGCACGGCAGTCATCACGTCACCGGTGTTGGCCGGGCGCACGATGACCGCCGGCCGGCGGTCGATCATCGCGTTGTACACGCGGCGCGCCTCGTCGTACTCGGCGTCCTCCGCGGTGGTTACGGTTCCCCGAACGTTCTCGCGCAGGGCCGTCAGAGCATTCGTGTCCATGAGCAATCCTCGCCTCGTCGTGTCACTGGTCCCAGACGAGTGGGCCCGAGGTCGCCACGTGTCGCCGCGATCCGCAGCGCGTGTCAATGGGATCGGAATTCACGCTAGACCCGCCCGCGGCAACATGGCAGGACCTCTAGACCGGAACCTGACGGCATCGACGAGCTCGGCTCCGTTCTCGACGCATCAGCGAGACATTCCGTGGACCGCTGGGCGCAGGCGACCTGGTCTTCCTCGGGCCTGGCTCAGGGACGCTCAGGCAGCCGTCAACGGCTCGGACAGGTCGGCGCGCAGCCGCGTGAGCATGCGGGTCAGGATCCGGGAGACCTGCGCCTGCGTCAGCCCGACCAGATCGGCGATCTCGCGCTGGGTGCGCTCGTCCACGAAGCGCCACTGGAGGATCTGGCGCTCCCGCTCGCTCAGGCGGCCGACCGCCGAGTCGAGCACCAGCTTGGCCTCGAGCGACTCGAACCCGCGCTCCTCGAGCCCCAGCACGTCGGCGATCGTCCCGCCGGGTTCGTCGTCGGCGCTGGTGTCGATCGACGCCGGCCGGAAGCAGCCGTCGGCCGCGAGCGCCTCCACGACCTCGTCCGGGTCCACGCCGAGGTGGAGTGCGATCTCCGACGGGCGGGGCGAGCGCCCGAGGAGGGCCTCGAGCTCGTGCTGGGTCGCCCGGATCCGGGCCTGCAGCTGCTGCACGCGGCGTGGGACGCGGATCATCCACCCGGAGTCGCGGAAGTGCCGGCGCAGCTCACCCCGCACCGTCGGCACCGCGTAGGACATGAAGTCGTGCCCGGCGAAGGGGTCGAAGCGGCGGGCCGCCTTGACGAGGCCGACGAGGGCGACCTGCTCGAGGTCGTCGAGGTCGATGCCGCGGTTGCGGTAGCGGGCGGCCATGGAGCGTGCGACGGCGGTGTTGGTCGCGATCAGCTCGTCCACCAGCTGCTGTCGTTCCGGCTCCGACGCCACCTGCCGCAGCTCGTCGACGATCGAGGCGGTACGTCGCGCCCGTTCGTCGCGCTCGGCCTGGACAGGCGGCGCGTCGAGGGGCTGGGGGTTCTGGGGCATCGCGAGGGTGGTCACGGGCCTTCTCCTTCCGGGCACGGGTCGAGCGGTCGGTGGCCCGGGTGCGAGCCTGCAGGAATCCTCGCCCGGGCGGGTGGGGCGTCGACAGCCGAAAAACGAAACGTTGGACAAACCGTGGACAGAGCGGTCGGGGTCCGCTCGCAGTCGCGCCCCGGCCGCTAGGGTCGGGCCATGGCTCGCAGCGTGTACGTGGCCGGCGTCGAGGGGTTCACCGGCAAGTCCGCCGTCGCGCTCGGGGTGCTCGAGCAGCTGTCCCGCCGGGTGGCCCGGGTGGCCGTCTTCCGGCCGGTGGTCCGTGCCGAAGCGTCGACCGGCGAGGTCCACGACTACGTCCTGGACCTGCTCGTCTCGCACGACGCCGTCTCCCTGACGTACGACGAGTGCGCGGGCGTCAGCTACGACGACGTGCACGCCGACCCCGACGGGGCGATGGACCGTATCGTCGCCCGCTTCCACCAGGTCGCCGAGCAGAGCGACGCGGTGGTGGTCGTCGGCAGCGACTACACCGACGTCGGCGCCCCGGCCGAGTTCGCCTTCAACGCCCGGGTCGCGGCCAACCTCGGCGCCCCGGTCCTGCTCGTCCTCAACGGGCAGGGGAGGGGCGTCGACCAGCTGTGCACGGCGGCGGCGATGGCGGAGGCGGAGCTGGCCGCCAACCACGCCACGCTGTTCGCCGTCATCGCCAACCGCGTCGACCCCGACGCCACCGACCGGACGGCGGCGGCGCTGCGCCGCGACGGCGTACCCGCCTTCGCCCTGCCCGAGCAGCCCCTGCTCAGCGCGCCGTCGGTCGGCGACCTCATGGCCGCCTGCGACGGTCACCTCGTGCGCGGCGACGAGAGCCAGCTGGCGCGCGAGGTGCCCGGCCTGGTGGTCGCGGCGATGACCTTGCCCAACGTGCTCGACCGACTCTTCGACGGCGCGCTGGTCGTCACGCCCGGTGACCGGCCCGAGGTCGTCCTCGGCGTCCTCACCGCCCACCAGTCGGCGAGCTTCCCGCAGCTCTCCGGCATCGTCCTCAACGGCGGGCTCGACCTGCCCGAGCAGGTGGACCGCCTGCTCGACGGGCTCGAGGTGGCCCTGCCGATCATCGCCACCGACCTCGGCACCCATGCCACCTCGACCGCGCTCACCAACCGCCGCGGTCGTCTCGACAAGGACTCGCCGCGCAAGATCGCGACCGCCCTGACCCTCTTCGCCGACCACGTCGACGGGGACGAGCTGATGAGCGGTCTGGAGGTGGCCCGCACCTCGGTCGTCACGCCGCTGATGTTCGAGCACCGGGTCCTCGACGACGCGATCGCCGACCGACGCCACATCGTCCTGCCGGAGGGGGAGGAGGAGCGCATCCTGCGCGCCGCCGACGTCCTGCTACGGCGCAACGTCGCCGACCTGACGCTGCTCGGTGACCCGATGATCGTGCGCGCCAAGGCGGCCCACCTCGGCATCGACGTGTCCGCCGCCCACCTGCTGAATCCCTACGACGAGGAGCTGCGCGAGCGGTTCGCGCAGGAGTACCACCAGCGCCGCGCACACAGGGGGATCGACCTCGAGGCTGCCCGCGACATCGTCGTCGACGTGTCCTACTTCGGCACGATGATGGTCGAGCTCGGCCTCGCCGACGGCATGGTGTCGGGGGCGGTGCACACCACCGCGCACACGATCCGGCCGGCGTTGGAGGTCATCCGCACGGTGCCCGGGGTGTCGGTGGTGTCCTCGGTGTTCTTCATGTGCCTCAAGGACCAGGTGCTCGTCTACGGCGACTGCGCGGTCAACCCCGACCCCACGGCCACCCAGCTCGCCGACATCGCGATCGAGTCGGCCCGCACCGCCGCCGCCTTCGGCGTCGAGCCGCGCGTGGCGATGCTGTCGTACTCCACCGGCACCTCCGGCAGCGGCACCGACGTCGAGAAGGTCACCCAGGCGACGGCGATGGTCCGCGAGCGGGCCCCGGACCTGCTCGTCGAGGGCCCGATCCAGTACGACGCCGCGATCGACGCCGCGGTCGCGCGCACGAAGCTGCCCGACTCCGCCGTGGCCGGGCGGGCGACGGTCTTCGTCTTCCCCGACCTCAACACGGGCAACAACACCTACAAGGCCGTGCAGCGATCGGCGGGTGCGCTCGCGGTCGGCCCGGTCCTGCAGGGCCTGCGCAAGCCGGTCAACGACCTGTCCCGCGGCGCGCTGGTGCGCGACATCGTCAACACGGTCGCGATCACCGCGATCCAGGCGCAGGTGCGGCCGTGACCCGACGGGTGCTGGTCCTCAACGCGGGCTCGTCGTCATTGAAGTACCGCCTCCTCGACGGTGACTCCGGCGTCGCCGAGGCGTCCGGCACGGTGGAGCGCATCGGCGAGGACGCCGGCACGCTGACCCACTCGGTCGGCGGCGAGGACCACACCGAGGAGCGTCGCGTCACCGACTTCGAGGACGCGCTGCGCTCGGCCCTCGACGCCTTCGAGCGGCACGGGCCGGCGATCGACCGCGACGCCCTGGCAGCGGTGGGTCACCGGGTCGTGCACGGTGGGGACCTCTTCGCGGACCCGGTGGTCGTCGACGACCGGTTGCTCGCCACCGTCGAGGACCTCGTCCCGCTCGCGCCGCTGCACAACCCGGCCAACCTGGAGGGACTGCGCGTCGCCCGACGCCTCTTCCCGAAGGTACCCCAGGTCGCCGTCTTCGACACCGCGTTCCACCAGACCATGCCCGAGCACGCCTACACCTACGCCGTCCCGCTGGCCTGGCGCGAGGAGCACCGGATCCGCCGCTACGGCTTCCACGGCACGTCGTACGCCTTCGTCTCCCGCCGCGCCGCCGAGCTGCTCGACCGCCCGGAGGAGGAGACCAACCTCGTGGTGCTCCACCTCGGCAACGGCGCGTCGGCCGCCGCCGTGCGCGGCGGCAGGTCCGTCGACACGTCGATGGGGCTCACCCCGCTCGAGGGGCTGGTGATGGGCACCCGCTCCGGTGACCTCGACCCGGCCATCCACGGCCACCTGCACCGCGAGGTCGGCTGGCCGCTCGACGAGATCGACCGGGCGCTCTACCGCGACTCCGGGCTGCGCGGCCTGTCCGGGGTCAACGACTTCCGGGAGCTCACCCGCCGCATGGAGGCGGGCGACGAGGCGGCCAGGCTCGCCTTCGACGTCTACGCCTACCGCGTGCGCAAGTACGTCGGCGCCTACTACGCCGCCCTCGGCGAGCTGCACGCCGTGGTGTTCACCGGCGGCGTCGGCCAGCACAGTCCCGACCTGAGGGCCGCGGCCCTCACCGGCCTCGACCGGCTCGGGATCGTCCTCGACCCGGCCCGCAACGACGCCCGTTCGAACGAGGCCCGTGCGGTCTCCGCCGACGACTCTGACGTCGCCGTCCTGGTGGTCCCCACTGATGAGGAGTGGGAGATCGCGCGCCAGGCGCTGGCGGTCGTCGAGGGACAACAACAGCGGGGAGGATCGTCCTGACATGTCGCGGACGATCCTCCCCGCTGTCTCGGCGGTGGGGCCGAGGGTCAGCCGTTGACGGCGTTCTTGAACGCAGCCGCCGGCTTGAAGGCAGGCGCCTTGCTCGCGGCGATCTCCATCGTCTCGCCGGTCTGCGGGTTGCGGCCGGTGCGAGCCGAACGCTCACGGGACTCGAACGTCCCGAAGCCGGGGACGGTGACCTTGTCACCGCCGGCGACGGCGTTGGTGATGGAGGCGATGACGGCCTCGAGGGCCTTGTCGGCCTGGGCGTTGCTCAGCTCGGCGTGCGACGCAATGGCGTCGCGCAGCTCGGTCTTGTTCACGTGATCTCCTGATCGTCGGGTTGTCGTACGGCGGCCATTCAACAACGGCGGTCGGATCGGTGCGTGGTCGGCCAGCCCCAAGGGGTGGCTGGGCGCTCGAACCGTCAGGTGGTCTTGTCTCCGCCGCGCCGGAAGGGGCCGACCATGAGGGGACCCGACAGCCTCGCCTCCAGCCGATGCTTCTCCCGCCTGACGGGCTGGGCGAGATACTGGCCGAGGATCACCCCTGCCGCCAGTGCCAGTGCGGTGGCGAACGCGGACGCCAGCTGCAGCACGCCGTCCTGGCCCGCAGCCAGGAGTGCCAGGCCGCGGTAGATGTCGAGCCCCGGCAGGAGCGGCACGATGGCGGGCACCACCACGACCAGCGGTGGCACCCGGAACCGACCGGCGACGAGGTAGCAGACTGCGCCGATCATCACCGCCGCGGCCGCGGACCCCCAGGTGCGACCGACCGGGGAGCTCGAGACGGCGAGCAGGACTCCCTGACCGAGTGCCGCCACGAGCGCCACGGCGACCAGCGAGCGCGCCGGAGCGTACGAGGCGAAGGCGAAGGCCGCAGCGGCGAGGGCCGCACCGAGGATCGTGACGCCCACCTCCGCCGCACCCGAGGCACCGGGCTTGAAGCTGGTGAGACCGACGCCGAGCAGCTCGCCCACGGTGAGGCCGGCGCCGACGCCGGCGATGATCCCTGCGGTGTCGAGCATCGCACTGATCAGGCGTGCGCTGGCCGTGACCGGGAACCCGGTGAGGGCATCTTGGGTGGCGCCCAGGATCCCCACCCCGGACAGGAGGACGACGATGCCGACCGTCACGACGCGGGACGGGTTGACCTCGAGCTGCGAGGTGGACGCCGTCACGGCGATGAGAGTCGCCACGAAGCCGCCCGCTGCCTGCTGGTAGAACGCCGGGATGCGGTGCGCGGGAAGAAGCCGTTGTGTCCCCACGATCGCGCAGGCGGCCAGGAATGCGAGCACGCACACGACCGGGCTGCCCCCCAACGTGAGCGCGATCCCCGTGCCCACCACGCCCCAGCCGAGGGTCACGGCCCAGCGCGGCCGATGGTGACCCGTCGACACGATCCGGGCGATCCGCGCCTGCGCCTCGCTGCGATCGATGTCGCCGGCCACGAGCCGGTCCACCGTCTCGTCGACCGCCACCAGCTGCGCGTAGTCCACGGATCGTCGGGTCAGGCTCCTGACCTGGATGGCTGCAGGCTCTCCCGCAGTGGGCTGGTAGCGCAGCGTCAGGTCGGTGTACGTGACGTCCGCGCTGACGTGCCGCACTCCGCACGCCCTGGTCGTGGCCAGCATCGTGGCCGTCACGTCCGCCGCGCCCGACCCGGACGCCAGCAGGACCTCGCCGATGCGCAGCGCGAGGTCCAGCGCGGCGTAGACCTCGCTCCGCTGCCTCACGGCTGCTGCGGTCAGGCCAGCGCCTTCGCCTTCAGGGCTTCGAACTCCGGCTCGGTGATCGCGCCCGAGTCGAGCAGCGCCCTTCCTTGGGCGATCTGGTCGGCCGGGCTCGGGCCGGAGCCAGCGACCTGCTTGATGTACTGCTCCTGGTCGGCCCTCATCTTCTCCGCCGAGGCGATCTGTCGCTGGGTCATGCTCCGGCCGCGGGCGATCAGGTAGATGAGCGCGCCGAGCCAGGGAACCAGGACGAGGAGGATCGCCCACCCGGCCTTGCCCCACCCGCTGAGCGAGTCGTCCCCGAAGAGGTCCCACAGGCAGCGGAACCACACCATCAGCGCTGCGATCCAGATGAAGAACCAGAAGCTCCAGAGGAGCACGTCCCAGAAGTCCGTGGAGATGGAGTCCATGATCTCGTCCTTTCGGTCCCGCCCCCGAGGCCGATCGGTCGAGGGTTGTGTCGAGCGTGGCAGAGGACCGGGGGCGGTTGGCTCACTCGTTGCGGGTGAGGAGGGGACCGGTTCCGTGGGTCGTGCGCACGACTCATCCGGCCGAGGTGAGGTTGCGGCGCCGTTCCTGCTGTAGGCATCGAGCCATGAGCGAGGTCGGTCGCGGTCGAGCCCCCGACGGGAACCTGTCCCCCGAGGGTGACCTGCCTGCGGCGTGGTCGCCGGAGGAGCTCACCCGGCAGGCGATCGAACGCCTGCCTCCGCGGACGCGTAGGCCGGCCACGAGGCTGGTCGCGGGCTGGCCGGGTCGGATCGCGTTGAAGAGCGCCGAGAGCTGTGTCCGCATCGAGATCTTCGACCGTTCCATGACCATCGCAGCCCAGTTCTTCACCTCGGTGTTCCCCATCCTGATCCTCTTCGCCAGCTGGGTCGGCCGCCTGCGCACGGACACGATCGCTGACGCCGTGGACATGCCGGAGGAGACACGATCGATGCTGGACCAGGCCGTCCAGGCGTCCGCCAGTACCGGGTTCGGTCTGGCTGGGGTGGTCATCGTCCTGGCCTCGGCGACGAGCCTGTCCCGCGCGTTGACACGCGCCTACGCAGCCATCTGGCAGCTGCCGCGTCCACGCAGCACCCTTCGCTCGGCCTGGCGGTGGCTGGCCGTGGTCGTCGCGCTGGCACTCTCACTGTTCGTGGTGCGAGCCTTGAGCCAGTACGCCTCCGCGGTCCCACCGGGGGACGTGTGGGAGCGGGTCGTCGCATTCGCCTGCGACCTGGTCATCATGACGTTCGTCCCGTGGCTCCTGCTGTCGGGCGCCGTCCGGCCCCGCAGTCTCGTGCCGGCGGCCATCCTGTTCGCCAGCCTGATGATGTTCGTCAGACCGGCGTCGGCGGTGTGGCTGCCGCTCGCGCTCGAGGCGAGCGCCGGCAGGTACGGCTCCATCGGGGTCGCCTTCACCTACCTGGCCTGGCTGTACGTCGTGGCCTTCTGCGTCCTGCTGACGGCGGTGTTCGGACAGGTGATCGCGGTCGACCGCGGATGGCTCGGCACGTGGGTGCGGGGCGAGCGCGTCCAGGCCACCGAGCCCGGGACTCGGGTCGGCGGACCGGACGTCAGGACCTGAGGTCCTCGCAGGACGCCGCACTCGCGAAGGCGTCCTCCAGCTCCTGGGCTCCGTCCAGCACGCGGAGGTCGGCGACGGCAGCTTGAGCGTCCGAGATCATCTGGGCCACGGCTCCGCTGACGGTCGAGACGCGGGCGAGGAGCTCGCCCATGCCCTGTGGCTGGTCCCCGGTGGCTTCCTCGACGACGTCGGCCTGCGTCTGCAGCTGCTCTGACAGCGACGAGATCCGCTCCTGGGCCTCGTCACCGGCCTCGGTGTCCGGGGCGCCCAGGTCACCCAGCTCGTCCACCAGCGTGGACGTGGCGGAGCCGACCTCGGCGAACGTCGCCTCGATCTCGTTGGCGCTGAGGTCGCGGGGTGAGCTGAGCGTCTCGCGGGCGTCCGCGACCGTGCTGGTCCATGCGCCGACAGTGGAGCAGACATCGGAGGCCCACGACTCGGCCGCGGTGGGTTCGTCGGCGGAGCCGTCGTCCGACCCGCCGCACCCCGACACGACCAGGACCAGTCCGGCGACGAGTCCGGCAAGGATGCCTCCAGCAGCAGGGCGCACGTCGACTCCTCCTGGGTTCGTTCGGACGACAGGTGCTGGCTCGATCGTCGTCCGCGCAGGCCGGCCGGACCCCACCCGCGACGGGTGGTTCCGGGCGAGGGCCTTCCTAGGACCGCAACCTGCGCGGGATGCCCGTGTCGAGCTCGGGCGGCTCGGCGATGCGGAGCTTGACGTCGACGCAGAAGAGGCCGTGCGCGTTGACGACCACCGGCTCGAGGGTGAGGTCGGCGACGTGGGGCACGTCGACGGTCAGCCGGCCCACCGACATCACCAACGCCTCAAGCGGGGCGAGGTCGACCTCCTCCAGGCCGTGGTCGCCGACCAGCTGCGGCCACAGCCTGAGGGCACGTACGGCTCGCGCCGCGTCAGCGGCACCGACGGGCGGCAGCAGCAGCACCTCCTCGGCCCAGCTGCCGACGGGGCCCGCGCCGCTCGCGACGCGGACCAGCGGGCCGAGCTGCGGGTCGCGCACCAGGCCGACCGAGGCGAGGTGCCCGAGCACCAGCGGCTGGACCAGCACGTCGACCTCGTCCCGGCCGAGCTCGTCGGCGAAGCGTCGTACGGCATCGGCGACGTCGCTGCCGGTGCGCAGGTCGATCCGGACCAGGCCCCGGTCGGACTTGTGCAGCACCGTCGGGTCGGCCACCTTCACGGCCACGGGGTAGCCGATCTCCGCCGCGACCGCCTCCGCCTCGTCGGGTCCATGTGCGAGCCGGCCGACGAGGTGGATGCCATAGGGCGCGAGCAGCTCCCCGTGTGCGGAAGGCGCGAGCCACTCGGGTTCACCGTGGCGCGCGGCCAGTCGTGACCGCGCCCAGGTCCGGGCGTGGACGCCGCGGGTGCCGAGCTCGACCTCGGGCTGGTCGGCGGGCACCCGACGCCAGGCGGCGTAGCGCATCGCACGCCCGAGCGCCCCGATCGCCGCGTCCGTCGAGCGGTAGACCGTGACGCCCGGCAGGCCGCGCGCCGCCTCGAAGGCAGCACCCGGCGTGACCAGGAGCAGGGGTACGTCGTCGCCTGCGGGTCGCGCCCGGGCGACCGCTGCGAAGAGCGCGTCGCGGTCGGTGAGCCGGTTGGCCACCAGCATCACCAGGACGGCGTCGGCCTCGCCGGCGTCGAGCACGGCGCGCAGCGCGGCCGTGAGCTCGTGCGGGGTGACGTCGGCGCCGAGGTCCACCGGGTTGCGCACGTCGACCGCGCCCGGGACAGCCGCGCGCAGGGCGGCACCGAGGTCGTACGACGTCGGCGCGACGACCATCCCCTGGCCGTCGGCCCGGTCGGTCGTGAGGGCGCCCACGCCGCCGGTGTTGGAGACGATGCACACCCGGAGCCCTGCCGGCAGCGGCTGCTCCACCAGCAGCAGGGCGGTCTCGGTCAGCTCGGCGCCGGTGCGGCAGGCGATCACCCCGGACTGGTCCAGCAACGCGTCGACGCCGACGCCGACGGTCGAGGCCGCGGACGGGTCCTGGCGGGCGCGCGACCGGCCGCCCACCACCGCCAGCAGGGGCTTCTGCTCGGCGAAACGTCGCGCGGTGCGGGCGAACTTGAGCGCGTTGCCGAACGACTCGAGGTAGAGCGCGCAGGCCGCCACCGACTCGTCGTCCATCCAGGCGGCGAGCAGGTCGTTGCTCGACACGTCGAGCTTGTCGCCGAGGGAGACGAAGGCCTGCACGCCGAGGCCGACGTCGCGGGCCAGGTCGAGGAGGGCGAACCCCATGCCCCCCGACTGGGAGGCGACCGCGAGGCCACCCACCGCGGGCACGTCGTGCAGCAGCGTCGCGTCGAGACCGTCGCCGTTGGCCAGGACGCCCTGCGAGTTGGGGCCGACGAGGCGCAGGCTGTGCGCGCGGGCCAGGCCGAGCAGCTCGTGGCGCCGCTCGTCGCTCCCGGTCCCCGAGAAGCCCGAGGAGATGACGAGCGCGGCCCCGGCCCCGTTGGCGGCGGCGTCGCGCAGCACGTCGGCCACCGCGTCGGCCGGGACCGCGACCACGACGAGGTCGACCGGGTCGTCGAGGTCGGCCAGGCTCCGGACGGTCGGCAGCCCGTCGATGACGTCCGCCTCCGGGTGGACCACCTGCAGGGTCCCGGCGTAGGGCGAGCTGCGGATCGCCTCGAGCACGCCATGTCCGAACCCGCCCGCGGAGCGTCGTACGCCGACCACCGCGACGCTCGAGGGGTGGAGCAGCGGCCGCAGGGACCGGGCGGCCGCGCGCCACTCGCGTCGGTCGGCCGCCTCGACGGCCTCGCGGGAGGCGTCCGTGCGCAGCTCGACGTCGACCTCGCCCGCCACCGTCCGACGGGTGGCACCGAACCCGGCCGCGCGGAAGACCCCGAGCATGCCGTAGTTGTCGCCGAGCACCTCGGCCACGAACCGGCTGACGCCGTGCCGACGCCCGAGCGCGGCGAGGTGCTCGAGCAGCAGGCTGCCCAGACCCCGGCCACGGTCCTCGTCGGCGACCAGGAAGGCCACCTCGGCGCTGTCGGGGGAGAGCAGCTCTGCGGTCGCGATACCGGCGACCCGGCCACGCACGAGGGCGACCAGGGCCGCCGAGGCGGTGTTGTCCGCGGCGAAGAGGTGGTCGACGTAGAGCCGCCCGGCATCCCTGCTGGGGGAGAAGAAGCGCAACCGGAGCGTGTCCACCGACACCGACTCGTGCAGCGCGAGCACGGCGTCGCGGTCGTCCGCTCGCAGCGACCGGATCACCGCGACCGTGCCGTCGGCGAGCAGGACGTCGGCGGGATCCGCGCTCCAGTCCCGCGGGGCGAGAGCCGGGGCCGCCTGGTCGGTCACGTGCCCAACGTGCCAGAGCGGGCCTTCGTGGACCAGTGTCACCACGACCGTCCGCGCGCTTCTGCGGACGGAGGCTCGTTCTTCTGTGCATCTGCCGGGGAAAGTCGCCCACCTTGTGTATTGACGCCGTCGAATCCTGCTCCCTACTGTGACGAACATCACGGTGGGTCGCCACCGGTCGTGGGGGAGCGGTCGTCGCGCGCTCCGGACACCACGCCTCGCTCCATCCGCGCTTGGTCTCGAGAAGGCAGGACAGCATGAGCAGGTTCCGTTCACCCGCCGCACGAGTCAGGACGTCAGTCGCGGGGGTGGCAGCAGCGGCCGTCGCCATCGGTGGCCTGGCCGCCGTCCCCGCCGCGGCGGTCACCCCGGGGGCGGCACCCGATCGGTCGGCGACCACAGCCCTCGCGGAGCCGACGTACGACGTGCTGGTCTTCAGCAAGACCACCGGGTTCCGCCACGGCTCGATCGGCGCGGGCATCCGCGCGATCCAGCGCCTCGGCGCGCAGTACGGCTTCACCGTCGACGCCACCGAGGACGCCACCCAGTTCACCGCGGCCAACCTCGCGCAGTACGAGGCGGTCGTGTGGTTGTCCACCACCAGCGACGTGCTCAACGACACCCAGCAGGCGGCGTTCGAGGACTACATCCAGGCCGGCGGCGGCTACGTCGGCGTCCACGCGGCCTCCGACACCGAGTACACCTGGCCCTGGTACGGCGAGCTCGTCGGCGCCTACTTCCAGAGCCACCCGGCCGGCACCCCCACCGCCACCATCGACGTGGAGAACAAGACCACCCCGTCCTCGTGCGCGCTGCCGGACCGCTGGGAGCGCACCGACGAGTGGTACAACTTCCAGTCCAAGGACGACCCGGTCGTCAACGGCGGCGGCACCGACTACAGCCCGCGGGTCAACCCCAACATCAATGTCATCGCCACGCTCGACGAGTCCACCTACGTCGAGAACGACGGCAACACCACCGACGACGACCACCCGATCGCCTGGTACCAGGAGTTCGACGGCGGTCGCAGCTTCTACACCGGCGGCGGCCACACCGATGCGTCGTTCTCCGAGCCGCTGTTCCGCCTCCACCTGCTCGGCGGCATCCAGTACGCCGCGGGCGAGGCGCCCGACGCGTGCACCCCGCCGGCGCCCACCGACGCCTCCTTCGAGCAGGTCACGCTGGCCAAGGGCGTCGACAAGGTCGGCGAGCCGATGAGCATCTCGGTGCTGCCCGATGGTCGCGTGCTGCACAACGCCCGCGACGGCCGCATCTTCCTCACCGACCTCGAGGGCAACACGACGCTGCTCCACGACGTGCCGATCTACTCCCACGACGAGGACGGGCTGCAGAGCCTGACTGTCAGCCCGACCTTCGAGGAGGACGGGTGGGTCTACCTGTACTACGCCCCACCGCTCGACACCCCGGCCGGTGACGCCCCCAACGACGGCACCGCAGAGCAGTTCGCCGCGTGGAAGGGCTACAACGTCCTGAGCCGCATGAAGATGGTCGACGACGACCTCGACCCGTCCACCGAGCAGGTGCTGCTGGAGGTCGAGGCCGACCGAGGCATCTGCTGCCATGCCGGTGGCGCCATCGACTTCGACGCCGACGGCAACCTCTACCTCTCGACCGGCGACGACTCCAACCCGTTCGCCTCCGACGGCTACGCGCCCCTCGACGAGCGGCCGACGCGCAACCCGGCGTACGACGCCCAGCGCAGCTCGGCCAACACCAACGACCTGCGCGGCAAGGTCCTCCGCATCACCCCCGACCCGACCGCGGCGAGCTACACCGTGCCGGACGGCAACCTGTTCCCGGAGGCGTCCGACGCCGACGGCAAGACCCGCCCGGAGATCTACGCGATGGGCTTCCGCAACCCGTTCCGGATGACCGTGGACAAGAGCACCGGCTACGTCTACCTGGGCGAGTACGGCCCGGACGCCGGCGGCGCGAATCCCAACCGCGGCCCCGGCGGCATCGTGGAGTTCAACCAGATCCGTCAGGCCGGCAACTTCGGGTGGCCCTACTGCACGGGCACCAACACCCCCGCCGAGACCTACAACGACTGGGACTTCGCGACGAACACCAGCGGCCCGAAGTTCGACTGCACCGCGCCGGTCAACAACAGCCCGCGCAACACCGGCCTCACCAACCTCCCGCCGGCCCAGGCCGCCTGGATCAAGTACGACGGCGGCAACGTCACCTACAACGGCGTCACCACCAACGAGTTCGGTGGAGGTGGCGAGGGGCCGATGGCCGGCCCGGTCTACAACTTCGACCCCGACCTCGACTCGGACGTGAAGTTCCCGGAGTACTTCGACAACCACTTCTTCGCCGGCGAGTGGACCCGCGGCTGGATCCGTGACGTCGTGATGGACGCCGAGGGCGACGTGGCCGGCATCGACCCGTTCTTCGACTCCATGACGCTCTACGCGGCCATGGACATGGAGTTCGGACCGGACGGCTCGCTCTACGTCCTCGACTACGGCAACGGTGGCTACTTCACCGGCAACGAGAACTCAGCCGTCTACAAGATCAACGCCATCAACGAGGGCGCCCGCTCGCCGTCGGCGTCCGCCTCCGCCACGCCCGACTCCGGCGCGGCTCCGCTGGAGGTGCAGTTCTCCAGCGAGGGCTCGAGCGACCCCGATGCGGGGGACGAGATCGCGAGCTACGCGTGGGACTTCCAGAACGACGGCACCGTCGACTCCACCGAGGCGAACCCGACCTTCACCTACACCGAGACCGGGGTGTACGACGCCCGCCTGACGGTCACCGACACCACCGGACGCACCGGCGTGGCCACCGCGGTGGTCACGGTCGGCAACACCCGGCCCACCGTCGAGATCGAGCTGCCCCCCAACGGCGGGTTCTTCGAGTTCGGCGACTCCGTGCGGGTCGAGGTGAACGTGACCGACCCCGAGGACGGCGAGATCGACTGCTCCAGGGTCGAGATCGACTACATCCTCGGCCACGACTCCCACGGCCACCCGCTCAGCTCGCGCACCGGTTGCGAGGTCGTCCTGCCCACTGTGAAGGACGAGGGTCACGACGCCTCTGCCGACATCTTCGGCGTCATCAACGCCAGCTACACCGACGAGGGTGCGGACGGCGTCCGCACGCTGACCGGTGAGGACGAGGTCGTCCTCCAGCCCAAGCGCAAGCAGGCCGAGCACTTCGACAGCCAGCAGGGTGTCGACACGGAGGCCACCACCGACCCGCTCGGCGGCTCGCGCAACCTGTCCAACATCGATGCCGGCGACCACGTGTCCTACGAGCCGATCAGCCTCTACCAGGTCCCGCGGCTGCGCTTCCGGGTCGCCTCGGCGGGCGCGGGCGGCACCATCGAGGCCCGCCTCGACAGCCCGGACGGGCCCCTGGCCGGCTCGGTCGACGTCCCCGTCACCGGCGGCTGGCAGCAGTGGCAGTTCGTCGACATGGACATCGCGGAGTCCGCGCAGGAGGGTTCGCACGAGTTGTTCCTGGTCTTCACCAACGACAACCCGTCAGCGACCGGTCTGTTCAACGTCAACTTCTTCGACGCCGCCGGCAAGGGCGTCTCGGTCAACTCCCGGCCCCAGGTCGGTGCCGAGGGCACGCCGCGACAGGGCACCGCGCCGCTGACCGTCGACTTCACCGGCTCGGCATCGGACTACGACGGCGACGCCCTGACCTACGAGTGGGACTTCGGCGTCCCCGGTGACGGCGACACGGCCACCACGCTCGACGCCCAGTACACCTACACCGAGCCGGGCACCTACACCGCACGCCTGACCGCGACCGACACCAACGGCGCCACCGGCTCCTCCACGGTGCCGATCCGGGTCCTCAACGCCTGCGGCGTCCAGCAGTCCGACGAGTTCGACGGCACGTCGCTCGACGGCAAGTGGGAGGTCATCGACGACACCGGGATGGCCGAGGTGTCGGGCGGCAGCCTGCGCCTGCCGATTCAGCCGACCAGCATGTACGGACCGGGCGGCAACGTCACCGACGTCATCGTCCAGGACGCCCCGGACGGCGCCTTCGAGGTGACGGCCAAGGTGACCGCGGAGGTCACCGAGAACTACCAGCAGGCCGGCCTGCGGCTCTACTCCGACGAGGAGAACTGGGCCTCGGTGCACCTGATCTCGGCGGGCGGCAACCGTGACGTCGAGTTCATCTACGAGGCCGACGGCAACGCCCGCAACGAGGCGGCCGACAAGCTCGGTGGCGTCCCGGCCGACTTCCCGTCGACCTACTACGTGCGGCTCATCTCCGACGGCACCAGCCTGACGGCGGCGTACTCCGTCGACGGCGAGACCTTCTCCCCGGTCGGGCGCCCAGCGCCGCTGAGCACGTTCGCCGACCCGAAGATCGGCCCGACCGCCCTCTCGGGTGCCGAGGTGGGCCAGCCCGAGGCGGCATTCGACTGGATCCGCTTCGAGCCCGACGGCACGGGCAGTGCCACCGACCCGACCGACGAGTTCGACGGCAACGGGCTGAACGAGTGCCGGTGGAACGCGATCGTGCGTGAGGACCCGACCGCCTACGACGTGGCCGACGGTGAGCTGACGATCACCACCACGGAGGGAGACATCTACCAGACGCCCAACGCGGCGGGGGCGACCAACTTCATCCTGCAGTCGGCCGCCAACCTCCCGGAGGACTACTCCGCCGAGACCAAGCTGTCGGCGACCTTCACCGACGGCTACGCCCAGGGCGGCCTGCTCGCCTACGGCGACGACGACAACTACGTCAAGCTCGACGTCATCTCCGACACCGGGCAGGGCCGCATCAACCGCGTCGAGCTGCGCTCGGAGCTGGGCGGGGCCATCCAGGACCCGCAGCCCCAGGTCGACCTGCCGGCCAACGTGACGTCGTACCGCCTGCGGCTGACCAAGGACGGGACGAGCTACACCGGTGAGGTCGCTGTCGACAACGGCGAGTGGCAGCCCGTGGGCACGGTCACCCACCCGACGGCCGACCTGGACCTCGGCCTGTTCGCCCTCGGCGTGCAGCAGCCGGGCCGGACCGCGTCGTTCGACTACTTCCGGCTCACCCCGGCGGCGGCGGAGAACCGTCCGCCCGTCGCCGACGACGACACCGCCATCACGACGACGGGACGGGCGGTCACCATCCCGGTCCTGACCGGTGACACCGACCCCGACGGCGACGACCTCACCGTCGAGTCCGTCACCACGCCCGGCGACGGCACCGCCACGATCAACGACAACGGTTCTGTCCGCTATGTGCCCGACGACGGGTTCGTCGGCACCGACGCGTTCGACTACACGATCACCGACGGCAACGGCGGCAGCGACACCGGCACCGTCACGGTGACGGTGACCGAGGACTGCGGCCTGGAGACCCCGGACGACACCTTCGACGGCAGCAGCCTCGATACCTGCCGGTGGAACGCGATCGTGGCGGACGACCCGACCAAGCGCCGGGTCGCCGACGGACGACTCTTCCTCACCACGACGCCGGGCGAGATCTACCTGTCCGGCACGGGCAAGTCGAACCTGGTCCTGCAGTCGGCCGACCACGCCGGCGAGGACTGGACGCTGGAGACCCACGCCGACGTCTCCACGCTCGACGGTGGCTACAGCCAGGCCGGCCTGATGGCCTACGCGGACGACGCCAACTACGTGAAGCTCGTGGTCATCTCCGACGACGGCAGGCCGGCCCCCAACCGGGTCGAGCTGCGCTCCGAGGTCGACAACGTGATCGTCGGGACGAACCCGCAGCCCGAGCTCGCGATCCCCGACGGGACCGACCTGACGGACATGCGGCTCCGGCTCACCAAGGCCGGTACGACCTATGCCGGCGAGGCGTCCTTCGACGGCGGGGAGTCCTGGGTCGACCTGCCGCGAGCGGTCGACAACGCGATGGTCGAGCCTCGCTTCGGCATCTTCGCCGCAGGCGTGCTGCAGGAGGGTGACGAGGTCTCCTTCGACGCCTTCCTGGTCGACGGCGAGGACCCGGTCGACCCGGTCAACGCTGCGCCGGTAGCGGTCGACGACACGGCGACCACCCCACAGGGCACGGCGGTCGACATCGCGGTCCTGGCCAACGACACCGACGCCGACGAGGGCGACGAGCTCTCGGTGGACTCGGTGACCGATCCGGCGCACGGCACGGCCGTGGCGGCAGCCGACGGCACGGTGACGTACACGCCGGAGACCGGTTACGCCGGGACTGACTCGTTCGACTACGTCGTGACCGACGGAACGGACACCGACACGGGCACCGTGACGGTCACGGTCACCAAGAAGGCTGACCCGGTCAATGCCGCCCCGGTGGCGGTCGACGACACGGCGACCACGACCCGGGGCACGGCGGTCGACATCGCGGTGCTGGCCAACGACACCGACGCCGACGACGGTGACGAGCTCTCGGTGGACTCGGTGACCGATCCGGCGCACGGCACGGCCGTCGCCGCCGCGAACGGCACCGTGACCTACACGCCGGACCCCGGCCACACCGGGACCGACACGTTCGACTACGTCGTGACCGACGGCACCGACGACGACACCGGCACCGTGACCGTCACGACCACCAAGAAGAACGAGGAGCCGCCGGCACCGGGGATCCCGGACACCACCATCACGGGCGCGCCGCGAGACGGCACGCGGGCCAAGACGGCGACCATCAGGTTCGCAGCCAGCGGCCCGGGTGCCGGGGGAGCGACGTTCGAGTGCTCCCTCGACGGGTCGGCCTGGCAGGCGTGCACGTCGCCGACGACCTACCGAGACCTGGAAGACGGCCTCCACGAGGTGCGGGTCCGTGCCGTGGGTGCCGGCGGGGCCGACGCCACCCCGGCCACGGCGGCCTGGACGATCGACCGCACCGGGCCGCGGGTCCGGACGGTGACGCCCACGGGCCCGACGCGCGACCGCACGCCGAAGATCTCGGCGAAGGTCGTCGACCGGCACTCCGCGCTCCGGGTCCGCGACCTGAAGCTGTTCGTCGGTGGGGAACGAGTCCGGGGCGTGCGCTACGACGCCCGCAGGCAGAGGATGACCTGGACGCCGAAGCGAGCCCTGTCGCTTGGCCGCTACGTCGTACGCCTCGTCACCGAGGACGCCGTCGGCAACCGGAACGTCGTGAGGTGGAGGGTCACCATCCGCCGGTGAGGTACGCCGGGGCCACGCACTTCACGAGCATCGGGTGATGCGGCACGGCTGGCAGGCGACGTACGTTCGCCGCCTGCCAGCTGTCCACCCAGGAGAACGCCATGAACCAAGCCGTGCTCAGGACCCTGACCGAACCGGAGCTCGCGCTCGTGCGGGAGTCCGAGCCGTCCGCGCTGCGTGACCTCTCCGAGGACGAGCTCCTGGACCTGCACACGCGGGTGCGACGTGCGCGGTCCAAGCACGTCAAGGTCTACCGCAGGGGCGCCGCGACGACGGTCGGTGCGACCGGTGCTCGGGGGAGCGCGTACGCCCGCAACCAGGCGGCGCGCAACAAGGCCGAGCTGTTCGAGTCGCTGCTGGCCAGGGTCAGCAGGCAGGTCGCGGTCGCGGCCCGGCGCTCGTCGGACGAGCTGCGTCGGGAGCGGCTCGCGGATGCGCGCGCGGACCGCTCCGCGGGTCCCGCTGCCGAGCCCGCCACGCGTGTCCCCGCCGAGCGGCCGAGCACCAAGGCGCGGAAGGTGCGGACCACCGGGGGAGTGAAGAAGGACGCCTCCTCCCGCTCCATGGGGGCCCGCCGGCAGGCCGCTCGCGACGCACGCTGACCAGCGCTGCTGCCGGGCACCCGCAGCGGGTGATGCGCGCCTGGACGGTGAGGAGCACCCTCGGCTCACCGATCGCGAGGACGGAGGGGCATGGCAACGCAGACCGAGGTCGCGTCCAGGACGAGCTGGCTCCCGCTGGTCGCCCTGGCGCTGGCGCAGTTCGTGATGGTGCTCGACCAGTCGGCGATGAACGTGTCGATCAGCACCCTCGTGGACGACTTCGACACGACGGTGACCACGATCCAGGCCGTCATCACCCTGTACTGCCTGGTGATGGCGATGTTCATGCTCACCGGCGGCAAGATCGGCGACATCATCGGCAGGCGACGCGCGTTCGTCGTCGGGCTGGTCATCTACGCCTGTGGCTCGGCCATGACGGCGCTGGCGCCGACGGTCCTCGTGCTGACGCTCGGTTGGTCGATCCTCGAAGGACTCGGTGCGGCACTCGTGCTCCCCGCGATGGTGGCCCTGATCGCCGGCAACTTCGAGGGACCGTCGCGCAAGGTGGCGTACGCCGTCATCGGAGGGGTCGCCGGAGCAGGCATCGCGGTGGGCCCGATCCTGGGCGGGTGGGCCACGACGGAGTACTCGTGGCGGATCATCTTCGCCGGCGAGGTGGTGCTGGTCGCACTGATCCTCATCATGACCCCGAAGGTCGCCGACGCCGCACGGACCGGCCCGGCGCCGAAGCTCGACATCGTCGGCACCGTCCTGTCCGCAACAGGCCTGGGACTGGTCGTCCTCGGGGTGCTGCAGTCCAGCGTCTGGGGGTGGGTCAAGCCCAAGGAGGACTCGCCGGTGACGCCGTTCGGCTTCTCGCTCACGGTCTTCGTCGTCGGCGCCGGCGTCCTGCTGCTCTGGGGGTTCACGCAGTGGCTCGAGCGTCGGGAGGGCAGCGGCCGTGACCCGCTGGTGCACCTGGCCCTGCTGCGCGTCGCTCCGCTGCGCGCCGGGCTGATCGGCCTGTTCAGCCAGAACCTGATCCTGATGGGCATCTTCTTCACGATCCCCCTCTACCTGCAGCTGGTCATCGGCTTGAACGCCCTGGAGACAGGCATCCAGATGCTGCCGGTCTCCATCACCATGTTCATCGCCTCCGCGGCCGGCTCGCGACTGTCGGCCCGCTTCTCCATCCGCACCATCGTGCGTGCCGGCCTGGCGACCGCCGCGCTCGCCGCCGCCCTGCTGATGGCGACGATCGAGCCAGAGCTCGACAACCCGAGCTTCCTCCTCTCGATGGCGGTCCTCGGGATCGGGATGGGGCTGATCGCCTCCCAGCTCGGCAACGTGGTCCAGTCGTCTGTCGACGCCTCGGGACGGGGGGAGGCCGGCGGCCTGCAGTTCACCGGTCAGCAGCTCGGGTCCTCGCTGGGTGTCGCCCTGCTCGGTGCGATCGTCCTGTCCGGGCTGACCACCAACTTCCTGGACAACATCTCCGAGGACGATCGGATCAGCAGCGCGGTCTCCGAGCAGGTCGGGGTGGCGGTGGGGTCGGGGATCGACTTCGTGTCCTCGGACCAGATCGAGGACGCCGCCCGCACGGCCGGCCTCGACGAGCCGACCTCCGACGCGCTCGTCGACGACTACGAGTCCGCCCAGCTGCAGGCCCTCAAGACGGGGCTGCTGGTGGCAGGCGCCCTGGCCCTCCTGTCCCTGACCTTCACCCGGGACCTGCCACGACGGTTGCCCGGCGAGGCAGACGACGAGGGTGATCCCGGACCTCACCCAAGCGGGGCACGCTGAGCCGGAATGGCGGACACGGTCGGACCCGCCGGTTAGCGTGAGGGGTCGGCCACGCGGCGTCGCGTGGGGGAGCACGATCGCGGGAGGGACCGGGTGCTGACCCTTCTCGCCACGCTCATGGCAGGCGCCGGGCTGGTGCTCGCCGTGCTGGCGGCGTACGTCGCCTGGCGCCGGGGCACGCGCATGGGCTGGAGCCTGGCGGTGCTGCTCGTGGCCGTCGCCTGGTGGGGCACGGCCTACGCCGTGGAGCTCTCGGTCGGCGAGGTGGCGCTCAAGAGCAGGTGGGGCGACCTCAAGTACGTCGGCATCGTCGCGCTCGCACCCGCCTGGCTCGTCTTCGTGCTGCAGTACACCGGCCGGGGCGACCGCGTCACGCGCCGCCTGGTCGCGCTGCTGGCCATCCCACCGCTCGTCGCGCTGACCATCCTGGCGCTCCCGGCCACGCACGACCTGGTGCGCTCCTACCCACCGACGGCCCACACCGAAGAGCTGCCGATCGTCGAGTCCGGGCCGGCGTTCTGGGCGATCTTCGCCTACAACAACCTGCTGCTCGTCGGCGCGACGGTGCTGTTCGTCGCGAGCATGGTCAGGCTGGCCCGCACCTACAGCCGGATGGCCGTGGTGCTGCTGGCCTCGGCGCTGCTGCCGTGGGCGGCCAACATCCTGCACAACCTCGAGGTCGGCTGGTTCGCCCGGATCGACCTGACGCCGTTCGCGTTCATCCTCACCGGCGGGTTGCTGGTGTGGGGGCTGTTCGAGGAGCGCCTGGTCGACCTGGCCCCGCTGGCCCGCAGCGCGGTCGTCGAGAGCATGACCGACGCGGTGTTCGTCCTCGACGCCTTCGAGCGGATCGTCGACGTCAACCCGGCAGCGGTCGCCCTCTCGAACCGGCCCCGCGGCGAGCTGGTCGGGAGGCGGGTGCGCGACCTGCTCGACACCTCCGACGTCGCGGAGGTCGGTCCCGGCGGACTCGTGCTGGCCGACCCGGTCACCGGGGACCGGCGCACCTTCGACGTCAGCCAGCAGCCACTCACCGACATCTCCGGCCGCACCGCCGGTGAGCTCGTCGTGCTGCGGGAGGTGACCGAGCGCGTCCGCGACCAGCAGCACCTCCAGCAGGTCCTGGCGGACCGCTCCCGCGTCGCCGCCACCCTGCAGGCGAGCATGGTGCCCGCGACGCTGCCGACCGTCCCGGGCTGCGACCTGGCCAGCCGCTACGTCCCGGCCGGCGACGGCGGCGAGATCGGCGGCGACTTCCTCGACGTCTTCCCCCTCGACGACGAGACGTGGGCCTTCGTGCTCGGCGACGTCAGCGGCAAGGGCGCGGAGGCGGCCGCGGTCAGCGCTGCGACGCGCTACACCCTGCGAGCCCTCGCCGTCCCCGAGCTCCCCCCGGCGGCGACGCTGCGGGAGGTCAACGCCGTGCTGCTGGCGCAGACGGAGTCCGAGCGCCACTGCACCCTCGTGCACGGGCACCTGCGACCGCCCCGCCCCGGTGACGCTCCCGACGCCCCGCTGCGCGTCACCCTCTCCCTCGCCGGCCACCACTGTCCGCTGGTCCTGCGGGCGGACGGGGGAGTCGAGGAGGTCGGCGCGCTCGGCACCGCGCTCGCGCTGTTCGACGACCCCGAGCTGCACGACGCCGAGGTCGAGCTCGCGCCCGGTGAGGTGCTGAGCGTCTTCACCGACGGTCTGGTCGAGGCACGACGCGACCGGGACCAGTTCGGCTCCGAGCGCGTCGCCGAGCTGCTGCACGCCCACCGCGACCTCTCCGCGGACGGGCTCGCGGCGACGGTGCTCGACGCCGTCCGCGCCTTCCACGGCGAGGAGCTGGTCGACGACCTGGCGATGCTGGTGATCAGGTACGTCGGCTCGGGGGAGGCCGCCTCGACCGACCTCTGACCCTGCCGCAGGTCCCGGAACGAGCTGGGACGTTGTGCCCTGCCGATGGGTCGGCGGTGCCGCCTAGCGTCGGGTCGACCGCTTCTCCCGTCCGAGCCCGCCCCAGGAGCGCACGTGCCCCGTCCACCTGCACCCGCACCGACCCGCACCACCAGCGCCTGGCGGTGGCGTCGGCGTACCACCGTCCGCGTCGCGCACGCGATAGCCGCCTCGGTCTCCCCGGGTCGCCCGCCACGCGGGGTGACCGCGCAGGAAGGGCCTGGACACCCGGGGGCACGCACCTAGCTGGTGCCCGCGAGCGCGGTCAGCTCGGCGAGCTCCGCCTGGAGCCCGGTGACCAGCCTGTGCGGGTCCGGCACGGCGGAGGAGTCGACCTTGAAGCCGACGTGGATGCTGCCTGCGTAGCCCACGATCGAGGTCGACAGGCTCTGGTCGGCCGACATCGGTGCCCACGCCCACATCCGCGTGACGGGCAGCCCCGCCACGTGCAGCGGCAGGTCCGGGCCGCGCACGCTGGTGGTGACACCCGTGGCCTTCCGGGCGAAGAAGTCGGTGGCGTGGACCCGCAGGCGCGGGTGCAGCACGCCCATCCCCTCCAGCAGGCCGTAGGTCAGCCACGCCTCCGGTGAGTCCTTGATGGCGCGCATCCGCGCCGCGGTCTCTTCAAGTCGCCCGCGTGCGCTGTCGATCCCGACCGGCAGGTCCAGCAGCACCAGGGCGAACTGGTTGCCCAGGTCGTCGGGCCGCAAGGCAGCCGAGCCCCGCAGGTCGACCGGCACCATCGTCGGCAGGTCGTCGACCATCGGATCGGTGCCGTGCACGAGCAGCCATCGGCGCAGCGAGCCCGCCAGCGCGGCCATGACGACTTCGGTGACCGTCGTCCCGGTCGCGCGGCGCAGCTCCCGCAGGCCGGCCACGTCGATCGACGGGGTCCACACTGCGCGCTTGCCGTGGTGCGGCGGCACCGAGAGCGGCGACGCGGGACGGCGCGCGAGCAGCAGGTGCTCGGCGACCACCGGGGCGGTGACGAGCCGACCCGTCCCGGGGAGGGCCCGGACCGCCCGCCACGCGACATCGAGGGGGCCGCGACGGCCGCCGCCCGCCTCGGCGGTGAGCTCCTCGTCGGCCAGCGCGAGGACGACCCGGAGCAGGGCGGTGCCGTCGGCCAGCGCGTGGTGGAGCCGGGTGTAGATGGCCGTGCCGCCGGCGTACCCCTGGACCAGGTGCACCTCCCACGGCGGGTGCTGCCGGTCGAGGGAGCGGGAGAGGCAGGACGCGACGTGGTCCTCCAGGGCGGAGTCGTCGCCCGGGGCGGGCAGCCGGACCTCCCGGACGTGGCGCTCGAGGTCGAAGCCCGGGTCGTCCTCCCACCACTGCCCCGGCCAGGGCAGCCAGGCGTGACGCGCGCGTTGGCGGAACCGCGGGAACCGATCGAGCACGCGCTCGCGCAGGAGCCCGACGTACGTGTCGCGGTCGAGCTCGCCGTCGACCACCATCAACCCCTCGACCACCATCAGGTTGTCCGGCTGCTCCATCGCCAGCCACACGTCGTCGACGGCTCGCACGGGGCGTCGTGCACCGATCATGACGTCATGCTCCCGGTCCCGGTTCAGGAGCAGGAGGGTCGGAGGTCATGCCTGATCGGGACCGTTGGCCGCGGCCCGGCGCCGCGGCGTCCAGCAGACTGGTCAGCAGGAGGAGGTCTTCGATGGAGCGCCTGAGCCCGTTGTCCTACGCGTTCCTCGCGGCTGAGGACGTCGAACCGACCTCCTGCCTCGTGATCGGCTCCCTGGCGGTGCTCGACGGGCCGGTGCCGCGCGTCGACGAGCTCCGTGCGGTCGTCGCGTCCCGGCTGCCGACGGTGCCGCGCTACGAGCAGCGGGTCGTGCCCGGTCGGTTCGGTCTCCGCGCCCCCTCGTGGCAGGCCACGGAC
>DATIAJ010000243.1:0-14907 GCA_035458105.1 Nocardioides sp. | reverse complement strand
TGTCGGTGCTGCGTGGTCTGCTGAGGGGGAGGCAGCAGCAGGAGATCGCCGCCGACCTCGGCATCAGCCCGTCGGCGGTGTCGCAGCGGATCCGGGCCGACGGCATCGGCGTGGTGCTCGCGACCGACGAGATGCTGCGCGACCTGTGAGAGGAGTGGACGGATGAGCTGGCTCGGGATCCTGCTGATCGGCTTCGCCGTGACCGACCTGACCCACTCGGTGCGCCGCACGCGCTACCTCCCCGAGTGCGTCGGGGCGCTGGTGGCGCTGTGCGTCGGGCTGCTGGCAGGTCTCACGTCGGGAGGTGACGTCGCGGCGCTGCTCGTCATCGCCGCCGTCGTGCTCGTGTGGGGACTCACCGTCACGTGGGGCTTCGGCCATCCCGGACCGAAGGCGGCTCGACTGCCCCTGACCGTGTTCGTCGCCTCGCTCGTCGGTGCGATCGCGTGCTCGGGCCTCGCGCCGGAGGCCGGGGGGCCGCTCGCGCGATGGCTGGACTCGTTGACCGTGGCAGACCTGGGTGACGTGTCGGCCGACCGGTTCCTGATGCTGCTCGGCGCCTTCGCCATCCAGCTGTCCACCGGCAACGTGCTCGTCCGCCTCGTGCTCAAGGCGACCGGCACCATCAACCCGCGCGCCGACGGCGCGATGCCGCCGACGCAGCTCAAGGGTGGTCGCCTCCTCGGCCCGCTCGAGCGCGTCTTCATCCTCGCCCTCGCGCTCGGGGGCCAGGTGACGGCCGCCAGCGTCGTCGTCGCTGCGAAGGGCCTGCTCCGCTTCCCGGAGCTCTCCTCGCGCCACGAGCAGCAGACCGTGCACGAGATGACGGAGTACTTCCTGCTCGGGTCGTTCGCGTCGTGGCTGGTGGCGCTGGGCTCGTTCGTGCTCGTGGTCTAGGTGGCGAGCGTGGGAAACGTCCAGGCCCCAGTGAGGATCTCCGGCCTCGGGCGGTAGAGGCGGACCAGGTAGTTCCAGCCGTCGGTGATCGGGAGCGAGTTGCGCGCGGGGTCGCCGTCACCGCCGAAGCGAACGGTGACACTGCCGTCGTCGTCATGAGCGGCGGTGATGCTGTTGACGCTGTAGGCGCCGCGCTCGTTGGGCTCGAAGTAACCATCGGCGTTGTAGACCGAGATCGACCAGAACCCGTCGACCGGCACGTCCGGGCCGACGGTGAGCTCGTACTCGCCCACGGGCAGCCCCGGCGAGACCCCGACGTACGTCGCCTCGGCGTCGGGCAGGCCGCCCCAGCCGGCGGCCGAGCCGATCAGGTGGTGCACCGGGTCGACGTCCTCGCGCCGCCCGAAGCTCGACTCGAAGGACGTCATGTCGGCGGCCAGTCCGAGGAGCGCCTGGCGGGTGCGGTCGAGGCTCGCGGTGTCGTAGTCCGGTGGCGTGAAGGGTCGACCGGCAGAGACCTCGAGGTGGAGCCGGTCCTGGAGGTCAGCCACAGCGGCCAGGTCGTCCGGATCCCGCGGGTCGACCAGCGTGCGTGCGGCCAGCACCACGTACGGGCTCCCGAGGTCCTCGGCCGTGAGCTCGTACGTGCCGGGGTCGTGGAAGACCCGGTTGATGTAGTGGTCCTCGTCGACAGCCATCACCGACAGGTACCGGCGTCCGGCGTCCGGCACGGTGAGGGTCGCCCCGCTGGCGACGTCGACCACCGCGAAGCTGTAGAGCGTGTCGCGATTCATCCGGATCACGGTCTGCCTGTCGACCGGTGCGGGTGCACGGTTGTGCTCGAACCTGTTGCTGCCGCCGGCGTCGCGCTGCAGGTCGGCCATCATGCGATGGGTCTCGGCCCGGGCGAAGTTGTCCACGTTCACATGGGTCGCGGTCACGTCGCGATCCTCGACGAGCCGTGGAGACTCGGGCTCACCCGACTCGGGTGAGCGTGTCCATCGACCGGCGCAGCGTCATGAGACCGGTGCCCACTGATGGTTGCGCGCCCCGAAACCGGGTCGTTAGCCTCACCGTCATGGAGCCGACCTCGTGGCTCGCATCGCCGCACTCGCCAGGGGGCGAGTGAGATGAGGTTCGACCTCGTCACCCAGGCATCGCCCGAGCAGGTCATGGAGGCGATGACGGACTTCACGGACCGGCGGCTCGAGATCTGGCACACGCTGGACCCGAAGGTCTACGAGGTCCGGGAGTCCGGCGAGACGTGGGCGGTGGCGCGGGAAGGCTCCCCGCACTCGCCCTACTGGGTCGTCGTCCGGTACGACTGGTCGGATCCGCACGTGGTCCGCTGGACCGAGCTGGAGACCAACCACGGCGACCCGGGAAGCGGATTCATGCGGATCGAGTCGGACGGGGAAGGAGGCAGCCGGCTCCACGTCGAGTGGAGCACCCACCCGATCCGCCTGCGGGACAAGGTGGCCATCGGACTGCTGCACCGCACGATGGGCCCGGTCATCGCCCGGATGTGGCGCAAGGACCTGGATCGGTTGGGTGCCTGAGCATCGGCGGGACACGCGCTCCGCCGTGGGCCTACGGGGCACCGTCAGGTAACGCGCCCGAGGGTGGGATCTCAGCGTTGCCCGTCGACGTACACGTCGATCGTGGTCATCGGAGCGGGCGCACGCGTGTCGAACTGACGGGGGTTCGATCCCGGTCCGGCGACCCGGACCCGTATGTTCCACCGGCCCTTCTCCCATGCCTGGGCGATCGTGCCCGGCCGTGGGTCGACCCGGTACCCGATGGTGTCCATCTCCCACCCATCGGCCTCCAGCAGCGCGGCGTAGTCCTCTGCGGCCACCTGCACGGAGTCGTCGGTGGCGTACGTGTATGTCACCTCCGGCCAGCTGCTCCACAGTCCCCAGGTGTTACCGGTCCACGTGCCGTCTTCCACCACGGTCCACCCAGCAGGTGTGCCCACCTCAGCGGCCTCGACCTCGATCCGTTCGTGGATCGGGGCAGCAACGAAGTGTGCCCCCGACCCCATCGCCAGGGCGGCCCCGGCGGCCCAGGCCACTGCGACCGGCCAGCGGGCGATCCCGATACCGAGGCTGAGCACCAGGAGGCCGGGCACGTAGCCGAGAGCGGCCGGGAGCCAGCCGTGAAACCCTGACGGAACGTCGAGGAAGGCCAGTGCGATGAACGCGGCCATCAGGTACCCCAGACCCACGACGCAGGCGAGAACCCGTCCCCATGTCGGCCGGGCCTGCAGACGCAGACCCGTGCTCCGGCGGATCCGCCTGGCAACGAAGCCCATCCTGCCCAACGCGTCGCGCGCTGGTGCCGGGCTGTGACGTGTCGTGGTCACGCAGAAGGTCCTCTCGATCGAGGGCGCAGGGTGCTGGGTCGCGCACCAGCGTCACCGTTGACGGCGACGCACGCATCCGCCCGCCTACTCAGGCTCGACCTGGGCGAAGTAGAGGTCGACGCCTGTGGGTGCTTCGAGGATGATCCGGGCTTTCTCGGGGTGGATGTGGTGGGTGCCGGTGTGGTCGACGAGGAACCCCATGCCGTGCGGGGTGAGCCAGACGTAGCGGCCCTCGCCGCACTGGCGTGAGCGGTAGCCGGCGTGGGTCTTCCAGCGGTGGTGACGTCGGCCGAGGGGGCCGGAGTTGTGGGAGCCGGTCTGGCCGGGTGGTGGATCTCGACCTTCGTCGCCAGCGCCACCGTGGTCATAGGGGGTGGGGTGGTCGAGGTCGACGTGGCGACTGGTGGAGGTGGCGTAGGGCCAGTAGTCGCCGACGGTGACGAGGTGGACCTGGTCGCGCAGCGACTCGGGTGGAGTGGATCGCAGCCCACGCCGAGAGCACCTCGAGCTTGTGGACCTCCGCCAGCCGCGTGGCCCGCTCGGCCTCGCTCGCGGCGGCCAGGAGGCCGTCAGCGTCGAGGTCGGAGAGGGTGCTGCTCATGGGTACGAGCTAGCCACCACCACCGACACTCAACCGGCCGTTTCGAGCGTGGATCCACATGTTGGACAAGAGTTTTCGATGATGTGTACGACGGCGAAGAGAGCGCGCCAGCACCGGTCGGAACCAGTCCGTGGGGAACGACCTGCAGGCTTGACGACTCGATCCGCCTGCGTCTCGTTCCCCAGCCGCTACAGCGCGTCCAGCCACCGATGCCCGGGATGCGCGAGCACGAGAGCCGAGCGGAGCCACGCGCGCGAACCGTCGTCCATGAGCGGTGCGCACACGGCGAAGTCGACCTGGTCCTTCGGTCGTACGACGCGCGCCGCACCGCTCGCTCTGAGCCAGAGGTTCTCGCAGGTGTCAGGAAGCACCACCGAGTCGTCGACCATCGCCGTCAGGGTGCCGCCGTCGGCCTGCCAGACGTCGAGATGGCCGGCCAGGTGGCGGCGGAGGTGTACGACGTCGGCGCGCGGGATGCTCGGATCGATGTCACCGCGCGCGCCAGGGGCCGTTCACCTCAGAGCCGCAGCACGCGACCGGCGACGACGAGGTGCACCTCGTCGCAGGCAGCGGCCACGCGCTGGTTGACGACGCCGAGCAGGTCGCGGAAGAGCCGGCCGGAACGGTGCTCGGGCACGATGCCGAGGCCGACCTCGTTGGTCACCAGCACGACGTCCTGCTCGCACCGCACGAGTGCGGCGACGACCTCGTCGGTGCGGGCGAGGACCAGGTCGTGGACGGCGTCCGAGTCCTTCTCCCAGGCGTTCTCGGCGTCGATGATCGCGGTCAGCCAGGTGCCGAGGCAGTCGACGAGCAGCGGGTCACCGGCCTGGGCGAGCACGCCGGCCAGGTCCTGCGTCTCGACCGTGCCCCAGGAGGCAGGACGTCGGTCGCGGTGGGCGTCGATCCGGGCGGCCCAGTCGGGGTCCTGGTCGCGGTCGGGCGGCGTGCCGGTGGCGACGTAGGTGGCGGGGGCCCCGCCGATCAGGTCCTCGGCATGGGTGGACTTGCCCGAACGCACGCCGCCGGTGACCAGGATTCGCATGGCGCGCATCCTCTCAGAGTCGACCGGGACCGGACGCAGCAGGACGAGACCGCGGCGCCTGCTACACGCTCGCGGCCGCGAGCACCAGCACGGCGAAGGAGACCTCGACCGCCGCGCCGAGCACGTCACCGGTGATCCCGCCGAGTCGGCGTACGCACCGCAGCAGCAGCGCCAGCACGACCCCGACCGTCACGACCAGCCCCGCGAGCAGGGTCCAGGTGGAACCCATCCCGTTGCCGGCGAGCCCCACGACGACACCGCACACCAGCAGCGACGCGACGGCGGCGACCACCGGCACGGAACCGACGTGCGTGGCCCCGAGCCCGTCGGCGCGGGCCGCGGGCACGCCGCGCACGCAGGCGAGCGCCAGCGAGAGCCGGGAGACGCACACCAGCAGACCGACCACCCACCAGCCGTGGTCGTGGCGCACGACCGCGGCCAGACCCGCCGCCTGGAGCCCGGCGACGAGCACGACGGCGACGACCCCAGCCGGACCCACCGGCCCCGTGCGCATCACCTCGAGCGAGCGCGCGGGGGAGTAGGACGCGGTCAGGCCGTCGGCGGTGTCCGCGAGGCCGTCCCAGTGGAAGGCCCGGGTGCCGAGCGTGAGCGTCACCAGGACGACGTACGCCGTCGCGAGGGGCGGCAGACCGATCCAGCCCGCGACCAGGACCGCCGCCGCAGCCATGAGCCCGAGGGGCAGCACCGCCAGCGGGGCGACGACCATCGCGAGCCCGGCGGTCCGGCGGTCGACCGAGGTCGGCGGCGGGACGCGGACGGCGGTGAGCGTGCCGGTGGCCAGCAGCCACGCGTCGCGGACGCTCACGAAGTCGGGATCTCGGGAGGCAGGATCTCCGCGAGCAGGGCCACGTCGCGCATCACGGCGACTGCGGAGCGCAGCACCGGCAGGGCCGCGACGGCGCCCGAGCCCTCGCCCAGGCGCATGCCGAGGTCGAGGACCGGCTCGAGGCCGAGGGACTTCAGGGCGTGTGCCTGCGCGGGCTCGGTGGAGCGGTGGCCGGCGAGCCACCAGGCGGCAGCGCCTGGCGCACGGGCCTCGGCAACGACCGCGCAGGCGACGGACATGAGGCCGTCGAGGAGCACGGGTACGCCGCGGGTGGACGCCGCGACCAGGAAGCCGACGGTGGCGGCGAGGTCGGCGCTGCCGAGGGCGGTGAGCACCTCGACCGGGTCGGACGTGCGGCCCTCGGCGCGGGCGAGGGCCTGCGCCACCACGTCGCGCTTGCGGGTCCAGCCGTCGTCGTCGATCCCGGTGCCGCGGCCGGTCACCTCGTCGGCCGGCAGGCCCAGCGTCGCGGCGACAAGCGCGGCCGCGACAGTGGTGTTGCCGATGCCCAGGTCGCCGGTCATCAGCAGCTGGGCGCCGTCGTCGGCGAGCTCGTCGGCCAGCTCGGCACCGAGGGCGAGGGAGCGCTCGGTCTCCTCGCGGGTCAGGGCGTCGGTGAGGTGGATGGCGCCCGAGCCGCGCCGGACCTTGCGCGCGGTGACCGCGGCCGGGAGGTCGTCGAGGTCGGCGTCGACGGCGATGTCGAGCACCGTGACGCTGACACCGTGCTCGCGCGCCAGCGCGCTGACCCCGGCGCGACCGGCGACGAGGGTGCGCACCATCGCCTCGGTGATCGCGGCGGGGTAGGCCGAGACGCCGTGGGCGGCCACGCCGTGGTCGCCGGCCAGCACCACGAGGCGTACGTCGGTGAGCGGGCGAGGCGGCACGACGCCCTGCGCGGCGGACAGCCAGACGCCGAGCTCGCCGACGCGTCCGAGCGCCCCGGGCGGCGTGGCCAGCCCGGCGAGACGCTCGCGGGCGAGGGCGGCGATGTGGGGGGAGGGCGGATCGACGTGGGTGTGGGTCATGGCGGCAGCAGCCTAGTGACGCAGCCGGCCGGGCGGCCTGCCAGTCTTGCCGGCGTGACCGGCCACTCCGTCCTCCAGCTGCCGGTGCCTGCCCTGGAGGCATGGGTGCGCGAGCGCACCGCCCACTACGACGTCGGGTTCGTGTCGGCCGACCCGCGATTCGCGCATGCGCACGTCACGGCCCTCGGCCCTTTCGCCCCGACGCCGAGCGCGCAGGACCTCGACACGGTCGCCGCGATCGCCGCCGCGACCGCGCCGGTCCGGGTGCGGCTGGCCGACCTCGGCCAGTTCCCCAACGGGATCATCCACCTCGTGCCCGACCCGGACGACGTACTGCGCGACCTGACCGCACGCCTGGTGGCCGCCTTCCCCGGGTGGCCGCCGTACGGCGGGGAGTTCGGCACGGACGTGCAGCCGCACCTCACCGTCGACGCGGCCTCCGGCCAGGTCGACCTCGCCTCGACCGCGGCGCTGCTCGCCGACGTCGTGCCCGTCGACGTGGTGCTCGACCGGCTGCAGCTCGCCTGGTGGGAGACCGACCGGTGCCACGTCATGGCGGAGTGGGCGCTGGGTGGTTGACCCCCGTGACAGGATCGCCGCATGGCTTCATGGGCGCACCTCGAGATCAACGTCGACGACCAGGGCAACGTGGAGGTCGGTGGCTACAACGCCGACCCCGAGGCGCTCGTGGAGGGCACCGAGTCGTGGGAGGACCTCCTCTCCACGCTCGGCGTCAACGGGTGGGAGCTGGTGCAGGTCATCCCCGGCGTCGAGACGACGTACTGGTTCAAGCGCCACGCCTGATCCCCGCGTGAGCGAGCTGCACGACCGCTTCCGCGCTGCGTCGGCCTCGGCCGAGGCGATCTTCCATCGCCCGCTTTCGACGCCGGCGGCGATGTTTCGCGACCTCGCCGCGTACGCCGAGGAGCACGACCTCGCCTGGGACCGCTACGGCGAGCGCGGTGCCGTTGCCCAGCTCGAGGCCGAGGTCGCCGAGCTGCTCGGCAAGCCGTCGGCCGTCATGTTCCCCAGCGGCGTGATGGCCCAGCAGGCGACCCTGCGAGCGTGGTGCGACGGCGCCGGGTCGCGCCGGGTCGCGCTGCCCGACCTGTCGCACCTCGTGCACCACGAGCAGGACGGCCCGCGGCGGGTGATGGGCCTCGAGCTCGAGTGGCTCACGACGGGCCGCCGCACCGCCACCGCGGACGACCTGACCGCGATCGGCGGGCGGCTGGGTGCGGCGATGGTCGAGCTCCCGCTGCGCGACGCCGGCTGCCTGCTGCCTCCGTGGGACGACCTGGTCGCGCTGTCCGCGGCCGCCCGCGAGCGCGGCGTCAGCCTCCACGCCGACGGCGCGCGGGTCTGGGAGTCGGTTTCCTACTGGGACCGCAGCCTCGCCGAGGTGGGCGACCTGTTCGACTCGGTGTACGTCTCGCTCTACAAGGGGCTCGGCGGCTCCAGCGGTGCGCTCGTCGGCTGCCCCGAGGACCTCGCCGGCGAGCTCCGGACGTGGCGCCAGCGGATGGGCGGCACGATCTTCTCGATGACCGCTGCCGCCGTCGGCGGGCTCGTCGGGCTTCGCGAGCACCTCGGGCGGTTCGGTGACTACCGTGCCTGGGCCGTACGGCTCGCCGCCGAGCTGCGTGCGCAGGGCTTGCGGACGTTTCCCGAGGAGCCGCACATCGGCACCTTCCTGGCCTATGCGCCCGGCGCGGTCGACGAGGTCAACGAGCGGGTGGTCGGCTTCATCGAGGAGCGGGGCGTCGTCGCGTGCGGACTGTGGCGGGCCACCGACGTGCCGGGCTGGGTCGAGACGGAGCTGACCTGCTACGAATCCGCGCTCGAGCGTGACCCAGGTGACGTCGCAGCGTTGCTGGCCGAGGCCGTCGGGGCCGCTACATTCCTCCCGTGAGTGCCCAGGCCCCCTCTGCAGTGATCCTCGTCCGCGCGACCAGCTTCGTCCCCAACCCGGCGACCGCGGCCGACAACGCGTTCCAGGCCGATGCCCCTGCCGGGCAGTCGGAGGAGTCGACGTCGGCCAAGGCGATGGCCGAGATGGACGCGCTCGCCGAGGCGCTGCGCGCGGTCGGCGTACGGGTCCACGTCTTCGACGACGACGACCACACCCGCCCCGACAGCGTCTTCCCCAACAACTGGGTCTCCACCCACGCCGGCGGCGCGGTCGCGGTCTACCCGATGTACGCCTCCAACCGGCGTCACGAGCGGCGCGCCGACGTCCTGGAGATGCTCAAGTCGGAGTACCGCGTCCAGACGATCGTCGACTACTCCGGCCTCGAGCCCGACGGCGTCTTCCTCGAGGGCACCGGCGCGATGGTGCTCGACCACGTCTCCCGGGTGGCCTACACGGCCCGCAGCCACCGCGCCGACGCCGCGGTGCTCGAGCGCTTCTGCACCGACTTCACCTACGAGCCGATGGCTTTCGACGCCGTCGACTCCGACGGCGTGCCGGTCTACCACACCAACGTCATCGCCTGCATCGGCACCGACGTCGCGATGATCGCCCTGGGGATGATCCCCGACGAGCACCGGCGCGAGCAGGTGCGCGAGCGCCTCGCGGTCACCGGCCGCACGATCGTCGAGCTCACCGAGGAGCAGATCCGCGAGTTCGCCGGCAACGCGGTCGAGCTGTGCGGTCGTATGCCGGACGGCCGACGCCGCTACGTGATGGCCATGTCCGCCCGGGCGAAGCGGTCGCTGCGTCCCGAGCAGGTGGCGGCGATCGAGGAGTCGTGCGAGATCGTCGCCGTCGACATCCCCACGATCGAGCTGGCCGGCGGGTCGGTGCGCTGCATGATCGCCGGCATCCACCTCGACCGCCGCCCCCCGCTGGCCCAGGCCGAGCTCACCGAGGCCGTCGAGGCGATCAACGAGGACAACCCGGTCACCCCCGACGGCCGCTACGTCGACGGCAACGCCTGAGGCACCCGCACGTCGGGAGTGGTGCGCTCGGAGGCGTACAGCCGGTAGAGCCAGTACGCCGCGACCGCGCTCAGCAGGTGCCAGGCGGCGTGGCCCTGGAGGAGCGAGTCGGGGTCGCACCAGCCGGCGTTGCTGAGCAGCCAGATGGCGAAGGCGACCAGCATCGACGCCAGCGCCACGACGCCGTGGCGGAAGACGCGGCTGGTCTCCCCGCGGCGCCACAGCGCGGTCTCCATCACGAGGGCCGCGACCAGCAGCACGCCGAAGGCGAGGTTGCCGGAGTAGTGGACGACGGGGATCGGCTCGGGCCACAGCCCGACCAGCTCGCACGCCGCGACGCAGACGACGTACGCCGTCACGAACGCCGCGGTGCCGCGACGGGTCCACCGGACCCAGGCCCACGCCGCCGCGAAGCCGGCGACGAGGTACATGCTGAGCATGTCGAGGTGGCCGCCCCACGCGCTCTGGGTGGCGTGCATCGCAGCCGAGCCCGGGCCGAGCAGCACCACGATGCACGCGTAGGAGGTCGCCACGGTGGTCGGCAGGACGTGGCTGCCGTCGGGAGGCGGCGTCCGGCGCTGGGCGTGGCGTGCGACCAGCAGGCCGGCGACGACGAAACCGAGGTTGGACAGCGTGTTGGCCGGCTGCGCGATCGCGCCGTCGTACGCCCTCTCGCAGAAGTTCGCGCCACGACCGACGTCCGGGCCGAGCCACCCCTCCGCGACGGCCAGGGCGAGCAGGGCGATCGACCCGGCCGCGACCCCGGCGGTGGTGGGGACGGGTCGCGGCACGGGTCGATCGTAGGACGCCTCAGGCGCGGGTGACCTGCACGACGGTGGGCCGCGGGCCGGCGAGCTGGCCGGCGGGCGCCGTGGCGCCGACCGGCACGTAGTCGGGGAAGCGGGACTGCGGGGCGGCCCAGGAGCCGTCCTCACCGGGGTGCTGGACGGCGACGAACACCGTGTCCTCGCGGTCCCGGATGATCGGCCCGCAGGTCTCGGCGCCCGACGGGACGGCGAGGAACTGCTGGACGTGGCCGCGCTCGGGACCCTCGACCGGCACCTTGAACAGGCCGTCGTTGACCTTGATCGCGCTGGGCTGGCCGTCGGTGGAGACCCACAGGTTGCCCTGGCTGTCGAAGGCGACGTTGTCCGGGCACGAGATCGGCGAGACCGGACCGGTCCAGCCGCCGAAGTAGCGGCCCGCGGAGGCCTCGTCGCCGCAGATGAGGAACAGGTTCCAGCCGAACGTGTCGGCCGTGTGGTCGCCGTCGGTGGGGATCATCTCCACGACGTGACCGTCCTTGTTGGCCGGGCGCGGGTTGGGCTCGTCGACCTGCAGCGCGGTCCGGCTGGTGTTGTTGGTGCAGGCGACGTAGATGCGGCCCGTGTGCAGGCTCGGCTCGACGTCCTCGGGGCGGTCCATCTTGGTCGGCTGTACGGCGTCGGCGGCGAGGCGCGTGTAGACCAGGACCTCCTCGAGCGTGAACCCCGGGACCATCGACTGCCCGCCGCGCGTGAGCGGGATCCACTCGCCGGAGCCGTCGCTGACCCCGTCCTCCAGGCCGTCGCCGGTGAAGCGGGCCACGGACAGGTCGCCCTCGCTCATGAGCGTGAGGTTGTGGCGCCGAGCCTTGGGGCTGTTACCGGGGCGCATCGTGTCGCGGGAGACGAAGCGGTAGACGTAGTCGAAGCGCTCGTCGTCGCCCATGTAGGCCACGACGTGGCCGTCGCGGTTGACGATGACGTTGGCGCCCTCGTGCTTGAAGCGGCCCATCGCGGTGTGCTTGACCGGAGTGGAGGTCGGGTCGCTCGGGTCGAGCTCGACGATCCAGCCGAACCGGTTGGGCTCGTTGCGGTAGTCGTCGGTGGTGGCGTCCCAACGGGGGTCGAGCGAGCGCCAGTTGCGCGAGTCCTGGGTGGCCGAGAGGCCGTAGCGCCGCTCCTTCGGGTCGGTGCCGGTGGCGCGGAAGTACTGGTTGAAGTTCTCCTCGCCCGACAGGACCGTGCCCCACGGCGTCGTGCCGCCCGCGCAGTTGTTCATCGTGCCGCGGACCGTGCGACCGGTCGGGTCGGCGGCCGTCTTGAGCAGGTCGGAGCCGGCGGCAGGCCCGTCCACGGCGAACGGGGTGTCGAGGGTGATGCGGCGGTTGAGGCGCGCGCCCGGGGCGTACGTCCACACGTCCCCGCGCTTGCGGCGCCGGAGCTCGACCACCGACATGCCGTGCGCGGCCCAGGCCGTGCGGATCACGGTGGCCGGGTCGGTGCCGGGCGGGAACATGATGCCCTCATTGGTGTACTCGTGGTTGCACACGAGCAGCGCCTCGGTGCCGGCGCGGTTGGTCTCGATGATGTCGAGGTAGTCGTTGTTGTAGCCGAACTGGCCGGCCTGCGCCTCGGGCGTCTGGGCGTTGGGGTCGAACGTCGGGGCGCCGGCGAGGATCGGGTCGCCCCACCGCAGGATCGGGTCCCAGCGGTAGCCGACGGGCACGGTGACGTCGTCGACCGTGGTGGCGGCAGGCGCGATCGGGCTGAACGGGAGGGTGCCGGGCGCACCGTGGCCGCCCTTGCCGGGCTTCGCGCCGCGGGCCGGTGCGGCGGCGGCGCGAGCCATCGGGACCGCGGTGAGTGCGGCGACCGACAGGCCGGTGCCGACGACGGCGCGGCGGCTCAGGACGGTCGTCGCGACGTCACGGAAGTAGGACGTCTCGGTGGTGTTGGGGACGTCCTGGAAGCAGGCGTCGCCACAGCGCAGGTGGCAGGTGACCGCGCTGCGGTTGCCGTGGGTCTGACCGACCATCGGCAGGAGCGTGCGGGTCGGACGCGGGGTCTGGTCAAGCGTCATGGGGGGAGTCTCCGGAGATCGGTGGTCGGGCGGACACGCCGACTCTCGTCATCCGGGTGGCCCCCCGAGGGGCCGGCGGGTGGACGTCAGGTGAACGTCCGCCGGCCCCTCGGCGAAGCGGCTGCTGTCACCGCCCGTGCGTGCGCCCCACGCCCAGGTCGAGCCACACCAGGCGGTGGTCGGTGACCGGGAAGGGGAAGGTGCCGATGAGCCGCGGGAACAGCGGGTCGCTCGAGGTGGGCCAGAAGACCCCCGTGTCGCGCACGGTCAGGCGCTCGCTGGGCAGGACGTAGTCGACCCGGAGGTTGCCCGGCGCGCCGTCGGCGAAGTCGGCGGTGTCCTCCTCGGCCGGGCCCTGGTGGGTGAGGTTGATGCGAGCGTCGCGCTGGGTCGCCTCGACCGCTCCGGCCGAGGTCGGGTGCGGGTCCTGGACCCGCGGGTGGTCGAGCAGCTGCGGGATCGCGTCCTCGTAGGAATCACCGTCGAACGGGTCGGCGTTCTGGTCGCCGGCGATCACGAAGTCCTGTCCGCGACCGAGCCCGCCGGTCCCGCCCTCGTCGTCGTAGATGTAGGACGCGGTGCGCCCGCCGGTGACGTAGTCGGCCCAGAAGCGGATCTCGTCGTGGTTGCGCCGGCCGTTGCGGTCCTCGGTGCCGTCGAAGCTGGGGGGCGTCGGGTGCGAGACGAGGAAGTGGACGGGCTTGCGGCCGGGCAGCTTGATGGGCACGTCCCAGTGCGACTTCGAGGACAGGCGGAAGATCTCGAGCTCCTCGGCGGAGTACCAGTCGGCCGGCTCGGGCGTGGTCGCGTCGTCGGGCAGGACGGCGCCCGGCATGTCCCTCCAGAGGAACTCCTGGAAGGTGCGGACGTCGTCGGTCGCGATCGGGTACTTCGAGTAGACGACCATGCCGTACTGGCCCGGGAACAGGCCGAAGCCGAGGGAGTCGTCGCCGCCGGCCTGGGTGCCGGGCTCGCCGACGCTGCCGTTGTTGTTCAGGTCGAAACCGCTCGGGACGCCGGTGTTGGACGGCGCGACGTAGTAGTAGGGGTAGTCCACCGGCGCAGCGCCATTCTGGCCGACCTCGAGGTAGTTGTCCCGGAACAGCTCGGCCGCCTCGCCGTCGGGGGCGTAGTCGAACTCGTTGACCAGGATGACGTCCGCGTCGGCGCGCTGGATCGTCTCCGCGGCGCCGGCCGCCTGCGCGTTGCCGGGTGTCGACAGGTCGGTGACCAGCTGGCCCTCGGTCGTGCGGTTGAGGGAGGCGTTGAAGGTGGCGAAGCGGACCTCCGTGGGCTTGGCGTGCGTGCCGGAGGCCTTTGAGCCGTCCGGTCCTGCGGCTGCGGGGGAGGTCAGGGCGGGGGCGCCGAGTCCGGCGACGGCGAGGGTGGCGACGGTCGCGAGGGCGACGCGGGTGGGCCGAGAGCGCATGGGTGCTGCCTTCCGGGTGGGGGATCGCCAACGTACGACGACGGGCGGGGGAGGTGGAAGGCCGGTGCGGGCGGGTTCGGCGAGCGGTCGCCGGGCGTTCACCTGCGATGCTGTCGCCCGTGATCCCCAGCCCCCGGCGTACGGCCATGCTCCTCGTCGGATGCGTCGTGCTGGGCACCGGCGTCGCGCTGCTGCTGGCGGCCGACCTCGGCTCGGACGGCTACTCGACGTTCGTCAACGGGCTGACCATCACGACCGGGGTCGACTTCTGGATCGTCAACCTCGTCGTGGGTGTCGTGCTGGTGGCGCTCGCGGCGCTTCGCAAGGTCTACCCGGGCATCGGCACGGTGGTGCAGGTCGTGCTGGTGGGTGTGACCGTCTCGGTCGTGCTCGACCTGCTGGCGACGCCGAACGCCCTGGGCTGGCAGGTCGCCCTTCTGGCGGCGGCCTTCCCGGTGCTGGCGCTGGGGATCGCGCTGTACCTCGGCAGCCACACCGGCGCCGGGCCGGCCGAGGCGGCGGCGCTCGCGTGGGACCCGCCGGTGCCGTTCAAGTGGAGCTACAGCGTGGTCCAGGGCGGGGGAGCGCTGGGCGGCTGGCTGCTGGGAGCGACCGTGGGCGTCGGCACGCTCGCGGTGATCCTGCTCCTCGGCCCCGCGGTGGACCTGGCCGCGCGCCTGATGTCCCTGGATCTCCACCAGGAGAGGGATCCCGAGGCGGAGCAACGCGACCTAGCCTGATCCCATGCTCATCGCCGAGGAACTGTTCCTGCTGCTCCGCCGCGACGACGGCAAGCCCGAGAGCGTCATGGCCCAGCGGGGCTACGGTCTCGCGGCCGCGGTCATCACCGACCTGGTCGTCGCCGAGCGGATCACCGTGAGCGACGACAAGGACCCGCGCATGACGGTGCT
>DATIAJ010000242.1:0-6822 GCA_035458105.1 Nocardioides sp. | reverse complement strand
TCCCCGTCGGCAGCTGGGACGCGGGTGACCTGCTGGGCCGTGAGGTCGAGCGGGTGGTGGAGGAGCTGCACGCGGCGCCTGACTGGCCCGGGAGGTACGCCGCTGTCGGTCGCTTCCTGCTGCGGTTGGCCGACCGCGCCGGACGTGGCTCCTCCCCCCGCGAGCCGCGGGCCGAGGTGGAGGAGGCGTGGCGGCTGCTCACCGGCCCGACGCCCCGGGCCGTCGCCGACGTCGCCGACTCGGTGGGCTACAGCCGCCGGCGGCTGAACCAGCTGCTCACGGCCGAGACGGGGCACGGCCCCAAGACCCTCCAACGGCTGGCCCGCTTCGACACCGCGCGCCGCGAGGTGGTCGCCGCGGCGACCGCGGGCTCGTCGCTGGCGCAGGTGGCTGCCCGGACGGGCTACTACGACCAGTCCCACCTGGTGCGGGACTTCCACGAGTTCGCCGGACTGGGGCCGTCTGCCTGGCTCGCCGCGGAGTTCCCAAATGTCCAAGGCGCGCCGGCAGGCTCCGCGGCAGCATGGCCGGCATGAGCGAACAACACCGCACCGCCGTCTGGCCCGCCCTGCAGGCCCACGACCCCGACCTCGTCATCCGCACCCTCGTCGCCCTCGGCTTCGAGGAGACCGCCGCCTACCGCGACGAGGCGGGCGTCGTACAGCACGCCCAGCTCGACTGGCCGGAGGGCGGCGGGGTCATGCTCGGGTGCCACAAGCCCGACGGCCCGTTCACCCAGCAGCCCGGCACCACTGCGGCGTACGTCGTCGCCTCCGACGTCGACGCCGTGCACCGCCGGGCCGTCGAGGCGGGCCTCGACCCGTCACCGGTCGTCGAGCAGGACTACGGCAGCCGCGAGCTCCGGGTCACGGACGCGGAGGGCAACCAGTGGTCCTTCGGCACCTACGCCGGGGAGCCGCGGCGGGGCTGAAGCCCGCCGCGGCCGCCCGGCGAGGAGGTCACCAGCCGCGCTCGGCCAGGCGGTGCGGCTGCGGGATCTCGTCGACGTTGATGCCGACCATGGCCTCCCCGAGGCCGCGCGAGACCTTGGCGACCACGTCGGGGTCGTCGTGGAAGGTCGTCGCCTTGACGATCGCCTCGGCACGCTGGGCCGGGTTTCCGGACTTGAAGATGCCCGAGCCGACGAAGACGCCCTCGGCGCCGAGCTGCATCATCATCGCGGCGTCGGCCGGGGTGGCGATGCCACCGGCGGTGAAGAGGACGACCGGCAGCTTGCCCGCGGCCGCGACCTCCTTGACCAGCTCGTAGGGGGCCTGCAGCTCCTTGGCCGCGACGTAGAGCTCGTCCTCCGACAGGCTGTGCAGCCGGCGCAGCTCGCCGCCGATGGTGCGCATGTGCATGACGGCGTTGGAGACGTCACCGGTGCCGGCCTCGCCCTTGGAGCGGATCATCGCCGCACCCTCGGTGATGCGGCGCAGCGCCTCCCCCAGGTTGGTGGCACCGCACACGAAGGGGACGGTGAAGGCCCACTTGTCGATGTGGTTGGTGTAGTCGGCCGGGGTCAGCACCTCGGACTCGTCGATGTAGTCGACACCGAGCGACTGCAGGACCTGCGCCTCGGCGAAGTGGCCGATGCGGGCCTTGGCCATGACCGGGATCGAGACGGCCTCGATGATGCCGTCGATCATGTCGGGGTCGCTCATCCGCGAGACGCCGCCCTGGGCGCGGATGTCGGCCGGGACCCGCTCGAGCGCCATCACCGCGACGGCGCCGGCGTCCTCGGCGATCTTGGCCTGGTCGGGGGTGACGACGTCCATGATGACGCCGCCCTTGAGCATCTCGGCCATGCCGCGCTTGACGCGGCTCGTGCCGTGCTCGATGGGGGTCTGGGGGGTGTGCTCAGCCATGCTCCGATCGTAGTGCGGGCTCATCCCAAAGGATGCACCGGGAGCACGGTGGTCGATCGCTCGATCAGCCTTGTGCCGCGGCGCGCGCCAGCGCCTGGCGACGTACGACCCAGATCCGCTGCACGACGGTCACGGTCGCCGCGACCGCGAGCGCCCAGAGGGCGACCTCGAGGAGGATCCACAGGTCGAGGACGTCGGCGAAGAAGGCGGGCACGAGCATCCCCACGAGGCGGTCGGGCCGCTCGGCGATGCCGACCTTGGCGTCGTAGCCGAGGTGGTCGGCCTTGGCCCGGGCGTACGACGTCACCGCACCCATGACGAGGACGACCAGGCACAGCACGAGGTAGAGGTGGCTCTCGGCGTGCCACGCGAAGTAGAGCGCCAGCCCGCCGAACAGCGCGCCGTCGGCGACCCGGTCGAGCGTGGAGTCGAGGAAGGCGCCGAAGTCGTCCTTGCGCCCGACCTTGCGGGCCATCGCACCGTCGATCAGGTCGCTGAAGACGAACGCGGTGATGAAGAGGACGCCCTGCCACACCCAGCCCTGCGAGAAGAAGAACAGGGCGCCGAAGCTGACCCCGAGCGTGCCGACGAGCGTCACGACGTCGGGGCTGATGCCGAGGCGGATGAACAGGTTGACGAAGGGCGCGAGCATGACGCCCTGCCAGAACTGCTTGAACCTGTCGAGCACGGCGGCAGGCTACCGGTCCAGCAGCGCCGCGCGGACGTCCGCCACCGCGGCGGGCGCGCCGGAGACCGTCCACTCGACGCCCGCGGCGGGTACGACGACCGAGTCGCCGCCCGCGCCGCGGATGATCGCGGCCCCCGGCAGCCGGTCCCAGTCGGCCACCGAGTGCTGGAAGAGCACGTCCCACTGACCCGACGCGATCGCCATCGTGTCCATCGTCCCGGAGCCGAACATCCGCAGCGTGCCGACCTGGCCGAGTGCGCGGGTGAAGGCGTCGCCGACCTCGCTGGCGAAGAACGGCGGGTGCAGGTAGGTCGCGGCACAGCGCGCCTCGCGCGGGGTGTCGGGAAGCGGGTCGAGCGGCATGCCGTCGCAGGTGCTCGGGAGGTCGGGACCTCCGACCCACGTGCGCAGGCTGGCGGCGTGGTGGACCGCACCGAGCAGCACGTCGTCCTCGTCGTGCAGGGCGATGGCGGTGCACCACCAGTCGCTGCCGCGGGAGAAGTTGAAGGTGCCGTCGACCGGGTCGATGACCCAGGTGCGGCCCGATGAGCCGGGCTTCGAGGTGCCCTCCTCCCCCACGATCGCGTCGTCGGGGCGCTCGGCGGTGAGCTGCTGCACGATGAGCCGCTCGGCCGCAGTGTCGGCCTGGGTGACGATGTCGGAGCCGCTGGTCTTGCGCTCGACGTCGAGGCCCTCCTGCCTGATGCGGGCGGCCAACAGGGCCGCCTCCCGCACGAGGTCGGCGGCGAGGGCAGCGTCGGCGGCCAGGCGCGGGTGATCCACAGTCGCCACGCTAGCGCCGGGGCGTACTGTGGCAGTACGGAGCCACCCAGGCTTCCTACTGAGGAGCCTCGATGAGCGACAAGTCGCCGCGGCAGGGCATGTCCAAGAAGTCAGGGAAGTCCATCAAGGAAAAGCGTGCCGAGAAGCACGCGAAGGCGGCCGGCAAGAACGAGGCCGCCGAGCCACTGATGCCGAAGAAGAGGTGAGCCTCCTCGGCCTCGGCGTCATCGCCACCTCCGCCAAGGAGAACGAGCACCGGCTCCCGCTGCACCCCGAGCACCTCCCGCGTCTTGCTCCGGAGATTGCGGCGAGGACGACGCTCGAGCACGGGTACGCCGCTCACTTCGGCATCGGCGACGACGTGCTGGCCCCGCACGTGGCCGGCTTCGCGTCGCGTGAGGAGATCCTGCGGGACTCCGACGTCGTGCTCCTCCCCAAGCCGCAGCACGACGATGTTGCGGCCATGCGTCCGGGCCAAGTCCTCTGGGGGTGGCCGCACTGCGTGCAGGACCGGACGATGACTCAGCTCGCGATCGACCGTGACCTGACGCTGATCGCCTTCGAAGCGATGAACCACTGGACGGCGGACGGACACGTCGGACTCCACGTCTTCCACAAGAACAACGAGCTCGCCGGCTACTGCTCGGTGCTGCAGGCGATGGAGCTCGTCGGCATCACCGGGGACTACGGACGCCGGTTGTCCGCGGTCGTCATCGGGTTCGGTGCCACCGCGCGCGGTGCGGTCACCGCCTTGAAGGCGCACGGCGTCCACGAGGTGGTGGTGCTCACCACCCGCGGCGTCGCTGCCGTGGGCTCACCCATCCACTCGGTGCGGATCCGCCAGTTCGACCACCACCCCGACGACCCGATCGTCACCCACGTGATCACCGAGCGCGGACGGATGCCCCTCGCCCCCTACCTGGCCGAGGCGGACATCGTCGTCAACTGCACGCTGCAGGACACCGCGGCGCCACTGACCTACCTGCGCACCGAGGACCTCGCCGACTTCCGGCTGGGCAGCCTCATCGTGGACGTGTCCTGCGACGAGGGCATGGGCTTCTCCTGGGCCGTGCCGACGACGTTCGACGAGCCGATGTTCACCGTCGCAGACCGCGTGCACTACTACGCCGTCGACCACAGCCCGTCCTACCTCTGGGACTCGGCGACGTGGGAGAACAGCGAGGCCCTCCTCCCCTTCATGGAGAGCGTGCTCGGCGGGCCAGCCGCCTGGGACGACGACGAGACGATCAGTCGCGCCATCGAGATCCGCGAGGGCAGGATCCAGAACCCGGCGATCCTGTCCTTCCAAGGCCGGTCAGCGGACCACCCCTACCCGGCGGATTGATCGGCCCACGCCGCCGCGAGCAGGTCGCGGGTCTCCTCGAGCAGCTCCGGCAGGGTCTTGGTGCCGCCGACCACCGTGATGAAGTTGGCGTCGCCGGTCCAGCGCGGCACCACGTGCTGGTGGAGGTGCTCGGACAGGGAGCCGCCGGCCGACCGGCCGAGGTTGAGACCGACGTTGAAGGAGTGCGGGCGGCTCACCGCCCGTACGGTCCGCAGCGCCTGCTGCGTCATCGCCATCAGCTCGGCCGCTTCCTCCGCCGTGAGCTCGGTGAGGTCGGCGACGTGGCGGTAGGGCAGCACCATGAGGTGGCCCGGGTTGTACGGGTGCAGGTTCAGCACGACGTACGTCGACGCGCCGCGCGCGACGACCAGCGCCTCCTCGTCGGGGTGGGACGGGATCGCGCAGAACGGGCAGCCCTCGTCTTCGACGGCCGTGCGGACGTAGGCCATCCGGTGGGGCGTCCAGATCCGCTCGAGGCCGTCGTCACTCGTCCCGCCGCTCATGGCAGCGATCCTAGGGTGGCCCCATGACGTCGATCCGACCGGCCAGCGACGCCGACATGGCAGCCGTCGCCGACCTCTGGCACGAGGGCTGGCACGACGGCCACGCCGGGCACGTGCCGGACGGACTGACGGCCGCGCGCACCCTGGCGGCGTTCCACGAGCGCACGCCGCCGCGGGTGGCGGACACGTCGGTCGCGGTGGCTGACGACGGAGCGCTGCTGGGCTTCGTGATGGTGGTGGACGACGAGGTGGAGCAGGTGTTCGTCGCACCCGCGGGTCGCGGGACTGGCCTGGCCTCCGAGCTGCTCGCCGAGGCCGAGCGCCGGGTGGCTGCCGGCGGCCACGCGTCGGCCTGGCTCGCGGTCGTGGTGGGCAACGTGCGGGCGCGTCGGTTCTACGAGCGGCAGGGCTGGTCGGACACCGGCGACCTGCCCTACCAGGTCACCGCCGGCGGGAAGACCTTCGTCTCGCCGTGCCGGAGGTACGTGAAGCGGGTGCGCTGAGAGCCTGCCTCGTCACTCCTCGCGTCGGAAGGCGGGGCGACGTCCAGCCGGACGTCGCCCCGGCGACCGCGCAGGGGGACGACCGCACAGGGGGACGACCTCGTCCAGGACTGTGAACCGTGGTGGTCGGCGACCACAGTGACCGCGAAGAGTACGTGCGCTCATCACCCTCGCGCGGTCCGGCGCTCCTCGACAAGCTCGATCGCTTTCTCGGCGACCTTGCGCGCGCTCGCTCCATCAGGCATCGAGAGTCCGCGGCCTGTGATGTGGTCGCACAGGAGGTCGTGGACAGACGTCGCGGCGCCGGACGGTAGCCGAGCCCATGACCGACCGCGCGGCGCCTGCGAACAGACCGACCGCCCCGCTACCGGGTGGGTGGCGGGGTGTGGGGCGGGGTCATGGTCGCCGTGGTGTCGGGATGCGTACGACGTCGGCTGGACCGGGTGGGTCTGGTGGTCCTGGGTCATCGATCGGGGTGGTGCCGGTGTGGTCGCGGCGGTAGCGGTACCCGTGCGGGCTGGTCCACTCGAAGACCCCGGGTGCGACCATCTCGTAGCGCCAGGCGGAGTGGGTCTTGAGGCGGTGGTGGCTGCGGCACAGGCAGGCGAGGTTGTCGGTCTGCGTCGGCCCCGGCTGAGGTCGGCCTTCGACTTCGGCGTCCGGGTCATAGGGGATGACGTGATCGACATCTGCGAGCCGGGCGGGGCGGGTGCACCACGGGAACACGCACGTCCTGTCGCGCAGGATCACCTGCTCGCGGATCCGGTCGGGGACCTGGTAGGCGTCGGTGTGGAGCTGGGTGTTGAGGTCGATGACGGGCTTGATGGTGACCGTGGTGCGGGAGTCGGCGCACCAGGACTTGATCTGGTCGAGCAGGACGAGTCGCTGGCCCTCCTCGAGACGTCCGGTGGGACCGAACACGGTGGTGTCACCGCAGAAGCCGGCGTCGACGTGGGCGTGCAGCACGACCTCGCGTGCGGGAGGCAGACCCTCAGCGTCCGCGGTCTTCACCGCAGTGGTGCCCGCGCCCTGGGCGTGGAGGTCGAGGGCGGTCTGGGTGCGGGCGAGCTCACCGAGGGCCTTGGCCCGGCGCACGTCGAGGGACTCGGTGGACCCGAGCGCGGCCTGGGTG
>DATIAJ010000241.1:0-5478 GCA_035458105.1 Nocardioides sp. | reverse complement strand
CCGCGACCTCGGCCTCGAAGAACCCCTCGGGTGAGTGCGGCAGCGTCTTCATCAGCGCGGTCTGGCCGCTGGACAGGCGCAGCCGGGTCGCGGTGGCGACGTCTCCGCCGGCCACCGGCGAGGTCGCGACGACCGCGGTGTCGAGCAGCTCCTCGGCACGCCGGGCGACCAGTGGCTGGCGAGCCATCAGGCGGGACCCTCGAGCGCGCGGGGGAGGGCCGCCACGATCGCATCGCTCGTGCGCTCGACCATCGCCAGCACCTCCTCGAACCCGTCGTCCCCACCGTAGTACGGGTCCGGGACCTCTCCACCCGGATCGACGGGATCGAGGTCGCGGAACATCCCGACCCGCGGCGTCCGGCCGCCGACGTCGGCGAGGTTCGCCTCGTCCATCACGAGGACGAGGTCGTACGCCGCGGGCCAGGTCGCGTCGTACTGGCGCGCGCGGTGCCGGCTGGGGTCGTACCCGGCGGTGGCCAGCGTGGCCGCGGCGCGCGGGTCCATCGGGTTGCCGACGTGCCACCCACCCGTGCCGGACGACGCCACGTCGACGCGGTCGGCGAGGCCCGCGTCGGCGAGCCGGCTCTCGAGGACGACGTGCGCCGTGGGGGAGCGGCAGATGTTGCCGAGGCACACGAGCGCGATCCGGTAGCGCCCGGGCTCGCGAGCGGGGGGAAGTGCGGGCACCCGCGCCAGTCCCCGTCAGTCGCCCGGCAGGGCGACCCTGACGCCCCACCCGACGACGGTGATGATGATCGAGCCCACCAGCGCGTTCCAGAAGCCGTCGACGTGGAAGCCGAGGTCGAAGAGGTCGGCCAGCCAGGCGGTGAACAGCAGCATCCCGGCGTTGATCACCAGCAGCAGGAAGCCCAGCGTCAGGATGATGAAGGGCAGCGACAGCAGCTTGACGACGGGTTCGACGAAGGTCGACACCAGGCCCAGGATCAGCGCCACGGCCAGGACGTCGAGCCACTTGTCCTGCAGCTCGGCCCGCCCGCTGGTCGCGCCCTCGAACCAGATGCCGTCGAGCAGCCAGGCCGCGACGGTCAGGCCCGCCGCGTAGGTCAGCAGCCACATCAGGAAGCGCATACGTAGGACAGTAGCCAACCCGCCCCGCTGGTCGAGGAAGGACGAAGTCCTGTCACGAGGCCGGGGCGACCCCCGCGTACCCTCGCCGTCGTGGTCAGCATCGGAGGCACGGGCGTCATGGTGCTCGGCGCCCTCGCCGCCGCTCTCGTCGCCGCCCTGCTCGCGGCCGCCCTGCGCCGTCCCGTGGGCACTGCGTCAGCGGTCTCGATCACCGGCCTGCTGTGGTCGCTCGTCGCGATCGCGCTGGTGACGCTCGTGCCCACCCGGGCCGACATCGGGGTCGTCCCGGCGGAGTCCCGCAGCGAGGCGTGCTCGTGGGACTACGGCGGCCCGTCGGGCGCCGCCTTCGAGGTCCTCGGATTCGACCAGCGCACCCTCAACGCGCTGCTCTTCGTGCCGGCCGGGCTGTTCCTCGTGCTGGCGGTCGGACGCTGGTGGTCGGGCGTCGTGCTCGCGCCCATCGGCCTGCTGGCGCTGGCGGCGTACAGCCTCGCCATCGAGTTCACGCAGCTCCAGCTCGCGCGCCTCGACCGGGCGTGCGACGTCACCGACATGGTCGACAACATCCTCGGCGCGGGCATCGGCTTCGCCATGGGGCTCGTCCTGCTGCCGGTCGTGCGTCCGTGGCGGGGGCGGCGGCCACAGCGCCCACCGGCATCGGAGGCGCCTCTGGCTCACTAGGGTGCGCGGTATGTCCTCCACGTCCCCGCAGCCCCGGCCCAACGTGCTCGCCATCCCTGCGTACGTCGCCGGCAAGCCGCCCGTCGCCCGACCCGGCCTGACGTCGTACAAGCTCTCGTCCAACGAGAACCCCTACCCGCCGCTCCCGGGCGTGCTCGAGGCAGCGCGCGAGGCGGCGGCGGAGATGAACCGCTACCCCGACATGGGCAGCGCCGCGCTCTATGCCGCGCTCGCCGACGCGATGGGCGTGCCGGCCGAGGACCTCGCCGCGGCGACCGGGTCGGTCGCGCTGATCTACCAGCTCGTCAACGCCTTCTGCGAGCCGGGCGACGAGGTCGTCTACGCCTGGCGCTCCTTCGAGGCCTACCCCATCGCCGTCACCGCCGGCGGGGCGCGCAGCGTGCAGGTGCCGGTCACCGCCGACGGGCGCCACGACCTCGACGCGATGGCCGCGGCGGTCACCGACCGCACCAAGGTCGTCATCGTCTGCACGCCCAACAACCCGACCGGTCCGGCCGTCACCCAGTCCGAGCTCGACGCCTTCATCGCGAAGGTGCCGTCCCACGTGGTGGTCGTGGTCGACGAGGCCTACCTCGAGTTCGTGCGGATGGACGACGCCATCGACGGCGTCGCCACCTACCGCCGCCACGACAACGTCGTGCTGACGCGCACCTTCTCCAAGGCCTACGGCCTGGCCGGCTTCCGGGTCGGGTACGCCGTCGCTCCCGCACCGCTCGCGGCCGCCCTCCGCGCGGTCTCGCTGCCGTTCGGCGTCAGCCACGTCGCCCAGGCCGCGGCGATCGCCTCGCTCGAGGCGCAGGCCGAGCTCTTCGTGCGCGTCGAGGACCTCGTCGCCCGTCGCGCCGACCTGGTCGCGCGGCTGCGCGAGGTGGGCTGGGACCTCCCGGACGCGCAGGGCAACTTCGTGTGGTTCCCGCTGGGGGAGCGCGCCCTCGACTTCGCCGCGGCCTGCGGTGAGGTCGGGATCTCGGTGCGCCCGTTCGCCGGCGACGGCGTACGCGTCAGCATCGGCGAGACCGAGGCCTTCGACCGCGTCGTCGAGGTGGCCGCCCGCTTCGCCCCCTGACGGCCGGGCCGAGCGGTGACCGGAGGGTGAAGGGCCCACACCCCACTCGCTATGGTTGAAGAATGAACGACACCGCGACGTACACGGAGAAGGGCAAGCCCTTCGAGCGTGACATGTCCTACCTCCCGGACCGGGTGCTGGCAGGGGACCGGTCGGCCGACCCGCTCGACGAGCAGTTCCCCAGCGGCTCGAAGGACAGCCCTCGTGACGTCCCGGTGTGGAAGGCCGTGCCCGGCCGCTACCGCCTCGTGGCGGCGCGCGCGTGCCCGTGGGCGCACCGCTCGATCATCGTCCGCACGCTCCTCGGCCTCGAGGACGTCATCTCCTGGGGCGCGCCCGGCCCGACGCACGACGCGCGCAGCTGGACGTGCGACCTCGACGAGGGCGGCCGCGACCCGGTGCTCGGCATCGAGCGCCTGCAGGAGGCCTACTTCGCCCGCGAGCCCGACTACCCGCGGGGCATCACGGTGCCGGCGATCGTCGAGGTCGAGTCGGGCAAGGTCGTGACCAACGACTTCCCGCAGATCACCCACGACCTGTCGTTCGAGTGGCGCGAGCACCAGCGCCCCGACGCCCCGGACCTCTGGCCCGCCGACGTGCGCGAGGAGATGGAGGCGGTGATGAAGCGCGTCTTCACCGAGGTCAACAACGGCGTCTACCGCTGCGGCTTCGCCGGCTCGCAGGAGGCGTACGAGGACGCGTACGACCGGCTGTTCACCACGCTCGACTGGCTCGAGGACCGCCTGGCCGACCGCCGCTACCTGATGGGCGACGCGATCACCGAGGCCGACGTGCGCCTCTTCACCACGCTGGTGCGCTTCGACGCCGTCTACCACGGGCACTTCAAGTGCAACCGCAACAAGCTCACCGAGATGCCCAACCTCTGGGGCTATGCCCGCGACCTCTTCCAGACCCCGGGCTTCGCCGACGAGGTGGACTTCGACCAGATCAAGAAGCACTACTACGTCGTCCACACCGACATCAACCCGACGCAGATCGTCCCCATCGGTCCCGACGCGTCGGGCTGGCGCACCCCGCACGGGCGAGGCTGACATCGCGGGCTAGACCGCCCTCGCCCCCACGGGTGGGCAAACCAGCAGGCCTGGTCAAGCGCTCCCGTAGGTGTCTCGCCGGTTGGTCGACTTCTCGGCCGGCGTCGGTTCACCCCTGCTACCCGGGCTGAGAGTGGGGGTGGGCTCGAGCGCGCCGGGGGACTGCCTCCCTGGGCCGCTCCGTCGACGACCGGTCGGCCGTCGATGACAGCCGAACCAGGGGACGGAGCACGACATGGCTCGAGAGGAACACGCGACCGCGGGGGTCGCACGGGGGCGCAACCCGCACCCAGGCAGGTCGCGCGGGCTGATGCGCTTGTTGGCGCTGGCGCTGCTGCTGCCGGCGATGGCCGCACTGAGCGTCGCGCCGGCACAGGCGGACGGCAACTCCGGCACCATCAAGATCCACGCCCAAGGCTCGCCCTCCGGCACCGAGAGCAACGAACCGCATGTGTGTGCCTTCGACGTCGAAGCCTTCGGCTTCGACGAGGGCTTCGACGGCTACATCGCGTTCGAGGTGCAGGGCGGGGACGGCCCGACCGGGGTCGCTGCCGGGCCCTTCACGGTGGGACCGGCCGATGCGACGGGCTACTTCGCCAGCGACTACTTCAACGTCGCGGGCGGTGAGGTCATCCAGAACGGCCACTACAAGGTGACCCTCTACGGCAAGTTCAACGGGCGGATCAACTACGAGGACGTCAAGGCCAAGTCCAAGGTGTTCAAGGTCGACTGTCCGGCCCCTCCGCCTCCTCCACCTCCGCCCACCCCCGTGGCCCCTGCTGCAGCCACGGCGACGGACGTGTGTGAGCCCGCCACGGGTCCGACGGACGACCGGATCACCATCCCGGTCGACGCGCGCTTCAGCTACACACTCGACGGCTCGCCTGTCGCGGCCGGCCCGGTCGTCGCCGCGGGGACCACTCACACCGTGACGGCTGTACCCAAGCCCGGCATCGTGGTCACGCAGGGGGCTACGACGACGTGGACGTTCACGTTCACCAAGGTGCTGTGCGTCACGCCGTCTCCTCCTCCGCCCCCGCCACCGGTGACCCCGCCCGTGGTCCCGCCGGTGACCCCGCCTCTGGTCCCGCCGGTGGTCCCGCCGGTGGTCCCGCCGGTCGTGACGCCGCCCGAGGTGCTGCCCGAGCAGGCCTTCGGCAAGGCCGTCGGCAAGGTACGGGTCACCTGCCAGGGCACGGTCAGTGCGAGGCTCGCCAACCGGTCGGGTGACCGGGCCGTCTACACGCTCCGGGTGGGCACGAAGGTGCACCGCATCGCCGTGAGGGCCCAGGACAAGCGGAAGTTCGTCACCCATGGCCCGGCGCGGGCGAAGGTGACACTGAAGGTCGGCTCCACCCGGCTCGACCAGGTCCGCATCCCGAGCCTCTGCGCAGCGCCGGAGGTCCTCCCGGACACGGGGGTGCGCGGCACGAGCAGCTGAGCGACGTACGACGCCGAGCCGGCGTCGACGGGTCCCACGGGTCTCGTCGGCGCCGGTTCGTCGTTCCCGGACCGTGGGCCACCTCTCCCAGGTTGGGTACGTGGTCTGGTCCGCCAGGGGCGTTATCC
>DATIAJ010000240.1:0-13355 GCA_035458105.1 Nocardioides sp. | reverse complement strand
CCGGGGTGCCGAGGTAGCCGCCGACCTCCCCGGGCAGGTCGATGCCGGTCGGTCTGCCGACGCCCAGGCTCCGCGCCGTGCTGATCATCGGCTCGGGGCCCATGGCCCACGCGAGCTGGTAGAAGTACACGTTGTTGGACCACGAGATCGCGTTCGGCAGGTCCTGCGAGGGCAGCGGCATCCAGTTGCCGAAGGAGTGGTCGCCCAGCGTCCACGAGCCGCCGCCCGGCAGCACCCGGTCCGGCGGCACCGTGCCGTCCCTCATGCTGGCGGCCGCGACGACGAGCTTGAACGTCGACCCGGGCGGTGCGGCCACCTGGGTCACGTGGTCGAGCATCGGGCTCCCGGGCCGGCGCGACGCCCGGGCCAGCGCCCGGTTGTCGACGGGCGGGCCGAAGATCCGGTTGTCGTACGACGGTCGGCTGGCCGTCGCGAGGACCTGCCCGTTGCGCGGATCGAGGAGCACCGCTCCGCCGAGGTCCCCCAGCGGCTGCCCGGGCCTGGCGCGCAGGACGGCGTCCAGGGATCGGGCGAGCTCGCGCTGCAGACCGAGGTCGACGGTCAGGCGCAGGGTCCTCCCCCGGCGAGGCGCGGTGTAGGGGCCCATCGCCATCGGTGTGCCGGCCGGCGTCACGTACACGCACTGGCGGCCGTCGGTGCCGCGCAGGATCGGGTCGTAGACCTGCTCGAGGCCGGCGCGCCCGGCGATCGCCCCCAGCGCCAGGTCGGGCCAGCGCTCCATCTCGACGGGGGTGGCCACACCCGTCCAGCCGAGCACCGGGCCGAGCACGTCCCCGGCGGGGTAGCGCCGACGGGTCTCCGGGACCACGAAGACACCGGGCAGCGCGGCAGCGCGGACGCGTCGACCGGCCGCCATCGGGAGGGAGGCCACGGTCAGGTCGCGGCTCGCCCGGTGCCGGCGCAGCTGGCGACGCAGGCCGCTCTCGGGTCGCGCCGTGAGGGCGGCGAGGGTGGGCACGTCGGCGCGTCGCACCAGGGCCGGCACGACCGCCACCCGGTGCCGCCGGACGTCGAGGGCGAGCGGTGCTCCGTGCCGGTCGGTGATCTCCCCGCGCGCCGCGGGGACCCGGGTGCAGCGCAGCATCTGGTCGAGCGCGGCCTCGCGCAGCTGGGAGCCCTGCGCGCTCTGCAGCTGCCAGACGAACCCGACCATCGCGACCAGGAGGCCGGTCACCGCGACGGCCGTCGTGCGCAGCAGGCGCGGCCGGGCCCGGTCCGGCCGGCCGCGGAGCCAGAGGCGGTGGGCCTCGCCGTCGGCACCCAGCGCCAGCACCAGCCCGAGGGCGGCGATGTGCACGGTTGCCGCCGTGCCGCCGTAGCTCAGCAGGGGGAACGGCACCCCTGCCGTGGGGATCAGACCGAGGTTGCCGGCCACCGAGACCGCGACCTCGACGCTGACCAGCGCCGCGAACCCGGCCGCGGCCAGTGCTGCGGGGCGGTTGCGACTGTGTCGACTGAGGCCGACGACCCGCCAGACGAGCACCGTCGCGGCGAGCACGGCAGCCGCCCCGGCCAGGATCCCGAACTGCTCGACGATGCTGGCGAACGCCAGGTCGGTGTGGCGATCCGGCAGGTAGAGGCCCACCAGCTGGTGCAGCGGGTGGTCCGCACCGCCGGTCAGCCCGCCCCAGGCGAGGGCGATGTGCATCTGCCGGATCGCCCACCCGGGACCGTCGGCGTCTGTCGACCCGCTCAGGAAGGCGTGCAGCCGCTCCTGCTGGTAGGGGTGGAGGAGCTGCTCGGCGAACGGCAGCGCGACGACAGCGAGCACGAGCAGCGGGACGAGCACCCTGAACGGGATCCGACCCAGCACCAGCATCGTCCCGGTCAGCGCGCACAGGAGCAGTGCGGTCGACAGGTCGGGCTGGATGAGGACGAGGCCGATGGGCACGGCGGCGACGAGCGCGGCAGTCGCGAGCCGACGCGGCCATGACCGGTCGCTCCCGAGGACCAGGGCCAGCACGAGGAGCAGGCCGAGCTTGGCGAGCTCGGACGGCTGCATCGAGAAGGGGCCGAGGGCGATCCACCGCTGGGCACCCCTGACCGACATGCCGCCCACGTCGACCGCGAGCAGCAGCAGGACGCTCACGCCGTAGCAGCTCCACGCCAGCCAGCGCAGGCCGGCGGTGCGCCACCGGCTCAGGACGACGAAGAGCACCACCCCGCACACCACGACGACCAGCTGGTGCCGTACGGCCGCCTGGTCACCCAGGGCGGCGAGGTTGGCCAGGCCGAGTGCTGCGAGGAGCGCCACGGCACCGACGGCGAAGGGATCGAGGAGCGGCACGACCGGCAGCTGTGTCGGCCGGCCGGACGCCGCGCGGGACCGGCGCCCGCCCAGGAGTCCCCGTTCGACGCTGAGCATGGCCGCCGGCTAGCAGCGCAGCGACGAACCGGTCACCGGCACCGGCGACGACTGGGCGCGTGCGGGTGCCGTCGTGGTGGCGACGAGCGCCACCGCGGGCCGCCGTGGGACCTGCACCGACGAGCTGGCGTACACCCTGGTCCAGCCGGGTTGCGCGGTCACGCTGATCGGGGCCGACCAGCTCGGTCTGCCCTTGCACGACGTCGCCGTCCCCACCCGCCAGGTCACCACCTGCGCGGACAGGGCCGGTCGGAAGCGAGCCGTCACCGTGACGGCGCACAGCGCGCCCGGGGCGCAGCCCGAGCCGGGCTGCAGCTCGACTCCGGTGATCGCGCCGGCGCTCCGCGGCGCGAGCGTCTCGACGCGGGGGCGGGGCTGGGCGGAACCCTGCCCCTCGGTCTTCGAGGAGGTGTCGGCGTCGGCCTTCCCTGTCGGCGCGGCGGCCCTGGGGCGGTCCGCGCCGGCGCTGGCGTCGTCGGCGGGGCGGGTCAGCAGGTAGCCGCTGCCCGCCACTGCGACGACCAGCAGCAGGACCGCGAGCACCGCCCGGCGGGCCGGTGCCCGACGAGGGCGCCTGGACATCCCACGCGACCGGCGCGGACCGGGCGGCTGCGGGCCGGACCGCGGCTCGCCCGGAGCGGTGGGGACGGCCGTCGGCGCCGGCGAGCTCACCGCCATGTGGGAGTACGCCCGGACGAGGTCGGTCAGCTGTGCGACCATCCGCTCGGGTGCGTCGGCACCGACGACCTCGACCAACGCCTTCTGCAGCCTGCCGGGCCACGCGCCGGGCTCGGCGGCGGGCTCGGCGGCCGCCGCCTCCTCCAGCCGGCGCAGGAGCCGCAGCTGCCCGCTGGTCGGGTGGGCCGGCAGTCGACGCGCGCTGTGGACCAGCTGTCCGAGCAGCTCCGCGACGGGAGCACCAGCACGCGACCCGGCGGGCGTCGCCTCGACATCGCCCGAGGCGGTGACGGCCACCACCCAGCGGTCGTGGTGGACCGCGGCGGTGTCGACCGGGTACGGCGCGTCGGTGGACTCGAGCAGACGGCCAGCCACATGGACGGCTTCGGCGGGACTCAGCGTGACCACGGTCAGCAACCGGTCGAGCGGCACCCCTCCTGCCGCGGCGGCCGGGCCCGGTAAGCCGACCGGGCGATCCTCCTGGCTCGCTGACGCAGGTGCCGAGACTTCCTGGACCATCGGATCCCCCGTTCCTGCACACCGAGACATGCGGTGCCTCGTGCGACCGCGCGCTGCGTGACGACTTCCAGTATCGGGAGACGACCGGCCCCGTCACAGGGTCCTTGGACCCTGTCCCGGTGACGACCGTCACCTATCCCGCTCCCCGTCGTTGAGCGGGCGAGGGAGCTGCCGGCCGGTCACTCGACGGTCGGGTGTCGCTCCCGCAGACCCTGGGAGGGGACATGGAGAAGACCCAGCGACGGCTCGTCGCCGCCGTCAGCCTCGGCCTCAGTGCCGCGCTCGCGCTGTCCACCGTTGTCGCGCCGGCACAGGCCGGTGGTTCTGCCGATGCCCGGGCGGCGAAGGCGGACCAGCTCACGAGCTTCGGCTACCGCGGCGACGTCTACGGCGTGAAGCTCGTGACCGACAGCGTCGAGGCGCTCGACGTCAAGGACGCCCACGCGCAGCAGCTGTGCACCCGGGCGTCCGGCAAGGTCGTCGAGCAGCAGAGCGCCGTGTCGGTCCCCGACAACCCGCTCGTCCAGGTCTCGGCCAGCACCAGCCGCACCGAGACGTACGTCGACGGCGAGACGCACGGCGTCCGCGGCACCAACACCATCGGTGACATCAGCGTCGGCGGCACCGTCGGAGCGCTGACCACCCCCCGCCTGGTGATCAAGGGCCTGCAGACGACCGCCCACGCCTTCCACACCCCGCGGGGCTACGGCCACGACGAGGGCTTCACCTTCGCCAGCATCTCCCTCGAGCTGCTCGAGAACACCGTGGTGGAGCAGCTGCCACCCGAGCTCCAGCAGCTCCTCGCCCCGCTCGACCAGGTCCAGGACACCGTCTTCACCGGCACGCAGGAAGCTGCCCAGCAGGTCTTCCAGGTGCTGAGCGACGTCACGAAGCCGATCGCCATCCCCGGTCTCGGCACGATCGCGCTCGGCTACGAGAACGGGCGCGCCAACCGTCACAACGCCCAGTCGCAGGCCTCCGCGCTGCGCATCGAGGTCACCGCCGGCGACCGCCGGCAGCTCGTCGAGCTCGGCACCGCGCGCGTTCGGATGGGCGGCCCGGCGCCCGTCGGCGTGTTCCGGTCCGGCGGCACCGCCATGGACTACCAGGCACTCCAGGGTGCGTTGAGGTTCGGCACCGTCCAGCACAAGGCACTCCCCTGCCAGGGCACCCGCGGCCGGACGCAGACCTACCAGGTCCCCCACGCCACCCAGCTCGTCCCGGTGCCGGTGCAGCTCGAGGGCGTGACCTACCAGGTCAACGGCGACCAGTTCCGCGCCAAGGCCGGCAAGAAGCGCGGCAAGGTCGCCAAGGGCTGGTCGCGCACCGCGATCCGGTCCGTCTCGATCCCCACGGCCCAGCTGGTGATCACCGACGTCAGCTCGCGTGCGGCGATGCGCCAGAAGGCCGGCAAGCGTGTCGGCTCCAAGATCTCGACCGGGGTGGGATCGATCAGCGTCGCCGGGCAGCCGGTGGCGGTGCCGGCGCCCGGCGAGGTCGTGGAGCTTCCGAACGGTGTCGGCGAGATCCAGCGCCAGCTCGTCGACACCGGCTACCGCGGCTCCCAGGTCATCGCGCTGAGGATCAAGCTCTACGCCGACGCCGTCGTCATCGACCTGGCCCGCACGGCGGGACGGATCTACGAGGGCTGACCGCGTTCAGCAGCGTCGCAGGGCGGCGTCCTGCCGTGCCTCGCGCCCCAGGCGCCGCGCCTGCGCCACGTCGGGGAAGACCACGCTGGCGGCTCCCACGGACCCGATCCGCCCGCGCACGACGCACGTGGTGATCTTGCGCGGGTCGACCTGGGCGATGGCCTGGGCGATCTCGAAGAGCTCGGCCGGCGAGGCGTTGGTGTCCGTGTGGGCCATGACCGACATGACGCCGCGCTCGATGAAGCCGGGCACGTCGGCCTGTGCGCGGATGCGGGCGTGGATGCCGCGCAGGGTGCGCTGCTGGTTGGCCGAGCGGTCGAAGTCGCCGCCCGGCAGGTTGTACCGGATCCGCGAGAACGCCATCGCGTCGTAGCCACCGAGACGGATGCGGCCGCGGGCGAAGCCCTCCTTCTTGAGGTTCGGGTCGGTGAAGCGGCGCGGGTTCGTGACGGTGATGCCCCCGATGTCGTCGATCATGTCCTCGAAGAACGGGAACCGGGTGACCACGACGTAGTCGGGCTCGATGCCGGTCAGGTTGCGCATCGCGCCGGCCATCCCGCGCGGGCCTGCGAAGTAGAGGGCGGAGTTGATCTTCTCGCGCCCGTGACCCGGGATGGCGACCCACGAGTCGCGGGGCACACCGATGGCGGTGGCGGCTCCCGTGCGGGTGTTGATGCCCACCAGCTGCAAGGCGTCGCCGCGCGCGCGGGTCATGGCCTGGCCCGGCCTGGCGTCCGAGCCGACGCCGAGGATCCAGACGACGTCCTCGCCGCCAGTGGCGACGCCTTCGGCGTGCCGGATCTTCACCAGGCTGACCTCGGTCGGCTGGACCGCCGAGGTGGGTACGACGAACGCGGTGACGGCCAGGACCGCCACGAGGGCGACCGTCCGCGCGAGCCTCATGGTCCGTCCCATCACCGGGCTCCCTTCGCGACGTCGTACCCGAAGACGCGCCAGGCGCCCCGCTTGCGGGTGAGGAAGAGCCGCCCTCGCACGGCGGTCGTGCCGGTCCTGCTGCCGGCGGTGTCGAACGTGAGGACGAACTGCGCGGTCACCGCCCGCGCCTGCCGACCGGTGGCGAGGATGTCGAGCCTGACCGTGCGCTTGCGAGCGGTCACCGAGTCGATGCGTGGACCGGCGACCTGGTTGGTCAGCAGGGCCTTGTCGGCCCGGGCGCGCTCCTCGGCCGCGTCGGTGAAGCCGGGGAAGGCGGAGGGGAAGCTGCTGCGGGGGTAGGTGCCGCCGAGGTAGGCCGCCTCCCACCACCGGTCGACGACGGCCCCGACCTGCCTGCGCACGGCCTTGCGCCTCGCGACCGGGAGCCGCCCGTGGACGCGGTGGATCCCCACCTTGGTCGGCTCCGGGTGCGAGGCCAGGCTCGCTCGTGAGTCGGACCGGCTCAGCCGCTCCGGAGCCGCCGACGGCTCGGCGGTGGACTGGCAGGCGGAGGTGAGCAGGACGAGCAGGGCGAGCGCGAGTCCCACGACGCGGCGGGCGCGGTGGGCATGGCGGACGCTGCCTGGTGAGGGGCGGGGCATGAGGAGCTCCAGGCGGTACGGGGTGACACGGTGTGGCACGGGGGTGACGGTGTGGGCCACACCATGCCCCAAAGGACGAGCCCGGCCCTGCATTTGCACGCGTGTGCGACTAGCCTTGTCGTCGACTTGGTCAATCCTCGCGCGAACACATCTGGAAGAGGCGAAACAAGCGTGGCGCAGTCCCCGAACGGGCAGTCCGGCAACCAGTCCTCGGTTGCACCGTCATCTGACCTGGGAGCCAACGAGTGGCTCGTGGAGGAGATGAAGGAGCAGTACGACAAGGATCCCGCGAGCGTGGGGCCGGAGTGGGCGTCCTACTTCGGCAACGGCAGCGCCTCTCCCGCGCCGAGCGTCCAGAAGACGCAGACCCAGACCCAGACCCAGACCAAGGCCCCGGTGACGTCCCAGGCCCCGGCCAAGGCGCCGGCGAAGGCTCCCGCCCAGCCCGCCGACAAGCCCGCCGACAAGCCCGCACCGTCCAAGTCCGCCACCGCGACGCCGCGACCCGCTGCCGCCGCCGACGAGCCGGCGAAGGGCTCCGCCAAGCCCGTGGCGAAGGACCCGAAGCCCGCCGCGCCCGCGTCGGCCGGTGACGAGCCGACCTACACAGTGCTGCGCGGTGCGCCCGCGCGCACCGCCGCCAACATGGACGCGTCGCTGTCGGTCCCGACCGCCACCTCGGTGCGCTCGATCCCCGTCAAGCTGCTGTGGGACAACCGCACGGTCATCAACAACCACCTCGCCCGCGCCCGCGGCGGCAAGGTGTCCTTCACCCACATCATCGGCTACGCGCTGGTGAAGGCGCTGCGCTCGATGCCGGAGATGAACGTCGGCTACGAGGTCCGCGACGGCAAGCCCAACCTGATCACGCCGGCCCACATCAACCTCGGCCTCGCGATCGACATGCAGAAGCCCGACGGCACGCGCCAGCTCCTCGTGCCCAACATCAAGGGCGCCGAGGCGATGGACTTCGCCGCCTTCTGGACGGCGTACGAGGACATGGTCCGCAAGGCGCGCGACGGCAAGCTGGCCGTCGCCGACTTCCAGGGCACCACGATGTCCCTGACCAACCCCGGCGGCATCGGCACCGTGCACTCGGTTCCGCGGCTGATGTCCGGGCAGGGCGCGATCATCGGCGTCGGAGCGATGGAGTACCCGCCGGAGTGGCAGGGCGCCTCCGACGAGGCGATCAACCGCAACGCCATCAGCAAGACGATGACGCTCACCTCGACCTACGACCACCGGGTCATCCAGGGCGCGCAGTCGGGCGAGTTCCTCAAGCGCGTGCACGGCCTGCTGCTCGGCGAGAACGACTTCTACGACGAGATCTTCCGCTCGCTGCGCATCCCCTACGAGCCGATCCGCTGGTCGCGTGACGTCGTCGCCAGCCACGACGACGACATCGTCAAGCAGGCCCGGATCCTCGAGCTGATCCACGCCTACCGGGTCCGCGGCCACCTCATGGCCGACACGGACCCCCTGGAGTACCGCCAGCGCAGCCACCCCGACCTGGAGGTGGAGTCGCACGGCCTCACCTTGTGGGACCTCGACCGCGAGTTCGCGACCGGGTCCTTCGGCGGCGAGGGCCGGCGCTTCATGAAGCTGCGCAACATCCTCGGCATCCTGCGTGACTCCTACTGCCGCACCACCGGCATCGAGTACATGCACATCATGGATCCCGAGCAGCGCAAGTGGATCCAGGAGCGGGTCGAGCAGCCGCACGTGAAGCCGCCCCGCGAGGAGCAGCTGCGCATCCTGCTCAAGCTCAACCAGGCCGAGGCGTTCGAGACGTTCCTGCAGACCAAGTTCGTCGGGCAGAAGCGCTTCAGCCTCGAGGGCGGCGAGACCACCATCCCGCTGGTCGACGAGATCTGCGAGGCAGCCGCCGAGACGGGCCTCGACGAGGTCTGCATCGGCATGGCCCACCGCGGCCGGCTCAACATGCTCGCCAACATCGTGGGCAAGAAGTACAGCCAGATCTTCCGCGAGTTCGAGGGCAACATCGACCCGCGCACGGTCCAGGGCTCCGGCGACGTGAAGTACCACCTCGGCGCCGAGGGCGAGTTCATCGCCGGGTCCGGCGACAAGATCAAGGTCTCCGTGGCGGCGAACCCGTCCCACCTCGAGGCGGTCAACCCGGTCCTCGAGGGCATCGCCCGCGCCAAGCAGGACATCCTCGACCAGGGCGAGAAGTTCCCGGTCCTCCCCCTCCTGGTCCACGGCGACGCCGCGTTCGCCGGGCAGGGCGTGGTGGCCGAGACCCTCAACCTGTCGCAACTGCGCGGCTACCGCACCGGCGGCACCGTGCACGTGGTGATCAACAACCAGGTCGGGTTCACCACCGCGCCCGGCTCGTCGCGCTCGTCCCTGTACGCCACGGACGTCGCGCGCATGGTGCAGGCACCGATCTTCCACGTCAACGGCGACGACCCGGAGGCGTGCATCCGCGTGGCCCGGCTCGCCTTCGACTACCGCCAGGCGTTCAACAAGGACGTCGTCATCGACCTCGTGTGCTACCGCCGCCGCGGCCACAACGAGGGTGACGACCCGTCCTACACCCAGCCGCTGATGTACGACCTCATCGAGCAGAAGCGGTCGGTGCGCAAGCTCTACACCGAGTCGCTGATCGGCCGTGGCGACATCACGATCGACGAGGCCGAGCAGGTCCTCAAGGACTACCAGCAGCAGCTCGAACGGGTCTTCACCGAGGTGCGTGAGGCCAGCTCCGAGGCGCCCACCGAGTGGACGACCGTCCCGGACTACCCCGACAAGCCGGCGGGCGACTTCTCGACCGCGGTCACGCCGGAGGTCCTCAAGCGGATCTCCGACAGCTACGTCACGCCGCCGGAGGACTTCACCGTCCACCCGAAGGTGATGCCGCAGCTGCAGCGCCGCGCGGCCGCGATCACCGACGGTCCGATCGACTGGGGCACCGGTGAGATCCTGGCCTTCGGCTCGCTGCTGATGGACGGCCGTCCGGTGCGCCTGGCCGGCCAGGACTCGCGGCGCGGCACCTTCGTGCAGCGCTTCGCGACGATCATCGACCGCACGAACGCCGACGAGTGGACGCCGCTGACCAACCTCACCGAGGACCAGGCGAAGTTCCACGTCTACGACTCGCTCCTCTCGGAGTACGCCGCCCTCGGCTTCGAGTACGGCTACTCCGTCGCGCGGCCCGAGGCGCTCGTGCTGTGGGAGGCGCAGTTCGGTGACTTCGTCAACGGCGCGCAGACCGTCATCGACGAGTTCATCTCCGCCGGCGAGACGAAGTGGCGCCAGCAGTCGGGCGTGGTCCTGCTGCTCCCCCACGGCTACGAGGGCCAGGGCCCCGACCACTCGTCGGCGCGCATCGAGCGCTTCCTGACGATGTCGGCCGAGGACGCCATGGTCGTGGCGCAGCCGTCGACGCCCGCGTCGTACTTCCACCTGCTGCGTCGCCACTCCCTCGGCGAGGAGCACCGCCCGCTGATCGTCTTCACGCCCAAGTCGATGCTCAAGCGCAAGGAGGCGGCCTCGCAGCCGGCCGACTTCATCGGCGACACCACCTTCCGCGCGTTCATCGGCGACGACACTGCCGACCGCGACAAGGTGGAGACGCTGATCATGTGCTCGGGCCGGGTGACGTGGGACCTCATGGTCGAGCGGTCGAAGCGCGACAACGGCGACGCGTTCGCCATCGGTCGCATCGAGCGGCTCTACCCCAACCCCGTCGAGGAGATCAAGGCCGAGGTCGCGAAGTACCCGAACCTCAAGGCCGTCCGCTGGGTGCAGGACGAGCCGCGCAACATGGGGCCGTGGCCGCACTACCAGCTCAACGTGTGGCCGCAGCTCGACCTGACCGTCGAGCCGATCACTCGTCCTGCCTCGGCGTCGCCGTCGGTGGGCACGGTGAAGCGCCACGTCGAGGAGCAGAAGACGCTGCTCGACGCGGCGTTCGAGTCCCCGCGCGCCGCCGGTCACGACTACTGAGCCGGGGCCGGACGGGGAGTCAGGAGCAGCGGTGTACTTCACCGATCGCGGGATCGAGGAGCTCGAGCGGCGCCGGGGTGACGAGGAGGTCACCCTGGCCTGGCTCGCCGAGCAGCTGCAGGCCTTCGTCGACTCCCACCCCGACTTCGAGGTGCCGATCGAGCGGCTGGCCACCTGGCTGGCCCGGCTCGACGACCCCGAGGACTGAGGGGACGGCGCCGCAGTGACCTCCGGGCTGGCCGCCGACCTCGGCTACACGCACGCCACGGGCAACCCCGGGCACCGCGTCGTCCGCTCGGTCGCCGGCACGCGCGCGGGCGGGTGGGTGTTCTCGCACGTGCTGCGGCACGTCGACGACGTCGTGGGTCGGTGGACGGGCGGTCGGCACAGCGCGCCGGGCCTGCTCGCCGGGCTCGAGGTCCTCGACGTGACGACGACCGGCCGTCGGACGGGACAGCGCCGGACCAGCCACCTGATCGCGACGCCGTACGACGGCGGGCTGGCGCTGCTCGGCACGAACTTCGGCCAGGCCGCGACGCCGGCGTGGGCCCTCAACCTCGAGGTCGACCCGCGGGCGACCCTCACCTACCGCGGCGCCACCCGTGAGGTGGTGGCGCGGGCGGCGACGCCGGCGGAGGCCGACGAGGTCTTCGCGCTGGCCGCCCGGTTCTACCCCGGCTACGCGCGCTACCGGCAGCGCGTCGGCGAGTCCCGGCGGATCCGGGTCTTCGTCCTCGAGCCCGCCTAGGTCCCGGGACGCGGGACGACGGGGCGGACCGTCACGTCGGGGATCGTGGCGTCGGTCGGCAGGTCGATGACGTGGAGGATCGTGTCGACGACCGTCTCCGGGCTGATCCAGCGCGAGGCGTCGTAGGTGCGACCCTCCTGCTCGTGCACCTTCTCCTGCATCGGGGTCGCGGTGCGGCTGGGGTAGACGGTGCTGACCCGCACGCCGTGCTCGACCTCCTCGGCCCGCAGCGCGTCGGCGAAGGCACGCAGGCCGAACTTCGAGGCGGCGTACGCCGACCACTCGGCGCTGGCGCTCAGCCCGGCAGAGGAGTTGACGAAGACCACCGTGCCGCGGGCGGCGCGCACGTGGGGCAGGAGCTCGCGCGACAGCACCGCGGGTGCGGTGAGGTTGACCGTGATCTGCTCCTCCCACTCGGCGAGCCGGAGGCGCTCCACCGGTGCCAGGTCGACGACTCCGGCCACGTGGAGCACCGAGTCGACGGGGCCGTCCACCTGTCGCCCGATGCCGTTGAGCGTGCCGGGGTCGGCGAGGTCGGCCACGAGGAGCTGCGCCTGCGGGAACGTCTGCGCCAGCGCTGCCGCGCGGGCGTCGCTGCGGGCGAGCAGGACCAGCCGGTCGCCACGTTCGGCGAGGCGGCGGGCCAGGGCGAGCCCGATGCCCGAGCCCGCGCCGGTGAGGACGTGCGTGTGGCTCATCGGGTGAAGACGATCTTGCCGAAGACGTCGCCCTCCGCCATCGCCGCGAAGCCGTCGCGGGCCTGCTCCATCGGGATGGCCCGGTCGACGAGCGGCCGGGCGCCCGTCGCGTCGAGGAGCTTCACGAGCAGGTCGAGCTCCGTGCGGGTGCCCATCGTCGAGCCGATGATCGAGAGCTGCTTGAAGAACACGTGCGTGAGGCCGGCGTCGTCGACGTTGGGGCCGGACGTCGTGCCGCTGATGACGATGCGACCGCCAGGACGCAGCGAGCGGATGGAATGGGTCCAGGTGGCCCGGCCGACGGTCTCCATCACCGCGTCCACCTTGACCGGCAGGCGGGCGCCCGACTCGAACACCTCGTGGGCGCCGAGCTCGCGGGCCCGCTCACGCTTCGCCTCGTCGCGGCTGGTGGCGAGGATCGTCAGCCCGGCCGCCCGTCCCAGCGTGATGAGCGCGGTGGCGACGCCACCGCCGGCGCCCTGCACGAGCACCGTCTCGCCGGGCTTGCACGCGCCCTGGACGAAGAGCATCCGGTAGGCCGTCAGCCAGGCGGTGGGCAGGCAGGCGGCCTCCTCGAAGGAGAGCGACGCAGGCTTGGGGACGAGGTTGCGACGCGGCACGACGACCTGGTCGGCGAAGGTGCCCTGGTGGCGCTCGGAGAGCAGCGACCGGCCCGGGTCGTCGGCCTCGTCGCCGGTCCACCGGGGGTCGCCGACCACGCCGTGGACGACGACCTCGTTGCCGTCCTCGTCGACGCCGGCGGCGTCGCAGCCGAGGATCATCGGCAGCGACTCCTCGCGCAGTCCCACACCACGCAGCGACCACAGGTCGTGGTGGTTGAGGCTGGCGGCCTTCACCTTCACTGTCGCCCACCCGTCCGGCGCCTCGGGAGCCGGCCGCTCCCCCACCACCAGGCCGCTCAGCGGGTCGTCGGAGGAGAAGGACTCGGCGTAGACGGCGAACATGTCCCGACCCTAGCGAGTCACTCCGGTTATCCGGTTGCGGGTCGTCACGCCGGGCGGTTGGGTTGGCCGGTGAGCATCGACGTACGCCCCTCGGAGGACGCCGCGAAGTACCTGGCCACCGACCAGCTCGTCTGGTTCGGCGAGGTCACCGACGCCGACGCCGAGCACCTGCGGCTCGGGCTGCCCGAGGACCAGCGGTTCG
>DATIAJ010000239.1:0-5301 GCA_035458105.1 Nocardioides sp. | reverse complement strand
CATCGGAGCATCGTAGGGGGACGCTCGTCACAATCCGGAAAGGGGTGGACCATGCTGGAGGAGTCCACGACTCCCCTCGTGGAGGCCCATGACCTGGTCATGTTCGACCTCGACGGCGTGGTCTACGTCGGGGGCGAGGCGGTCGATGGCGTCGCCGGAGCGATCGACCGGGTGCGGGCGGCCGGACGCCACGTCGCCTTCGTGACCAACAACGCCTCACGCACCCCCGACCAGGTGGCGGCCAAGCTGACCAAGGTCGGCGTCACCGCGGAGCCGGGCGACGTGGTCACGTCGGCCCAGGCCGCGGCACGGCTGCTGGCCGAGGAGCACGGTGAGGGCGCTCGGGTGCTGCTCCTCGGAGGAGAGGGGCTGAGGGTCGCGCTGCTGGAGGCGGGCCTCGAGCCGGTCGAGGACCCCGACGGTGCGGTGGCCGTGGCGAGCGGCTACGGGCCGGACGTGCGCTGGCGGGACATCATGCGTGCCGCGACGCTCGTGCGCGACGGGCTGCCCTACGTGGCGAGCAACGCGGACCTGACGATCCCCACGCCCTACGGGCTCGCACCCGGGCACGGGGTGCTGGTGCGCACGATCACCGGTTTCGCCGGCGTCGACGTCATCGTCGCAGGCAAGCCGGAACGGCCGCTGATGGAGGAGACCGTCCTGCGGGTGGGTGGCGACCGCCCGCTGATGGTCGGCGACCGCCTCGACACCGACATCGAGGGCGCGCACGCGATCGACGCACCGTCCCTGCTGGTGCTCACCGGGGTGACCTGGCTGGAGGAGCTCGCCGCGGCGCCGCCTGCGTTGCGGCCGACGTACGTCTCCCCGACCGTGGCCGGGCTGTTCGAGCCGCACCAGGTGCCCGACGTCACCGGTGGCGCCGTCGAGCTGGGCGGCTGGACCGCGACCGTCGACGACGGCCGTCTGGCGGTCGCCGGGACGGGCAGCGACGGTGACTGGTGGCGCGTCGCGGCGACGGCGTGCTGGGTCCACCTCGACCGTACGGGGAGCCCGGCCGACGTCTCCGACACGAAGCCGCCCGGGCCGGTCCGACGGCTGGGCGCCGAGTAGGGTCTCGGCCATGAGCGAGCTGCCCGACCACGAGCCGACCGGCGTCGACGCGGTCGACCGCGTGCTGGCCGAGGTGGCGGCCCTGGCCGAGGCTCCGGTGGCCGAGCACGTCGCGGTCTTCGAGCGCGCCCACGAACAGCTGCGGCGAGCCCTCGATGCTCGGCCCGACGCGTCCAGCGAACACCGGGCCGACTGAGGCGACCGGTGCCCCCCAGACGTCTGCGACTGGACCAGGAGCTCGTGCGGCGCGGCCTGGCCCGTTCGCGCGACCACGCCAGCGAGCTGGTCGCCGCCGGCCGCGTGACGGTCTCGGGTGCGCCCGCCACCAAGCCCGCGACGGGTGTGACCACCGACGTCGCGATCGTGGTCAAGGACGACCCCACGTCCGTGGACTACGTGTCCCGCGGCGGGCACAAGCTGGCCGGGGCCCTGGCGGCGTTCGCCGACCACGGTGTGAGCGTCGAGGGGAAGCGGTGCCTCGACGCCGGCGCGTCCACGGGCGGGTTCACCGACGTCCTGCTGCGAGCCGGGGCGCGGGAGGTGGTGGCGGTGGACGTCGGTTACGGCCAGCTGGCGTGGTCGTTGCAGAGCGACGACCGGGTGCAGGTGCACGACCGCACCAACATCCGCGAGCTCACCCTGGACGTCATCGGTGAGCCGGTCGACCTCGTCGTGGGCGACCTCTCCTTCATCTCCCTCGCCCTCGTGCTCGACCCGCTGCTGTCCGTGACGCGGGACGACGGCGAGCTCGCGCTGATGGTGAAGCCGCAGTTCGAGGTCGGCAAGGCGCGCGTCGGCAAGGGGGGCGTCGTACGCGATCTCGCGCTGCGCTCCGAGGCGGTCACCACGATCGCCGACCTCGCCGCCGACCGCGGCTGGGGCGCCGTGGCCGTCACCGTGAGCCCGCTGCCCGGACCGTCCGGCAACGTCGAGTTCTTCCTCCTGCTGCGCCGTGGCCCGGCCTCGATCGGAGCGGACGAGATCCGCGCCGAGGTCGAGCGCGCCGGGGCGCTGGGGGTGGCGGGTGAGAGGGTGGACCCGTGAGCACCCCGAGCCCCCAGCGCCGCGTCCTGGTGCTCGCCCACACCGGCCGGGCCGAGGTGCGAGAGGTGGCCCGGGCCTGCGTCCAGAGCCTGACCGCCCACGGGATCGCCGTACGACTGCTCGCCGACGAGGCGGCCGACCTCGGGTTGACTGACATCGACGGCCTGGTCGAGACCACTCATCCCGACGACACGCCCGGTGAGGGCTGCGAGCTGGTGCTGGTCATCGGAGGTGACGGCTCGATCCTCCGCGCGGCGGAGCTGACCCACGCGACGAGCACGCCGCTGCTGGGCGTCAACCTCGGCCACGTCGGGTTCCTGGCCGAGGCCGAGCAGGAGGACGTCGAGTCCACCATCGCCGCCATCGTCGGCCGCGACTACACCGCAGAAGACCGCCTCACCCTCGACGTGTGCGTGCTCGTGGGCAAGGAGGTCCGCTTCTCGACCTTCGCCCTCAACGAGGCGAGCGTGGAGAAGGCCGCGCGCGAGCGCATGCTCGAGGTCGTCGTCGAGGTCGACGGCCGCCCGCTGTCGCGCTGGGGCTGCGACGGCGTCGTGTGCGCCACCCCGACGGGGTCGACCGCCTACAACTTCAGCGCCGGCGGACCGGTGGTGTGGCCCGAGGTCGAGGCCCTCCTCATGGTCCCGCTGAGCGCGCACGCGCTGTTCGCCCGCCCGATGGTGGTCGCGCCCACCTCGGTGCTCGCCGTCGAGGTGCTCTCCAACACCGAGGGGTCCGGCGTGCTGTGGTGCGACGGCCGGCGGACCGTGGACCTGCCTCCGGGCGCCCGCATCGAGGTGCGCCGTGGCGCCCGGCCGGTGAGGCTGGTGCGGCTGCACCACGCGCCGTTCACCGACCGGCTGGTGGCGAAGTTCGACCTGCCCGTCGAGGGATGGCGCGGCGCCGCCGAGCGCCGACGCCGGGACAACGGGGACACCGATGCTTGAGGAGCTCCGGATCAGCCAGCTCGGTGTCATCGAGTCCTCCACGTTGGAGCTCGGGCCGGGCCTGACGGTCATCACGGGTGAGACGGGCGCAGGCAAGACCATGGTCGTGACCGCGCTCGGGCTGCTCCTCGGCGGGCGTGCCGACTCGGGTGCGGTGCGCTCGGGGGCCAAGCAGGCCCGCGTCGAAGGTGTCGTCTCAGCCCGAGACCTCGACGGGTTCCGCGGCGCCGTCGAGGACGCCGGCGGCGAGGTCGAGGACGACCAGGTCGTCCTCGCACGCAACGTCGCCGTCCAGGGGCGCTCGCGCGCGTGGGTCGGCGGTGCGTCGGTGCCGGTGACCACGCTGGCCGACGTGGCCGAGCCCCTCGTGGCGGTGCACGGCCAGTCCGACCAGCACCGCTTGCTCCGCTCCGGTGCGCAGCGTGCGGCGCTCGACCGGTTCGGCGGCGACCCGCTGGCCGCGACCGCGACGTCGTACGGCGAGCTGTGGGCCGAGCTGGTGGTGACCGAGCGGACGCTGGCCGAGGTCGTCGGCTCCGCTCGCGAGCGCGCCCGCGAAGCGGACCAGCTGAGGTTCGGCCTCGGCGAGGTCGAGACCGTCGACCCCCAGCCCGGGGAGGACGCGGAGCTCGCTGCGGAGGAGACCCGCCTCGGGTTCGCCGACACGCTGCGCACCGCGGCCGAGACGGCCCGCGAGGCGCTGTCCAGCGAGGAGGGCGCGCCCGACGCACTCGGCACCACGGTGACGGCCCGGCAGGCACTCGAGGGCGTGCGCGAGCACGACCCCGTCGCGGGTGAGCTGGCCGACCGGCTCGCCGAGCTCGGCCACCTGCTGGTGGACATCGCCGGCGACGTCGCGTCCTACGCCGCCTCCCTCGACACCGACCCCGCTCGACTGGCCGCCGTGTCGGAGCGCCGAGCGGCGCTGACGGCGTTGACGCGGAAGTACGGCGAGACGATCGACGAGGTGCTCGCCTGGGCCGAGGACGGCGCGAAGCGTCTGCTCGACCTCGAGGACACCGACGGCCACATCGCCGAGCTGGAGGCACGCCGCGACCGCATCCGGAGCGAGCTCGGAGACCTCGCCGGCACCCTCAGCGCCCAGCGGCAGGAGGCGGCGCACCGGCTCGGCGCCGCGGTCAGCGACGAGCTCACGTCGCTGGCGATGCCCCACGCCACCGTCACCATCGCGGTGAGCCAGCAGGACACCCCGGCCCCCGAGACGCCCGCCGGGCCCCAGCTGCTCGTCGACGGCCGGTGGGTGCGCGCAGGGTCCCACGGCATCGACGACGTGGAGTTCCTGCTCGCGGCCAACACCGGCGCCGATGCCCGCCCCCTGCACAAGGGCGCGTCGGGCGGCGAGCTCTCCCGCGTCATGCTCGCCCTCGAGGTGTCCCTGGCCGAGACCGGGTCCGTCCCGACGTTCGTGTTCGACGAGGTCGACGCCGGGGTCGGCGGCAAGGCCGCGATCGAGGTGGGCCGCCGGCTGGCGGCCCTCGCCCGCTCCTCGCAGGTCCTGGTCGTGACCCACCTGCCCCAGGTGGCGGCGTACGCCGACCGGCACGTGGTCGTGCACAAGTCCAGCAACGGCACGGTCACGACGTCGGGGCTCGTCTCGCTCACCGACGACGACCGCGAGCGCGAGCTGTCGCGCATGCTCGCCGGCGTCGAGGACTCCGACAGCGCCCGGGCCCACGCGCGCGAGCTGCTCGACGCCGCCGCGCCCGAGCGGGCGTGCCTCCCCGAGAGGCCCACCCGCGGCTGACACCATGGCGCGGTCATGAAGTTCGCAGTCCGCCCCCGCCAAGCCCCCGCCCTCCCTGGTGTGCACGGTCCCGCCCGGGTCCACCGTCGTACGGCAAGCGTCCTCGGCCGCCTGCACGCAGGCGACGTCGCCGTCCTCGACCACCTCGACATGGACCGGGCCACGGCCCAGACGCTCGTCGACGCCGGCGTGGTGGCGGTCGTCAACGCCAGCCCGATGATCTCCGGCCGCTACCCCAACCTCGGGCCCGCACTGCTCGTCGACGCCGGCCTCGCGGTGGTGGACAGCGTCGGACCGGAGGTCTTCGACCGGGTCCGGGACGGTGTCGCGGTGCGGGTCGACGGGGGAGCGGTGCACGTGGGCGACGAGCAGGTCGCCGCGGGCCGGGAGCTCACGGACGAGCTGGTCGCCTCGGAGATGGACCGGGCCCGATCGGGCCTCTCGGCCCAGCTCGAGAGCTTCACCCACAACAGC
>DATIAJ010000238.1:0-3257 GCA_035458105.1 Nocardioides sp. | reverse complement strand
GTTCTTCGTCCAGTAGGAGATGCCGTGCTCGGTGTCGTAGTCGGCGTTCTGGTGCACCCAGCGCTTGCCGACGAACGGCACGTCGCACACGATGCGCGGCGTCGCGAAGCCCGGCAGGTAGCCCATGATGTGGTGCTGGAGCCGCTGCGCGTCGGCGAGCGAGACCCGCCAGTGCTCCGAGAACGGGATCATGTCGCACATGTAGAAGTAGTAGGGCATGATCTGCGCGCCGTCGAGCAGGCGGAAGCACAGGTCGAGCAGGGCGTGCGGGTCGGCGTTGACGCCGTTGAGCAGCACCCCCTGGTTGCGTACGTCGCGCAGGCCGGCGTCGAGCATCGCGCGCGAGGCCTCGGCGACGATCGGCGTCACGGAGTTCGCGTGGTTGGCGTGGGTGTGCATCGCCAGCGAGACGCCGCGCGAGCGGGCGACCGCCGACACGCGGGCGACACCCTCGACCACGTCGGGCTGCAGCCAGTGCTGCGGCAGGCCGATCAGGGCCTTGGTGGCGAGGCGGATGTCGCGGATGTTGTCGACCTCGAGCACCGACAGGAGGAAGGCCTCCAGGCGGGGCCACGGCATGTTGGCGACGTCGCCGCCGGAGACCACGACGTCGCGCACCGACGGCGTACGACGCAGGTAGTCGAGCATGTCGCCGAGGCGGTCGTTGGGCTTGCCGGCGAACTTGAGCTTGTCGATCACGACCGTCGAGTTGCCGACGAGGTCCATGCGGGTGCAGTGGCCGCAGTACTGCGGGCAGGTCGGCAGCAGCTCGGCGAGCACCTTGGTGGGGTAGCGGTGGGTGAGGCCCTCGGTGGCCCACATGTCGTGCTCGTGGAGCGAGTCGCGCGCTGCGTGCGGGTGGGAGGGCCAGTCGGTGCGCCGGTCGCTGAAGACCGGGATCATGTAGTGGCGCACCGGGTCGGCGTAGAACGCCTCGGTGAGCGAGCCCGCACCGGCGGGCGTCGCCGTCGGCACCATCGTGTTCATCATCTGCGGCGGGACCAGCATCGACATCGTGGCCCGCTCGGCCTGGTCGCGCTCGAGGTCGGCGTAGAAGCGCTCGTCGAGCAGGTCGCCCATCAGCTCGCGCAGCTGCTTGAGGTTCTTGATGCAGTGCGCACGCTGCCACTGGACCGAGGCCCAGTCCGCAGCGCTCACGTCGGCCCAGCCGGGGAACCTGGTCCAGTCGGGCTCGACGAGCTCGACCCGCTGGTAGGGATAGGGCTGGCCGGTGGCGAGTGCCCCCTCCAGCGCGGTGGCGGTCTCGATGCTCATGGGGTCTCCTTGCAAGCGGCAGTGCGGCGCGCCGGTTGTGTGTGCGGCGACACATCTGGGAGAGTACGTGGAGAACATGCGGCCAGTCCAATGCCACGCCGCAAGATTTCCGGTTCTCGACGGTGAACCTAGAAGGATGCCCTGCATGAACACCTCCTCGGACATCCAGGCGGACGTCCGCACCAGTGATCCGACCGGCCTGCACCGCGTCCTCGACGACCGTGCCGTCCTGCCCCAGGCCGCGCAGCGCCTCGACACGCGCGCCGAGCTGTGGCCCGACGAGGTGCGCATCCGGGTCGAGCGGCTCAACCTCGACGCCGCGTCGTTCCGCCAGCTCGAGCGTGCGCACACGAAGTACGGCGAGAAGCACCCCGACGCCGTCCGCGCAGAGGTGCTCGACATCGTCGGCACCCGGGGCAAGATGCAGAACCCCGTGACCGGTTCCGGCGGCATGCTCGTCGGCACCGTCGAGGAGGTCGGCCCCGAGTCGCCCCTCGGCCTCGCGGTGGGGGACCGGGTCGCGACCCTGGTCAGCCTCACGCTGACCCCGCTCGTCATCGAGGACGACCTGGCCCGCTGGGACGGCAGCAGCGAGCAGGTCCCGTGCGACGGCTACGCGATCCTCTTCGGCCGCTCGATCGCCGCCGTCATCCCCGACGACCTCGACCCGGCGCTCTCGCTGAGCGTGATGGACGTCTGCGGCGCCCCGGCGCTCACCGCGCGCGTCGTGGAGGAGTACGTCGCCCGCGGGCACGCCCCGACGGTCGCCGTGATCGGCGGCGCCGGGAAGTCCGGCTCCCTCAGCCTGGCCGCGGCCCGCCGGGCCGGGGCCGCCCGCACCATCGGCGTCGTGCCCCACCAGGACGAGCACGACCTGCTCGCGGGCGCGGGTCTCGCCGACGCGGTGGCGATCGCCGATGCCCGCGACCCCGTCGCCCTGCGCGACGCGGTCACCGCGGCCGGTGGACCGGCTGACGTGACCGTCGTCTGCGTCGACGTCCCCGGTTGCGAGGGTGGCGCGATCCTGGCCACCGCCGAGGGCGGCACCGTCATCTTCTTCTCCATGGCCACCAGCTTCAGCGCCGCGGCCCTCGGCGCCGAGGGGCTGGCCGCCGACGTGCGGATGCTCGTCGGCAACGGCTACGTCCCGGGCCACGCCGCGCACGCCATGGAGCTGCTGCGCAGCGACCCGGGCGTTCGCGCCCTCTTCGAGCGGAGGCTCTGACATGGCGCGCGCCACATCTCGCAGCAGCAGTGCGCTGGGCATCGACCGCGCCGACGTACGCCGCGCACGCACCCTCGCCCGGCAGGTCGGCAAGCCGATCGTCGACCTCGCGCAGCGCCACACCACCGTCAGCGTCGAGCGCGCCACGCTGCGCCTCGCCGGCCTCGGCGGTGCCGACCCCGACGGCACGCCGTGGGTCAACCGGCTCGCCGACGTCGTACGCGCCGACGTCGGGCTCGAGCACGGCGTCAGCCTGCCGGTGTGGGACGCCCTGGTCCGCGGCGAGGGTGACGACCTGCTCACCCTGGCCCAGAAGGCCGCGGCCGGCTCGGTCACGTTCCGGGTGCCCGAGGGCCGGGACGCGACACGCGCCGGCGCTGCCGCCCGCAAGGCGGTGGGCGCGGGCATCAAGCAGATCGACCGGCAGCGGACTGCCCGCGAGCGGATGATCGCGAAGGTCGGTGACGCCCCGAGCAAGCCGTGGATCTACCTCATCGTCGCGACCGGCGACATCCACGAGGACATCCCACAGGCGCAGGCCGCCGCGCGCGAGGGCGCCGACGTCATCGCGGTGATCCGCTCCACCGGGCAGTCCCTGCTCGACTTCGTGCCCGAGGGTGCGACGCGCGAGGGGTTCGCGGGCACCTACGCGACCCAGGAGAACTTCCGCCTGATGCGCGCGGCGCTCGACGAGACGTCGAAGGAGCTCGGCCGCTACGTCCGGCTCACCAACTACGCCTCCGGTCTCTGCATGCCG
>DATIAJ010000237.1:0-5319 GCA_035458105.1 Nocardioides sp. | reverse complement strand
CAGGCCGTCCTCGAAGACGACCATCGAGGCGACGACCTCGGTGCCCTGCAGGTTGGACACGTCGTAGCACTCGATGCGCAGCGGCACCTCGTCGAGCCCGAGCGACGTCTGGATCTCCTCCAGCGCGCGGTTGCGGGTGGTGAGGTCGCTGGCCCGCTTGGTCTTGTGGAGCGCCAGCGCCTGGGCGGCGTTGGAGGCGACGGTCTGCTGCAGGTCGCGCTTGTCGCCGCGCTGCGGCACCCGGATGGCGACCTTGCTGCCGCGCCGCTCGGTGAGCAGCTGCTCGAGCACCTCCCGGTCGGGCGGCAGGGCCGGGACCAGCACCTCGCGCGGGATCGAGTCCCCCACCTCGTCGACACCGACGCCGCCGTAGAGCTGGAGCAGGAACTCCTGGACCAGCCCGGGGGTCTCGCTGTCGTCCGAGCGGTCGGCGACCCAGCCCCGCTGGCCACGGATGCGCCCGCCTCGGACGTAGAAGATCTGGACGGCCACCTCGAGCGGGTCCTCGGCCAGGGCGATGACGTCGGCGTCGGTGCCGTCGCCGAGCACCACGGCCTGCTTCTCCAGCGCCTTGGTCAGCGCACCGAGGTCGTCACGCAGCCGGGCGGCCTTCTCGAAGTCGAGCGCCTCGGAGGCGGCGTACATCTCCCGCTCGATGCGCCGGGTGAAGGCGGTCGTGTTGCCGGCCATGAAGTCGCAGAAGTCGTCGACGATCGCGCGGTGCTCCTCGGGCGTGACGTTGCCGACGCACGGGGCCGCGCACTTGTCGATGTAGCCCAGCAGGCAGGGACGCCCGATCTGGGCCGAGCGCTTGAAGACACCGTTGCTGCAGGAGCGCATCGGGAACACTCGCAGGAGCTGGTCGACCGTCTCGCGGATCGCCCAGGCGTGGCTGTAGGGGCCGAAGTAACGGGTGCCCTTGCGCTTGGCGCCGCGACCGACCATCACCCGCGGGAACTCGTCGCCGACCGTGACCGCCAGCCAGGGGTAGGACTTGTCGTCGCGGTACTTGACGTTGAACCGCGGGTCGAACTCCTTGATCCAGCTGTACTCCAGCTGCAGCGCCTCGACCTCGGTGTCGACGACCGTCCACTCGACGCTGGCGCCGGTGGTGACCATCGAGGCCGTGCGCGGGTGCAGGTTGCCGATGTCCTGGAAGTACGACGACAGCCGCGGGCGCAGGCTCTTGGCCTTGCCGACGTAGATCACGCGGCCCTTGGCGTCGCGGAAGCGGTAGACCCCCGGCTTGGTCGGGATCGACCCCGGAGCAGGTCGATAGGAGCTCGGGCTTGCCACCCGGCAACCCTACGGGCGGCCCCCGACAGCGGCGCGGAGACCTCAGGCCTGGGTGATCGAGTCGCCGTCCACCGTGATCTCGACCGGCGCGAGGGCGGCCGTCGCCGGACCGGAGACCGGCGAGCCGTCCTCGAGGGAGAAGCGACTGCCGTGGCACGGGCACGGGATCTCGCCGTCGCCGCTGGACTCGACGAGGCAGCCCTGGTGGGTGCACACGGCCGAGAACGCCTTGAAGTCGCCCTCGGTCGGCTGCGTCACCACGACCTTCGCGGCGGTCGCGACGAAGCACCCGCCGACGGGTACGTCGCCCGCGCTCGCCAGCGCCGCGCCACCGCTCGGGGTCTCGGTGCCGTCCGCGCTGGGCTCGGACGGCGACTCGTCGCTCGGCGACGGGGAGCTCGACTCGGTGGCCCCGGAGCCCGGCGAGTCGTCGTCCGACCCGCAGGCGGCGAGGACGGGGACACCGACGGCGATCGCCGCCGATCCGGTCAGGGCGCGACGTCTGTTGATGGCGGTCATGGACCGACCCTAGCCAGCCGACCTGTGAGGAGCCTGATACGTCAGGACGACTTCTTCTTCGCCGGTGCCTTCTTCGCGGCAGCCTTCTTCGCGGCAGCCTTCTTCGCGGCGGCCTTCCTCGCCGGCGCGCGCTTGGTCGCGGTCTTCCTCGCCGGCGTCGACTTCGCGGCCACCACCGCCTGCCGCCGGGGCGCACCCGGCTGCTGGGCACCCCGACCCTCGAGGATCGGCGCGAGGAACGAGCCGGTGTGGCTCTCCGCGACCGCGGCGACCTCCTCCGGCGTGCCCTCGGCGACCACCGTGCCGCCGCGCGACCCGCCCTCGGGGCCCATGTCGATGATCCAGTCGGCGGTCTTGATGACGTCGAGGTTGTGCTCGATCACCAGGACCGAGTTGCCCTTGTCGACGAGGCTCGACAGCACGCCCAGCAGCTTGCGGATGTCCTCGAAGTGGAGGCCGGTCGTCGGCTCGTCGAGGACGTAGACGGTGCGGCCGGTGGAGCGCTTCTGCAGCTCGCTGGCGAGCTTGACGCGCTGCGCCTCGCCGCCGGAGAGCGTCGTCGCCGGCTGCCCGAGGCGGACGTAGCCGAGGCCGACCTCCTCCAGCGTCTTCATGTGGCGGGAGATCGCGGGCACCGCGGCGAAGAACTCGGCGGCCTCCTCGATCGGCATGTCGAGCACCTCGGCGATGGTCTTGCCCTTGTAGTGGACCTCGAGCGTCTCGCGGTTGTAGCGCGCGCCGTGGCACACCTCGCACGGGACGTAGACGTCCGGGAGGAAGTTCATCTCGATCTTGATCGTGCCGTCACCGGAGCAGGCCTCGCAGCGACCACCCTTGACGTTGAAGGAGAAGCGGCCCTGCAGGTAGCCACGCATCTTGGCCTCCGGGGTGGAGGCGAAGAGCTTGCGGACGTGGTCGAAGACGCCGGTGTAGGTCGCCGGGTTGGACCGCGGGGTGCGACCGATCGGCGACTGGTCGACGTGGATCACCTTGTCGACGTGCTCGAGGCCGGTGATCTTGGTGTGCCGGCCGGGGACGGTGCGGGCGTTGTAGATCTGCTTGGCCAGCGAGGTGTAGAGGATGTCGTTGACCAGCGTCGACTTGCCGGAGCCCGAGACGCCGGTGACGGCGGTGAAGACGCCGAGCGGGAAGCTGACGTCGACGTCCTGCAGGTTGTGCTCGCGGGCTCCGTGGACCGTGAGCTCGCGGCCCTTGGTGCGCGGACGGCGCACCGCCGGGACGGGGATCTCGCGGCGACCGCTGAGGTACTGGCCGGTCATCGAGTCGGGGTGGGTGAGCAGGTCCTCGACCGTGCCGGAGTGGACCACCTGGCCGCCGTGCTCGCCGGCGCCGGGACCGATGTCGACCACCCAGTCGGCGACCCGGACGGTGTCCTCGTCGTGCTCCACCACGATCAGGGTGTTGCCGAGCTCCTTGAGCCGCAGCAGCGTCTCGATGAGACGCTTGTTGTCGCGCTGGTGGAGGCCGATCGAGGGCTCGTCGAGGACGTAGAGCACGCCGACGAGGCCGGCGCCGATCTGCGTGGCGAGGCGGATGCGCTGGGCCTCACCGCCGGAGAGCGAGCCGCTGGGCCGGTCGAGGGAGAGGTAGTCGAGGCCGACGTCGAGCAGGAACTGCAGACGCTCCTGGATCTCCTTGAGCACCCGCTCGCCGATCTGGCGCTCGCGGACGGAGAGGTCGACGGTGCGGAGGTAGTGGGCGGCCTCGTTGATCGGCAGCGCACAGACCTCGGCGATGTTCTTGCCGCCCTGGTCCCGGGCTCCCAGCGTGACCGACACCGAGACCGGCTTGAGGCGGGAGCCGCGGCACGCCGGGCACGGCACCTCGCGCATGAAGCCCTCGAACCGCTCGCGACTGGTGTCGGACTCGGCCTCGCGGTGGCGGCGCTCGACGTAGGGGCGGACGCCCTCGAAGGCGGCGTAGTAGGCGCGCTGGCGGCCGTAGCGGTTCTTGGTGACGACGTGGACCTTGGTCTTGTGGCCCTCGAGCAGGGAGGTGCGCGCCTTGGGCGTCAGCTGGTCCCACGGGGTGTTGAGGTCGAAGCCGAGCTCCTCGCCGAGCGCGTTGACGAGGCGGAGGAAGTAGTCGGCGACGTGGGCCCCGCTCCACGGCGCGATCGCCCCCTCGCCGAGGGTGGCGCCGGGGTCGGGGACGACCAGCTCCGGGTCGACCTCCATCCGGGTGCCGAGGCCAGAGCAGACCGGGCACGCACCGAAGGGCGAGTTGAACGAGAACGAGCGCGGCTCGAGGTCGTCGGTGTCGATGGTGTGGTCGTTGGGGCACGCCATCTTCTCCGAGAACTTCATCTCGCGCCCGGGGTCCTTGGCGTCGAGGTCGACGAAGTCGAAGACCACCAGGCCGCCGGCGAGGCCGAGCGCGGTCTCGACCGAGTCGGTGAGGCGACGCTTGGACGACTCCTTGACCGCGAGGCGGTCGACGACGACCTCGATGGTGTGCTTGAGCTTCTTGTCGAGGGTCGGCGGGTCGTCGAGGGTGTGGGTCTGGCCGTCGACGCGCGCCCGGCTGAAACCCTGCTGCTGCAGCTGCCGGAACAGCTCGACGTACTCGCCCTTGCGGCCGCGGATCACCGGCGCCAGCACCTGGAAGCGCCGGCCCTCCTCGAGCGCGAGGATGCGGTCGACGATCTGCTGCGGGGTCTGGCGCTCGATCGGCGCACCGCAGGTCGGGCAGTGGGCACGGCCGGCGCGGGCGTAGAGCAGGCGGAGGTAGTCGTAGACCTCGGTGATCGTGCCGACCGTGGAGCGCGGGTTCTTCGAGGTGGACTTCTGGTCGATGCTGACCGCAGGGCTCAGGCCCTCGATGAAGTCGACGTCGGGCTTGTCCATCTGCCCGAGGAACTGGCGGGCGTAGGCCGAGAGGGACTCGACGTAGCGTCGCTGGCCCTCGGCGAAGATCGTGTCGAAGGCGAGGCTCGACTTGCCCGAGCCCGACAGGCCCGTGAAGACGATGAGCGAGTCACGCGGGAGGTCGAGGGAGACGTCCTTGAGGTTGTGCTCCCGGGCGCCCCGGATGATGAGCTGGTCGGCCACAGTGGTCCTCGTTCTGGGTCCTCGTCTTGGCGGTGACGATCTGATGGGGACGGAGTCGAACACATGTTCGTCCCGGAGCGGCGTCGCGCGCAAGCCGACGCACCGATCCACCCTCTCACGCAGCACCGACAGCGGGCCCATCGTCCACCCGGCAGGGTGGAGGGTGGGGTGACGCCCGAGGTGGCACGATGGGCGGGTGATCGACGTCCCGAGACCCGACCCGGACACCATCGCCCGAGCCGATCGAGCGCTCGTCCGCACGGTCGACGCGCTCTCCGAGTCCCAGTATGCCGAGCCGTCCCAACTCCCCGGCTGGACGCGGGCGCACGTGGTGGCCCACCTCGCGCTCAACGGCGAGGGCCTCGCCGGCGTGCTGCACGGGGCGCACGTCGGCCGACCGGCGCCGATGTACGCCTCCCCCGAGGCGCGCGCC
>DATIAJ010000236.1:0-10018 GCA_035458105.1 Nocardioides sp. | reverse complement strand
TCGGGGTCGTCGAGCTGCTCGCGGAGGTAGCGCATCCGGCACTCGGTGGTCGTGAGGTAGCCGAGCATCGCCTGCTGCTCGCGCTCGCGGGCCTCGGCGACCCGGGCGTAGCGCTCGGCGTCGTAGTCCCAGGGACGTCCGGTCGCGACCCAGCCGCCCTGCACCCGCTGGACCGCGCCGTCGACGTCGAGCACCTTGAGCATCGACTCGAGCCGGTTGCGGCCGAGCTCGACCCTGGTCTCGAGCGTCGCGGTCGACATCGGGCGGTCGGACCCGGCGAGGGCGGCCAGCGTCTCGCGCACCTGCTCCTCGCGGGGGAAGCCGAGCGAGGCGAAGTAGGCCCAGATGTCGCGGTCCTCGATCTGCGGCAGCAGCACCACGGTCGCGTCGTCGGTGCCGCGGCCGGCGCGGCCGACCTGCTGGTAGTAGGCCACCGGCGAGGACGGCGCGCCGAGGTTGATGACGAAGCCCAGGCTCGCGTCGAAGCCCATGCCGAGGGCGCTGGTGGCGATCAGTGCCTTGACCCGGCCGTCGACGAGCGCCTGCTCGAGGCCGTGCCGCTCGTCGGCCTCGGTCTGGCCGGAGTACGCCGCCACCTCGAGACCGCGGTCGCGGAGGTAGCCGGCAACCTCCTGCGTGGCCGCGACGGTGAGGCAGTAGACGATGCCGGACCCGGGCTGCTCGGCGAGGTGGTCGGCCAGCCACGCGAGCCGCTGCTCGGGTGTCTTGAGCTGGACGACACCGAGGCGGAGCGACTCGCGGTCGAGGGTGCCGCGCTGGACGAGGACAGCTGCGTCGGACGAGCCGTCGGCGTGCACGCCGAGCTGCTCGGCGACGTCGTCGGTCACCCGGGCGTTGGCGGTCGCGGTCGTCGCCAGGACGGGGATGCCGGACGGCAGCTCGGCCAGCAGCGTGCGGAGCCGCCGGTAGTCGGGGCGGAAGTCGTGGCCCCAGTCGGAGATGCAGTGGGCCTCGTCGACGACCAGGAGTCCGCAGGTCGCCGCCAACCGCGGTAGCACCTCGTCGCGGAACCCGGGGTTGTTGAGCCGCTCGGGGCTGACGAGCAGGACGTCGACCTCACCGGCGTGGATCTGGTCGTGGATCGGCTGCCACTGGTCGATGTTGGTGGAGTTGATCGTCACCGCCCGGATGCCCGCCCGCTCCGCGGCCGCGATCTGGTTGCGCATGAGGGCGAGCAGCGGGCTGACGATCACGGTCGGCCCGGCCCCGGCCTCGCGCAGCAGCTTGGTGGCGACGAAGTAGACAGCCGACTTGCCCCACCCGGTGCGCTGGACGACCAGGGCACGCCTGCGGTCGACGGCCAGCGCCTCGATGGCGGCCCACTGGTCCTCCCGCAGCACGGCGTCGTCGCGACCAACCAGAGCGCGGAGGTGACGCTCGGCCGCCTCCCGGGCGGAGAGGCGTACGTCGTCGGTCACGCCGGTCGCAGTCGTCATGGCACCTGTCTACCAACCGCCACCGACGACTGCACCGCCGCATCCACAGGGCCCCGCGTCCGACCCGCCGTCGGGGTGGTCCAGTGGCCAACGGTCGACATCGGGCGGCAGATCCAGCCACTTCCCACTGGACTACCGCCGGCGGGGCGGGAGACCTGGTCAGGGCGAGCCCGGCCACCTCGGGCGGCACTGCTCGGTCACCCAGCGCAGCTGCTCCGACGACATGGGCGCGGTCTGGCTGAAGTCGCCCGCCGAGTAGCCGTTGTGGCGGCGCGGTGCGGATCGGACATAGGTTCCGGTCTCGAGCTCGATGTCCATGGTTCTGTCCTCCGAAGTCTGTGGTCGACGACCTGTCGACGTCTCCGACGCTAGGCGCGGGCGGACCGCCGCGCGTCGTCGGAAGGCCGCGGCGTGGGCGGCACCTGGCGACGAGCAGGGGTCCTACTTTCTGTGGACGCAGCAGGGTCGCGGGCGTCGTACCGTGACGAGGTGAGCCGAGCGCGGGCACTCCTCGCCAGGCATGGTCTCGACCTCCTGGTCGTCATCACCGCGGTGGTCACCGCGGTGGGGACCCTGCTGCGCGACGACCTGGAGAACCCCGACGGGCTGCTGTTCGTGATCGAGCTCGTCGGGATCACGATGTCGGTGCTCGTCCTGCTGGCCCGCCGGCGCTTCCCCTTCGCGGCGCCGGCCGCGACGTGGCTGGTGTGCGCCGCGCTCTCGTTCGTGGACGGGCAGCTGATCGTCAACGGCGCAGGCATCCTCGTCGCGGGGATGGGCGCCGCCGTGCTGCTGGGCACCGTGCGGAACGCGTCGCTGTCCCGCATCGGACTGGTGATCGCGCTGGCGAGCTCGCTGACGGTGGTGCGCAACGGGCCGGGCTCCACGACCGACGACATGATCTCGGTCCCGGTGATGTTCGCCCTGGGCTGGCTGGTCGGGTGGTCCCTGCGCGAACGCACGGAACGCACCGAGGCAGCAGAGGAGCGTGCCCGTGTCGCCGAGCTGGAGCGGGAGGCCGCGGCCCGGGTGGCGGTGGCCGAGGAGCGCGGCCGGATCGCCCGTGAGCTGCACGACGTCGTCGCCCACGCGGTGAGCGTGATCGTGCTGCAGGTGGGCGCCGTCCGGCACCGGATGCCGGAGGAGGCTGCCGCCGACCGCGAGGCCCTGCGCAACGTCGAGGAGGCGGGGCGTACGGCGCTGGCCGAGATGCGACGGCTGCTGGCCGCGATGCGCGACGACGAGGACGGCCCCGAGCTGGCGCCGAGCCCCGGTCTGGACGACCTCGACCGGCTCGTCCGCGACGTCGGGGCGGCGGGGCTCGAGGTGCGGGTCGAGGTGCGGGGCGACCGCGTCCCCCTCCCCCGCGGCCTGGACCTCTCGGCGTACCGCATCGTCCAGGAGGCACTGACCAACAGCCTCAAGCACTCGGGCGCGGACCGCGCCGACGTGGTGGTGACGTACGCCCCCTCGGAGCTGAACCTGCAGGTGCACGACCACGGCAGCAACGGCGCCCGCCCGACGGTCGACGGGGGCGGCGGGCACGGCCTGGTCGGCATCCGCGAACGGGTCAAGCTCTTCGACGGCGACCTCGACGCCGGTCCCGCACCGGGCGGCGGCTTCCTCGTGCGGGCGCGCCTGCCGCTGGGAGGTGGCGCATGACGATCCGCGTGATGGTCGTCGACGACCAGACCATGGTGCGCGCGGGCTTCCACCTGCTCCTGGCCGACGAGCCGGACATCGAGGTGGTGGCCGAGGCCAGCAACGGCCGCGACGCCGTCGCCCAGGCGGCGCGCTTCCGGCCCGACGTCATCCTGATGGACATCCGGATGCCCGAGATGGACGGCCTCGAGGCCACCCGGCGCATCCTGGCCACCGACACCGACGCCCGCGTCCTGGTCCTCACCACGTTCGACCTCGACGACTACGTCTTCGAGGCCCTGCGCGCGGGAGCGAGCGGTTTCGTCCTCAAGGACGAGCCACCCGAGCAGCTCCTCGGAGCGGTGCGCACCATCGCCGCGGGCGAGGCGCTGCTGTCGCCGAGCGTGACCCGCAGGGTCATCCGGCGCTTCGCGACCGTACGACGCCAGGCCCCGCCCGCGGCGGTCGCGGACCTGACCCCCCGCGAGCTGGAGGTCCTCCGCCTGATCACCCGCGGCCTCTCCAACGCCGAGATCGGCGCGGAGCTCTTCATCAGCGACACCACCGTCAAGACCCACGTCACCCGGCTGCTGCAGAAGCTGGACCTGCGTGACCGCGCCCAGGCGATCGTCCTCGCCTACCAGACCGGCCTCTTCGACGAGGCCTGAGCGCCCGGGTCCTACCTCCGGAGGACCCCGCCTGCGCCACGCGTCGTAGGTGCATCACGACCTCGCGACGACGCCAGCAGGGCCCGTCGTACCTAGCGTCGAAGTGTCCCCAAGGAACGTCCCCGAGATCACGGAGGAACCCCATGATCACCATCGACTCACTCACCAAGAAGTACGGCCGCACCACCGTGGTGGACGGTGTCAGCTTCGTCGCCCGCCCCGGCCGGGTCACCGGCTTCCTCGGTCCCAACGGCGCCGGCAAGTCCACCACGATGCGCATGGTCGTCGGCCTGACGAAGCCCTCCTCGGGCTCCTCGACGGTCGCCGGCCGCCCGTTCGCGGAGCTGGCCAACCCGGGCCGGGAGATCGGCGTGATGCTCGACGCCTCGGCCCAGCACGCCGGCCGCACCGGCCGCGAGATCCTCACAATCGTCCAGCAGATGCTGGGCCTCCCCGGCCGCCGGGTCGAGGAGATGCTCGACCTGGTCAGCCTGACCCCCGCCGAGGCCGACCGCCGCGTCGGCAACTACTCCCTCGGCATGCGGCAGCGGCTCGGGATCGCGACCGCCCTGATCGGCAACCCCGGTGTCCTGATGCTCGACGAGCCGGCCAACGGGCTCGATCCCGCCGGCATCCGCTGGATGCGCGACCTGCTCCGTGACTTCGCCGATCGGGGCGGGACGGTGCTGCTGTCCTCGCACCTGCTGCGCGAGGTCGAGGTCGTCGCCGACGACATCGTGATGATCGGGCACGGTCGGGTCGTGTGCGAGGGCAGCAAGGCCGACCTCGTCCGATCCCTCGGGACCGTCGCCCGCACCGACGACACACCGGCCCTGCGCCGCGCCCTGCACGCGGCTGGCGTCGACACGGACGTCACCGACGAGGGCACCGTCACCACGACCGCGGAGCCGGCCCACGTCGGCCGCGTCGCCTTCAGCGCGGGCATCGCGCTCACCGAGCTGCGGACCGCCGATGGCGGGCTCGAGGACATGTTCCTCGAGCTGACCGCCGACACGCAGCGAGAAGTCACCCCGTCCAGGAAGAACCGCCGAGAGAGGAAAGCGGCATGAGCACCATGGCCCCACCCGCGTACCACCCTGTCCACGAGCAGCACGAGGACCAGCCGGGCATCCCGCTGGCACGCGTCGTCCGCGTCGAGCTGCGCAAGATGTTCAACACCCGTTCGGGGTTCTGGCTCATCGCCAGCCTGGTGATCCTGGGCGTCGTCGCCACGATCGGGACCATCTTGTTCGCACCCGACGACCAGCTGACCCACAACACGTTCGCCGCGGCGATCGGCTTCCCGATGACGATCGTCCTCCCCATCATCGCGATCCTCGCGATCACCGGTGAGTGGAGCCAGCGCACCGGGCTCACCACGTTCACGCTCGTCCCTGACCGCAGACGCGTCCTGCTCGCCAAGACCGTCGCGTCGGTGGTCGTCGGCGTCGCCGCGATGCTGGTCGCGCTCGCCGTGGGCGTCGTCGGCAACCTGGTGGGTACGGCCATCACCGGGACCGACCTGGTGTGGGACCTCTCGGCAGCACAGTTCGGGACGATCGTGATCGGAAGCCTGCTGTGCCTGCTGACCGGCACGATGCTGGGCATGGTCATCCGGAGCTCCCCCGGGGCGCTCGTGACCTACTTCGTGCTCACCCTGGTGCTGCCGACGGTCTTCGGGATCCTGGCGACCAACCAGCCCGACTTCGTCGACGTCCGTCCCTGGGTCGACGCCGAGCTCGCCCGGTCGTTCCTCTTCGAGGGGCCGCCCGACGGTGGTGAGCAGTGGGCCCAGGTCGCTGTGACCGCCGGCCTGTGGCTGGTCCTGCCGACGCTGCTCGGGCTGCGGGCGGTCCTCCGCTCCGAGGTGAAGTAACCGCACCCGCGCGCGGGGGTAGTCCAGTGGGAAGTGGTCGTGGATCGGGTCCACGGACAGCCACACCCCACTGGACTACCCCCTTTCGGCGCGCCCGGGCGGCCACGGGCCGGAGCCCGAGCCTGTGCGGCGCCGACTCAGCGGGTGCTGCGGGCGATGAACCGGTCGATGTCGATCCCGGCCCTGCGGGCGGCGCGGCGGGCCTCGGGGGTGGTGAGGTCGGGGGCGACGAAGCTCTTCGGCTCGATCGTGCGGTCGGCGTCGGCGTACTGCTGCTGCAGGGCGGCCTGCTGGTCGCCGCTCGAGGAGGACGCGGCGACGACGTCGGCGGTGACGGCGACGGTCGCGCCGGTCAGCACGGGGCTCACGGTGGGGGTGTAGCCGTTGGCGTGGCCGATCACCTTGGGGTGGTAGCTCTCGCTGATGGGGCTGGAGAGCCCGTTGATCCACTCGGCGTCGTCGCACACGGCGTGGCCGACGAACCGGCTCGTCGGGTCGGCGAAGGAGAACCCGGCAGCGGAGGCGGCCGTCGCGAGGCGCGAGTTGAGCAGGTCGGCGGTCTGGTTCAGGCGCGACTCCTCGGCCGGCGAGAACCAGGTGAAGGCGTTGCAGTCCTCGCCGTTGAAGATGCGCGGGTAGCCCACGACGACGACCTTGGCGAAGGGCGATCGGCTGCGGATGCTGCTGTAGAGCGTCGACAGCCGGGACGGCAGGGTGCCGTTGATGAAGGACTGGGCGGTGTTGATCGCCCCGTCGCAGCTGCTCATCCAGCCGGGTTGCGCGCACTCGGTGAGCACGTCGGCGAAGCCGGCGTCGTTGCCGCCGACCGAGATCGACACGTACGTCGTCGCCGAGGTCAGTGCGGAGAGCTGGGTGGTGGTGACGTCGGCGACGGTGGCGCCCGAGCACGCGCGGAAGTTGAGCGCGTAGCCGCGGGCCGCGGCGATCAGGCTGGGGTAGGCCGAGGTGGAGCGCTGGCAGCTGGTGCCGTCGGCGATGTAGGAACGGGTGCCGGTGCCCGAGGAGTAGGAGTCGCCGAGGGCGACGTAGGCGGGGGCGGCGGCCTGGGCCGGCTGGAGCAGCAGCGGGGTGAGCAGGCCGGCGAGGGCGGCACCGAGCACGGCGAGACGGGACGAGCGGTTCATCTGTGGTCCTCCGAGACAGGGGCCACCCGAGTGTGGCCCCGATCACAGTAGGGACTGGGCGGTGTGCTCCACCAGAGGCGATCGGTCGGCTTCCTCGTGGGTCAGCCGTCCACGCGGCGCAGCCGGGCGCCGGCCGGCGGCAGGGATGCGGCGTCGCGGAACGACTCCCCCACCAGGACCGGCACGACGTCGCTGACGTCGTGCTGGGCGGCGATCTCCACGTCTGCCACGAAGCCGGCCTCGGCCAGCTCGCGACCGCCCGCGCAGTGGAGCAGGTCGTGAGGCAGCACCGCAGCGTGCCAGGCCGCGATCGCCATCCGCGCCTCCGGGCTGGCCCCGGCCTCGGCCTCCGCGTCGATCGCGGCGAGGACCGCACCGGCGCCCCACAGGTCCTCGGCCGCCGGGCGGAGGCTGTCGTCGTACCACCGCTCACCGGCGGGTACGACGACCACGCTGGCGCCGTCGGCCACCTTCGGCCCCAGCCATCGGGCGACCGCGCCGGCGTTGCGGAGGCAGGCACCGAGCACCTGGGCACCGGAGTCGGCCAGCGCGAAGGCGATGGTCGAGCCGTTGGGCGAGGGCAGGACGAGCCGCCTCACGCCCTCCACCTCGGCGAGGCTGGCGGGCGACAGCGAGACGTGGCGCGCGTCGCCGCGCGAGCGCGCCTCGAACCGGCCGACGGCGAGCGTCGCGCCGTGGCGCACCGCGTGCTCGGCGGCGCGCGAGTCCTTCCAGCGGAACGGGAACACCTCGATGCCGCGGTCGAGCGCGACGCTCAACGTGGTCGTGAAGGACAGGACGTCGACGACGACGGCGTAGTCGGCCGGCACGGCCTCGGCGCCCGTCGGCCCCCACTCCATCCGGAGCCGGTAGGTCGACTGGTCGTGTCCCGGCAGCGTCACGCGAGCCATTCAACAACCCCGGTGTGACGGTGGCCCAACCGCGGCCTGCTCAGTCCGGGGTGTTGGGGACGACGAGCACCGGGACGGAGGAGTGGCGGACGACCTGGGTCGCGGTCGAGCCGAACCGGAGGCCCTTGAACCCGCCGGCTCCCCGTGTGCCGACCACCAGCATCTCGGCGTGGGCCGCGGCCGAGATGAGGCACTCGGTGGTCTGGCCCCGCAGGGCGTAGAGCTGCAGGTCGAGGTCGTCGCCCAGCCCGGCCGCCGCGCAGTCAGCCTTGAGGTCGGCGATGACCGCCTGCTCGAACTCCGCGAACGGGGGGACGTAGCCGCCGACCATCGTGTCGGGCCGGGGCGCGGTCGCGAGGTTCCACACGCGGATGACGTGGAGGGTCACCCCGAGCCGTTTGGCGAGGTCACCCGCGCGACGTACGACGGCACCCGACGCGCGCGAGCCGTCGTGCCCGACCACGATGCCGCCGCTGATGTTGGCTTCTTTCCTGACCATGCTCCATCGTAGGAAGCCGGCCGGTCCGGCGACAGAGGCCGAAGGTCACCAGATCCGGACGCGACCCTCGGGCTCGAGCCACAGGCCGTCGCCGGGCTGGGTCTCGAAGACCTCGTGGAACTCGTCGAGGTTGCGCACGATGTTGGCGCGGAACTCGGCGGGGCTGTGCGGGTCGATGGTGAGGTACTGGAGCTCCTGCTCCTTGCGGCGCTTGGTGCGCCACACGTGGCTCCAGTTGAGGAACAGCGTGCGCCGGTCCTCGATGGAGGCCTCGCCGCCCTGGCTGATGACGAACGCCTTGTGGGCGATGGTCAGGCCGCCGAGGTCGCCGATGTTCTCACCGACGGTGAGGCTGCCGTTGACGTGCTCGCCCGGCAGGTTGCGCGGCTCGAAGGCGTCGTACTGGGTGATGAGCGCCTGCGACTTGGCCTCGAACGCGGTCTTGTCGTCGGCGGTCCACCAGTCCTGCAGGTTGCCGTCGCCGTCGTACTGGGCGCCCTGGTCGTCGAAGCCGTGCCCGATCTCGTGGCCGATGACCGCGCCGATGCCGCCGTAGTTCTCGGCGTCGTCGGCGTCGGGGCTGAAGAAGGGCGGCTGCAGGATGGCGGCCGGGAAGCAGATCTCGTTGGTGCCCGGGTGGTAGTAGGCGTTGACCGTCTGCGGCAGCATCAACCACTCGTCGCGGTCGACCGGCTGGCCGACCTTCTCGAGCTGGCGGTCGGTCTCGAACGCCGACGCGGACGCGACGTTGCCGAGCAGGTCGTCGGCGGAGACGGTGAGCGAGGAGTAGTCGCGGAACTCCGTCGGGTAGCCGATCTTGGGGTAGAACCGGTCGAGCTTGTCGTACGCCTTCTGCTTGGTGTCCTCGCCCATCCAGTCGAGCGCCTCGATCGAGCGCCGGTAGGCGGTGACGAGGTTGGCGACCAGCTCGTCCATCATCTGCTTCGACGTCGGCGGGAAGTGCCGCTCGACGTAGACCTTGCCGACGGCCTCGCCGATGGCGCCCTCGACGAAGTCGACGCCGCGCTTCCAGCGGGCCCGCAGCTCCGGCGTGCCGTTGAGGGTGCGGCCGTAGAAGTCGAAGTTGGCCTCGACGAACGCGTCGGGCAGGTAGGGCGCCGAGCTGCGGATGATGCGTACGTGCAGGATGTCGTGCCAGGTCTCGATCGGCGTCTCCTCCAGCACGGTGGAGAGGTGGGAGAAGAAGTCGGGCTGCATCACGATCGAGCGCCGCAGCGTCTCCTCCGTGCCGCCGAGGCCCGTGACGTAGGTGACCCAGTCGAAGGCCGGGCAGAGCTCGCGCAGCTCCTCGAGGCTCTTGTGGTTGGTCGTCTTCTGCACGTCGCGGGTCTCGGCCGCCTCCCAGTGGCCCTCGGCCAGCCGGGTCTCGTACGCCATCACGCGCGCCGCGGCACCCTCCGGGTCGTCGTGCTCGCTGAGGGTGAGCAGCGTCGTGAGGTAGTCGACGTACTTCTCCCTGATCTCGGCGAACTTGTCCTCGCGGTAGTAGGACTCGTCGGGCAGGCCGAGGCCGCCCTGCGCGAGGTAGACGATGTTCTTCGAGGCGTCACCGCGGTCGGGGGTGATGTAGGAGCCGAAGAGGCCGGGCCCGCCGATGCGCTCGTAGGCCCCGAGGAAGGCGGCGAGCTCGGTCAGGTCGGCGATGCCGTGGGCGCGGTCGAGCAGGCCCTGGACCGGGCTGAGGCCCTTGGCGGCGATCGTCTCGGTGTCCATGAAGGAGGCGTAGAGGTCACCGATCTTGCGCTCGTCCTCGTCCAGCTCGTCAGCGGGTCGGTCGGCGAGCTCGGTGATGATGTCGCG
>DATIAJ010000235.1:0-4990 GCA_035458105.1 Nocardioides sp. | reverse complement strand
AGGCCGAGCAGGATGTGCTCGGTCCCGATGTAGTTGTGGGAGAGCATGCGGGCCTCTTCCTGGGCCAGCACGACAACTCGCCGGGCTCGGTCGGTGAACCGCTCGAACATGTGCGCTCCTCTACGTCTGCGTGGTCCACGGTGCCTCCCGTAGGGACGGGAGCGCGAACACTGGGCTCAACGCCCGACATCAGCCTACGTGTTCCCACCCCACGCACGAGCCCGTCCGCTCACAGCGAACGGGCTCGGCGCGAGGAGGTGGCGTACGTCAGTGGGCGGCGTCGTAGGCCTGCTGCACGTCGGCGGAGATCCGCCCGCGCTCGGAGACCTCCATGCCCTGCGCCTTGGCCCACTCGCGCACGTCCTTGGTGTTCGAGGACGACGAGGAGGAGCCACCCGAGGAACGGCGCGTGCGGCGGCCGCCACCGGCGACCTTGCGGGCGTGGCCGACGTAGCCGCTCAGCGCCTCGCGCAGGGAGGCGGCATTGGCGTCGTTGAGGTCGATCTCGTAGGTGGTGCCGTCCAGGCCGAAGGAGACGGTCTCGGTGGCCTCGGTGCCGTCGAGGTCGTCGACGAGGACGATGTTGACCTTTTGTGCCATGGTGAATTCCTTTGCTTTTCCAGCGCTGCGGTCTCAACGCGTCGAGCGCAGTGTGGCATTGCTCGAAGAATTGCACAAAGGAGTCAGGAATTCCCTGACGGCACCCTCGGAATTCGGCCCTCTGAATTGCACCTCAGGAATTGCGCTCGAATACGAGACGCAGCCCCTGGAGGGTGAGCCAGGGTGAATGCACGGTGAAGCACGAACAATCGTCGACGAGCAGCGACGCCAAATGGCCGGTCGAAATGACGGTGACGTCGTCGGGGTGCACTCCGAGCTCGGCGATCATGCGCGCCACCAGGCCCTCGACCTGCGCCGCGACGCCGAAGACCATGCCGCTCTGCAGCGCCTCGACGGTGTTCTTGGCGATCACCGAGCGCGGACGGGCGAGCTCGACCTTGCGCAGCTGCGCCCCGCGGCGACCGAGCGCCTCGAGCGAGATCTCGATCCCCGGCGAGATGGCCCCGCCGACGTACTGCCCCTTGCCGTTGACGACGTCGAACGTCGTCGCGGTGCCGAAGTCGACCACGATCGCGGGCCCCCCGTGGAGGGTCGCGGCGGCCAGCGAGTTCACGATCCGGTCGGTGCCGACCTCACGTGGGTTGTCCATCAGGACGGGGATGCCGGTGCGCACCCCGGGCTCGACGACGATGGCGGTGACGTCGCCGAAGTGGCTCTCGAGCATCTCGCGCCACTCGTGCAGCACCGCCGGGACAGTCGCACACACGACGATGCCGTCCACGTCGTCGAGCCGCTCGGCGAGCAGCCCGCGCAGCAGCACCGACCACTCGTCGGCGGTGCGGCGCTCATCGGTGTTGACCCGCCAGTGGGCGGTGACCTCCTCCCCGTCGAGCAGGCCGAGGAAGGTGTGGCTGTTGCCGATGTCGGCGGCGAGCAGGCTCATGGGGTGGCCAAGTCCATGCCGATGTCGAACACGATGACGGAGTGGGTCAGGGCGCCCACGGACACGAAGTCGACGCCGGTCGCACCGATCCGCGCGGCCCGCTCGAGCGTGATGCCTCCGCTCGCCTCGAGCGGCACCCGCCCGGCCGTACGTCGTACGGCCTCGGTCATCAGCTCGTCGGTCATGTTGTCGAGCAGGATCCGCTCCGGCGGCTCGGGCAGCGCGAGCAGGTCGTCGAGCTGGTCGAGCGTCGTCACCTCCACCTCGACCGGCAGCCCGGGGTGGCGGCCGCGGATGGCCTCGAGCGCGGGGAGCACGCCGCCCGCGGCGATGACGTGGTTGTCCTTGACCATCGCCATGTCCTGGAGGCTCGTGCGGTGGTTGAGCCCGCCGCCGCAGCGCACGGCGTACTTCTGCAGCGCGCGCAGGCCGGGCAGCGTCTTGCGGGTGTCGAGGACCCGTGTCGGCGAGCCGTCGAGCGCGTCGACCCAGCGGGCGGTCGCGGTGGCGATGCCCGAGAGGTGGCACGCGAGGTTGAGGGCGGTGCGCTCGGCGACGAGCATCGGCTGGGTCAGTCCCTCGACCCGCATCACGACGTCGCCCTTCGCGACGCGGGTCCCGTCCGGCAGCCGGTCGGTGATCGTCGCGTCGGCGCCGACGGCGTGGAAGACGACCGCGGCGACCGCCAGTCCGGCCACCACACCGGGCTCGCGCGCGGCGAAGACGGCCTCGGCGCGGGAGTCGATCGGGATCGTCGACTCGCTGGTGGGGTCGACGCGCGGCTCCTCGGGCAGGTCCTCCTCGAGCGCGCGCCGCACCACCTCCCACACGTGGTCGGGATCGAGGCCCGCGGCGGCGAGGTCGTCGAGGACCTCGGCAGGCACGTCACGCAGGCTGGTCATGTCAGCACCTCAGAGGTCGACGGGTCGGTGGAGGGCGCGTACGTCCACTCGACTGCGACGCGGCCGTCCGCGTCCAGCCAGGAGTCGACGTGGCCGGCCCTGGTGTCGTCGCGGTCGGGGTGGTCCTCGCGCCAGTGGGAGCCGCGGGTCTCGGTGCGCAGCGCAGCGGCCTCGGCCAGCGCGGTGCTGACCGTGAGGAGGTTGGTGGTCTCCCAGGCGGGCGTTCCGGCCTCGGCCTCGCCGTGGTCGAGCGAGCCGAGGAACGCCAGCGCCTCGGCGAGGCCCGCCGCGTGGCGCAGCACCCCGACCCGGGTCGTCATCGTCTCCTGCATCGACCGGCGGCGGTCGCCGGAGACGAGCCCGACCGGGCGCTCGTCGGGGACCGGGTCGGCCCAGCCGCGCAGCTCGCCGGGCAGCACCTCGGCGATGCGCCGGGAGAACACCAGCCCCTCGAGCAGCGAGTTGGACGCCAACCGGTTGGCGCCGTGGACCCCGGAGCAGGCGACCTCGCCGGTGGCGTAGAGCCCCGGGACCGTCGTACGCCCCCACAGGTCGGTGGCCACCCCGCCGGACGCGTAGTGCTGGGCGGGTGCGACCGGGACGAGCTCCGTCACCGGGTCGACGCCGTGCTCGCGGCACACGCCCAGGATGGTCGGGAACCTCCTGCGCCAGAAGTCCTCACCCAGGTGCCGGGCGTCGAGCCACATGTGCGGTCGGCCGGTCTCGATCATCCGGCGGGTGATCGCCTTGGCGACGACGTCGCGCGGGGCGAGGTCGGCGAGGGGGTGCTCGCCCTGCATGAAGCGCCGGCCCTCGAAGTCGACGAGGAACGCGCCCTCGCCGCGCACCGCCTCCGAGATGAGCGGCTGCTGGCCCTGGGAGTCGGGGCCGAGCCACATCACGGTCGGGTGGAACTGGACGAACTCGAGGTCGCGCAGCCGGGCGCCGGCGCGCATCGCGACCGCCATCCCGTCACCGGTGGACACGCTGGGGTTGGTGGACTGGCTGAAGACCTGCCCGAGACCACCGGAGGCGAGGACGACCGCGCGGCAGTGCACGGCTCCCACGCCGTCGTGCTGGCCCTCGCCGAGCACGTGCAGCGTGAGGCCGGCGACGCCCCCGTCAGCGGCGCGGAGCAGGTCGACGGCGAGGGCGTGCTGGATGACCTCGATCTCGGGCGCGCGCTCGACCGCTGCGATCAGCGCGCGCTGGATCTCCGCACCGGTCGCGTCGCCACCGGCGTGGGCGATCCGGTCACGGTGGTGGCCACCCTCGCGGGTCAGCGACAGCTCGCCATCGGGGTGGTGGTCGAACTGCGTGCCGAGCGCGATCAGCTCGTGAACCGCCTCGGGGCCCTCGGTCACCAGGACCCGGACGGCCGCGACGTCGCAGGCGCCGGCGCCCGCGACGAGGGTGTCGTGCTCGTGCTGCTCGGGGGTGTCGCCCGGCCCGAGGGCCGCCGCGATCCCGCCCTGGGCCCACTGGGTCGACCCGGCCGAGAGGACGTCCTTCGTGACGACGAGCAGGCGGAGTGCAGGGTCCTCGGCGTGGATGCGGAGCGCGGCGGTGAGCCCGGCGATGCCGGAGCCCACCACGACGACGTCGGCACGGGTGGTCCAGCCGGGGGCCGGGGCGCGCAGGCGGCCCGGGACCGGCCGGTGGAGGATCATCCGCGCAGGCTATCGAGCGAGGACGTCACCGCGGGACAACGTCTCGTCCCCGAAGGTCTCGGCGGGGTCGAAGCCGGTGCCCATGACCTTGTTGTCGGCGTCGACGAAGACGACGTGCGGCTTCAGCTCCTTGGCCTCCGCGGTGTCCATCTGGCCGTAGCCGATGAGGATCACGGTGTCGCCGGGGTGCACCAGCCGGGCCGCGGCACCGTTGATGCCGATCACGCCCGAACCGCGCTCACCGGCGATCGTGTACGTCTCGAGGCGCGCGCCGTTGGTGACGTCGACGATGTGGACGAGCTCGCCGGCCAGCAGGTCGGCGGCGTCGAGCAGGTCCTCGTCGACCGTCACCGACCCGACGTAGTGCAGGTCGGCCTGGGTCACGGTGGCGCGGTGGATCTTGGACTTCATCATCGTGCGCAGCATCAGCTGTTCCTTCCAGTGGTGGTCGAGGCCGCGAGCGCGGTCCCCGCCGGTTGCGCCGATCGCTCGAAGACGATCGGCATGTTGTCGATCAGGCGCGTGGTGCCCACCCGGGCGGCCACGAGGATCCGTCCCTCGCCCATCTCGGGCGGATCGCCGAGGTCGGTCGACGTGAGCGCGAGGTAGTCGAGCTCGAGGCCCGCCTCGGCCTTGAGCACCGACATCGCCGCCCAACGCGCGGCAGGGACGCCGTACGCCGCCCGCTCCTGCGCGGCACGCAGGGCCCGACTGAGGGCGAGCGCGGCCCGGCGTCCGTCGGCGTCGAGGTAGCGGTTGCGGCTGGAGAGCGCGAGGCCGTCGGGCTCGCGGACCGTCTCGGCGCCGACGACCTCGATGCCCATGCAGAGGTCGCTGACCATGCGGCGGATCAGGGCGAGCTGCTGGTAGTCCTTCTGCCCGAAGACCGCCACGTCGGGGCGGACCAGGCCGAA
>DATIAJ010000234.1:0-6509 GCA_035458105.1 Nocardioides sp. | reverse complement strand
TCGGCGGCCTGGCCAAGGACGACGACGACGGGATGCCCGCCGAGATCGAGCATCTCCTGACCGCACTCGAAGGACGTCGATGACCGACCAGACCCTCGCCCAGCTGTCGAACACGGCGATCTACTCCGCGATGGTGGTGCTGACCCTCGCGATGCTCGCGTATGCCGTCTACCTCGCCCGGCTCGCGCCCGCCAGGGATGCCGTGGCCGAGTCCGCGCAGGAGCGCGAGCTCGTCACCGCAGGGGGTTCCGGTGCCGCCGGCAGCGGTGAGCAAGGAGCGGGCGGCGACGCCACGGCATCCGGACGCCTGTCGACGACCACCCGCGACGACGAGCCGGCGGGGGCGCGCAAGGCTGCGGGCATCGGCTGGATGCTGACCCTGCTGGCCACGCTCCTCGTGGTCGCCGGGGTCGCGCTGCGGGCCGCCGAGGTGCACCGCTGGCCGCTGGGCAACATGTACGAGTTCGCGATCGTCGGGGCCATGTTCGTGCTGGTCTCGTACTGCGCGTGGTCGTTCCGGCGTGACCTGCGCTGGCTCGGCCTGTTCATCGTCACGCCCGTACTGCTCAACCTCGGGCTCGCGATCACCGTCTGGTACACCGACGCCTCCGAGCTGATGCCCTCGCTGCGGTCGGTCTGGCTGGCCATCCACGTCGCGGTCGCCACCTTGTCGGTGGCCGTGTTCACGATCGGGTTCTCGCTCGGCATCCTCTACCTCGTGCAGGACCGGCTCGAGTCGGCGCCCGGCGGCCGGCGCACCTTCATGGACCGCCTCCCGGACTCGCGGGCGCTGGAGCGCCTGACGTATGCCGTGCACATCGTCGCCTTCCCGCTGTGGACGTTCACGGTCATCGCCGGCGCGATCTGGGCCCGCCAGGCCTGGGGTTCGTACTGGAACTGGGACCCCAAGGAGGTGTGGAGCTTCGTCATCTGGGTCGTGTACGCGGCCTACCTGCACGCGCGCGCGACGACCGGGTGGAAGCGCCAGAACGCCGTCTGGATCGCCCTGGCCGGCTACGGCTGCATCATCATCAACTTCGCGGTCGTCAACGTCTTCTTCGTCGGCCAGCACTCCTACTCGGGACTGTGATCTGACGCCGTGCTCCGCTACACGATCCTTCGCCTCCTGGTCTTTCTCGGCTGTGTCGCCGCGCTCTGGCTCGCCGGGCTGCGCGGCGAGGAGGACCTCCTGCTGCTCGTCGCCGGGGCGGCGCTGCTATCGGCCGTCATCTCGTACTTCGGGCTGCGCCGGTTCCGCGAGGACTACTCGGCCCAGCTCTCCGCCAAGATCGAGAAGCGCCTGGAGGCCAAGCAGTCCAAGCAGGCGGCCGCTGGGGTGGCGGCGACCGACGAGGATGCCGAGGACGCCGAGACCTCGCGCGGCGACGACACCTTCCGCTGACACCGGCAGTCCGCACGCAGAAGTTCAGGGGGCAACCGGCAATTGCTGCGTGCGATCCGAAGTCCTGCGTTCGTCAGTGCCGCTCAGGCGACGGCGACGCCGATGACGACTCCGAGCGCCACGAGCACGGCGTACGCGACCTCGTACAGACCGGTCGCGGCCAGCACGGGGACGAGGTCGCGCCCGGTCGTGCCGGCGCGTACGGTGCGCACCGCCCGCCACGCCAGCGGAGCGGCGAGCAGACCGAGCAGCACCCACGGCTCGAACCAGGCCATACCGACCAGCGCCACGACGGATGCCGTGACGAGCGCCGTGTAGAGCGTGCGGGTGCGTGAGTCCCCGAGACGAACGGCGAGGGTGCGCTTGCCGTGCTCGATGTCGGTGGGGATGTCGCGCAGGTTGTTCGCGACGAGGATCGCCGACGCGAGGGCGCCCACGCCGACGGCGCCGACCAGGCCGAACCAGGACACGGCATCCGCCTGCGTGTACTGCGTGCCGAGCGTGGCCATGAGGCCGAAGAAGACGAACACGTAGACCTCGCCCAGGCCGCGGTAGCCGTAGGGGTTGTCGCCGCCGGTGTACCGCCAGGCGGCGAGTACCGACAGGGCGCCGAGCGGCAGCATGAGCCAGGCCTCACTGAGGCCGATCAGGGCCAGCCCTGCGACGGCCGCAGCGGCGAAGCTGAGCATCGCGGCGGCCTTGACGTTGGCCGGGGTGGCCAGGCGCTGACCGACGAGGCGCACCGGCCCCACCCGGGCCTCGTCGGTGCCGCGGATGCCGTCGGAGTAGTCGTTGGCGTAGTTGACCCCGACCTGGAGCGCGAGGGCGACGAGCAGGGCGAGGAGCGCGAGCGCGAGGTCCGCCCGACCGAGCAGGTGGGCCGCAGCGGTGCCGAGCACGACAGGGGCGACGGCGGCGGGAAGGGTACGCGGTCGGGCGCCAGCCACCCACTGGTTCAGGGTTGCCATGGTGCGACTCAGAGGTCCTTGAGGAAGTCGGGGTCGTCGTCCGGGCCGCGCGGGCGGCGCTGCTGGGGGACGCCGCGCGGGCCGGTGCGGGGGCGGCCGGCAACCAGCCAGGCCACCGGCCCGATGAAGGGAAGGAGCAGGATGACGACGAGCCAGGCGATCTTGGGCAGGTTGCGGGCGGCGCCGTCCTGGGTCTGGATCGCGTCCACCACGCAGTAGACCGTCAGCGCGAGGCTGAGGAGGACGGGGAGGTAACGCAGCACGCCTTCATCATCCCATGGTGAACAGGGCCGCCACGGCACGGCGGTCCGGCTTGCCCGGGCCTCGCGTCGGCAGTTCGGCGACCGTGCGAGCGCGGCGGGGGAGGGCGTGGTCCGGGACGACGTCGCGCAGGTGCGCGCGCAGGTCGGCGGAGGTCACGGCGTGCAGGGCGCCCGGTTCGAGCACGAGCAGCGCGCACACGACCTCCCCCCACTCGTGGTCCGGGCTGCCGACGACGAGGACGTCGCGAACGCCGGGGACGTGCTCCAGGATCGCCTCCTCGACCAGCCGCGGCGCCACCTTGAGCCCGCCGGTGTTGACGAGGTCATCGAGGCGCCCGTCGACGTGCAGGCGGCCGTGGTCGTCGGTGTGCCCGACGTCGTCCGTGCGGAACCACCGGATGCCGTCCTCGTCGGTTCCGAACGCCTCACGCGTGAGGTCGGCGAGACCGAGGTAGCCGTGGGCGATGGTGGGGCCGCCGAGCAGGATGCGACCCTCCTCGTCGATCTCGACCTCGGTGCGCGGCAGGGCCGTGCCGTCGTAGACGCAGCCGCCGGCTGTCTCGCTCATGCCATAGGTGGCGACGAGGTTGACGCGTGCCCGGGTGGCCCGGGCCCGAAGGCGCGGCGGCATCGCGGCACCGCCGACGAGCACCGCATCGAACGTGCGCAGGGCGTCGCCGCCACCGGGGTGGTCGAGCAGGCGGACCACCTGGGTCGGCACGAGGCTGGTGTAGCGGCGGGCCCCGGGGGCGAATGCGGCGACGGCGGCGACGAAGGCCTGCGGGCGGAAGCCGCCGGCGAGGTCCAGGGCGAGGGGCGGCGTCCCGGCGTCCAGCGAGCGCACGAGCACCTGGAGGCCGGCGATGTGGTGGGCCGGGACGGCGAGCAGCCACTGTCCCGGGCCTCCGAGGGCGCCATGGGTTGCCCTGGCGCTGGCGCGCAGGGCTGGTGCCGTGAGCATCGCTCGCTTCGGCGTGCCCGTGGTGCCGGAGGTGCCGACGACGACCGCCAGCGCGTCGGGGAGCGTGGCCGGGTCGTGGTCGGGGACGGGCGGGACCGGCCCGGAGGCGGCGTGCGGCATCACCGGGTGGTCGCCGGCCAGGGCCTTCGCGAGCCGCGGCAGCAGGTCGAGGGCGGCTGCTCCGGTGGGCACGGCCAGAGGCTGGAGCCGGCGTCGACCTCCGGCACCCTGCTCGCTCATGGTCGTCCTCCGTCCGGGCGGGTGCCTCAGGAGGAGCCCCGGTGGCGCATCGGCAGCCGTACACGCACCAGCGTGCCACCCGGGCCGGACTCGATGGTGATCTCGCCGGAGTGACGTTCGACCACGATGCGGCGCGAGATGTCCAGGCCGAGCCCGGTGCCCTTGCCGACCTCCTTGGTCGTGAAGAAGGGCTCGAAGGCGTGCGCCCGCACCTCGGGGGGCATGCCGGCTCCCGTGTCGGCGACCTCGACGACGACCCAGCCCACGGCATCCGATCGAGCGGACACCCGCAGCGTTCCCTCGCCCGACATGGCGTCGATGGCGTTGTCGATGAGGTTGGTCCAGACCTGGTTCAGCTCACCGGCCATCGCCTCGATGGGCGGCAGGCCCGGCGCGTAGTGGCGCTCGACGCGGATGCCGGTTCCCAGCTTGTGGGCCATCATCACCAGCGTGCTGTCCAGTCCCTCCACGAGGTCGGTCACCTGGAGCGAGGCTCGGTCCATCTGCGAGTAGGACCGCACCGCGGCGACGAGCGTGGAGATCCGCCCGGTCGCCTCCTTGACCTCACCGAGCAGCGCGGCGGTGAGCAGTGAGGCGGACACCCACTCCAGCGCCGGCGCGAGGGACGCAGCAGGCACCGCGCGGGCGAGCTCCTCGCACCAGGCGAGGTCAGCGCCCGCCGCGGCGAGGGCGGGCGCGATCTCCCAGTCGCGGTCGACGTCATGGGCCACGAGCCAGTCGGACAGCTCGTCCTCGAGGTCGGCGAGGTCGAGCGCGGTGAGCCCCGACTCCGTACCGCTGACCCGCAGCCGCAGCTCGTCCAGGGTGGTGAAGTCCTCGGCCGAGATGCCTGCCCTCGCCAGGTGGGCCAGGGCCGTGAGCAGGGCGGTGGAGGTGCCCTGGAGGCTGTCGACGGCTCTCGTGGCGGCCGACGCCGGGTTGTTCAGCTCGTGCGCGAGACCGGCCGAGAGGGTGCCCAGCGCCACGAGCGCCTCACGCTGTCGGGCGGTGGACTCGATCCGGCGCACGGTGTTGACCAGGCCCTCGATGAAGTGCAGCCCGAACGGGAACCACTGCACCGAGAGCCGGTGGAGCTCGGACGCCTCGAGCCGCAGGACCCGGCCGGGGCTCTCTGCCCGGGCCGTTGCGAAGTAGACCCCGAACTCGTCCCACGCGGCGAAGCCTCCGGCCCACTGGCCGGGAGTCGTCATGTGGCCCAGGACCGACTCCTCGGTGCCCACCTGCCGGATCAGCGCCACCGTGCCCTCGAGCAGCACCCACCAGCTGTCCGCCGGACGGCCCTCGTGGAAGAGCAGCTCGCCGCGCTGCAATACGCGCTCGGTGGACGCCGCCAGCAGTGCCGCCAGCTGGTCGTCGTGGAGGCCGTCGAAGAGCGCCAGGTCCCGGAGCTCGGCGAGGTCCATCACACGCTCGCGAGGTACTGGTGCACGAGGTAGACGGACATCGCGCCCTCCCCGACGGCCGAGGCGACCCGCTTCATCGAGTCGAGCCGGACGTCGCCGGCGGCGAACACCCCGGGAACGCTCGTCTCCAGGGCGTAGGGGGGCCGGGCCAGCGGCCAGGCCGCGGCGTGTCCCGGCAGCTGGAGGTCGGGGCCCGTGACGAGGAAGCCCAGGCCGTCGCGCAGCACGGCATCCCCGAGCCAGTCGGTGCGCGGCAGCGCGCCGATGAAGACGAAGAGCCAGTTGGTGTCCTCGTCGTGCTCGGCGCCGGTGTCGCGGTCGACGAGGGTGACCGACTCGAGGTGGTCGGTGCCGTGTGCCGCGGACACCTCGGTGCGGTACCGCACCTCGACGTTGTCGGCGGCGACGATCCGCGCGATGAGGTACTCCGACATCGAGGCCCCGAGCGACTCGCCGCGCACGAGCATGACGACCTTGGCCGCGACCTTCGCGAAGTTCAGCACGGCCTGCCCGGCGGAGTTGGCGGCACCGACGACGTGGACGACCTGCCCGGCGGTCTGCGCGGCCTCGGTCGCCGATGCGCCGTAGTAGACGCCGCGCGAGCCCAGCTCGTCGACACCGGACGCCTCCAGCCGTCGGTAGGCCACCCCTGTGGCGACGAGCACGGCGCGGCTCTCGACCACGCCACCGTCGGCGAGGAGCACGGCGTGGACCGGGCCGCGCCGCTCGAGCCCGACGACGTCCCGGGCGAGCACCGTCTCGGCGCCGAAGCGCGCGGCCTGGGCGACGGCCCGGTGGGTGAGGTCGGCACCCGAGACGCCCTTGGGGAATCCGAGGTAGTTCTCGATGGCGGCACTCTGCCCGGCCTGGCCGCCGGGGGCGTCCCGCTCGACGACGACGGTGCGCAGCCCTTCCGACGCGGCGTAGACCGCCGCGGCGAGGCCGGCCGGACCGCCACCGACGATGCACAGGTCGTAGAGCGGCTGCTGGGCCCGGGTCCGCAGCCCGAGGGCCTCGGCGAGCTCGACGGTCGTGGGGCTGTGCAGCGGCTCGCCCTCCGGGAGGAGCACGAGGGGGAGGTCGGCGGTGTCGACGTCGGCGAGCTCGAGGAGCCGGCGGGCCTCCTCGTCGCGTTCCAGATCGAGCCACGTGTAGGGGATGTGGTTGCGCGCGAGGAACATCTTCACGTCGTAGCTGCGGTCGGACCACAGGTGCCCGACGACGCGGACGGCACTGCTGGTCTCGGGGTGG
>DATIAJ010000233.1:0-3315 GCA_035458105.1 Nocardioides sp. | reverse complement strand
CCCCCCCCCCGCCACAGGGTAGATCAGCAGGAACTACCTACCAATCCGAACCTGTCACCCGGCGTCCGGGCACTGCGGGCACGGTTCAGGCGCGACGGAGGGTCCCGCCGAACCACGCGGAGGTCCACGGAGCGGCGACGTGCACGCGCGAGCCCGGCCGCGGGGAGTGCACCATCAGCGCGTGCCCGTTCGACCAGCGCACGAAGATCGCGGCGTGGTAGACCCCGCCGCTGCCGTAGAAGAACATCAGGTCGCCGGGACGCATGTCCTTCTTCGCGATGCGACGCGCGGCACCGGCCTGGGCGCCCGAGGTCCGCGGCACGGAGAGGCCGGCCCGGCTGTACGCGTAGCGGATCAGGCCGGAGCAGTCGAAGCTCGCCGGGCCGGCGGCGCCGTACGCGTAGGCGTCGCCGCGCTGGGCCATCGCGATGTTGCGGGCAGTGAGCACGCGGTTGGCCACCCGACGCTTGGCGCTGACGCGCGCCGTCTTCTGCGTCGTGGTGGTCGTGGCGGAGGTGTTGTCGGACGTGCTGCCGCTGGGCGCGGCGTCGGCGGGAAGGGCGCTCATCGTCGATGCGGTGAGGCCGAGCCCGGCGAGGGCGAGCGCTGAGGCTCGCACGATGCGAGGGGTCGCAGGCATGGTTGGTCCTTTCCCACGCCTGTGAGGTGAGCTGTCGGGCTAGGGCTGGAAAGTGCCCTGCCACCGTGCTCGCGTCGTGCTGACGCGAGCTGGGCGGCTTCGCCCCGAGCCGGTCGGTGACCGGCGGTGGAACCTGTGGGTCCCCCACTCCTGCCCCGGTGTGTCTCGGGGGTCGTCCCGGCCGGGCAGGACTCGGCGTAGTCCGGGACGGTTGGGTCTCTCGACCGCCATCCAAGGTGACAGACGACGTGCGGACGCGCAAAACCGGCCACGGTCCCGAGCGTGGGACCGTGGCCGGGATCACGCCCGGAAGGGTCTCAGCCGAGCTTGCGCCCGCCGTCGACGTAGAGCGTCTGCCCGGTGATGAACGACGCCTCGTCGCTGCACAGGAACGCCGCGGCCGCGGCGATGTCCTCGGGCTGGCCGACGCGCCGCACGGGCGTCGCCTCGGCGTTGAGCCGCTGCAGCTCCTCGGGCTCGAGCTTGAGGCGGCGCGCGGTGGCGTCGGTCATCTCGGTGACGATGAAGCCGGGCGCGATCGCGTTGGCGGTGATGCCGAAGGGGCCGAGCTCGATGCCGAGCGTGCGGGTGAGGCCCTGGATGCCCATCTTCGCCGCGGAGTAGTTGGCCTGGCCGCGGTTGCCCAGCGCGGACACGCTGGACAGGTTGAGGATCTTGCCGTACTTCTGCTCCACGAAGCGGGACTGCGCCGCCTTGGTCATGTTGAAGACGCCCTTGAGGTGGACGTTCATCACCAGGTCCCAGTCCTCCTCGGTCATCTTGAAGAGCAGGTTGTCACGGGTGATGCCGGCGTTGTTGACGAGCACGTGGATCCCGCCGAGCTCGTCGACCACTCGCTGCACGGCGGCCTCGGCGGCGGCCGCGTCGACGACGTCGCAGCCGATGCCCACGGCGCGGGCGCCCTCGGCCAGCTCGAGCCGGCCGGCGGCCTCCTGGGCGGCGGCCTCGTCGAGGTCGAGGATCGCGATCGAGGCGCCCTCGCTCGCGAGACGCTGCGCGATGCCGAAGCCGATGCCTCGCGCTGCTCCGGTGATGACGGCGACGCGGCGGTCGAATCGACCCATTGCGATGACTCCTCAGGCTCGGTGACGTCTTGCCCGGTGAGGGTAGTGCGTGGGGCCGGAGGGGTATCACCCGACTTGTGGAGATCCCGTGCAGGGCGCTCGCGCGGACGCCTCGGGTGGCCTAGCGTGCCCATCATGGGACGGGGGCATTTCCGTGGCGCCATGGGCGTCGCCGTCGCGATGGCGGTGGTGACGTGGGTGGTCGCGGCTGCCCACGACCTGCCGGTGCGCGACCCCGACGGGGTCTCCGTCCCGACCTGGGTGCGGTTGCCGCTCATCGTGCTGGCCGCGGTGCTCCTCGACCTGGTCGCGCGGTGGACGGCGTACGTCCGCGCGACGCCGCGTGCCGGTGCGTGGCAGGCGCTGCGCGCCGTGCTGCGCGAGCGGTGGACCCGGGAGCAGGTGTGGTTCACCGCGAGCGGGCTCGTGGCCTGGTACGTCTCCTACGTCGCGTTCCGCAACCTGAAGGGTTACCTGCCGTTCGTCAACGACCGCCTGTGGGACACCGAGCTGGCGCGCCTCGACCGGCTGCTGTGGCTGGGCCACGACCCGGCCGGCGTGCTCCACGAGGTGCTCGGCACCGGGTGGGCCGCCTGGCTGCTGTCCGGGGTCTACGTGCTGTGGATCGGACTGGTGCCCGCGGCCCTCGCGATCGCCCTCGTGTGGACCCGGCGCTCGGTCACGGGCGCTCTCTACGTCACGGCGGTGACCTACAACTGGCTGCTCGGCGCCGCCGTGTACTACCTGGTGCCGTCCCTCGGGCCGGTCTACTCGCGACCGGAGCAGTTCACCGACCTGCCGCGCACCTTCAACACCGCGGTGCAGGAGCTGCTGCTGCGCGACCGGATCGCGGTCCTGGCCGACGCCTGGGACACGCGGGCGGTCCAGACCGTCGCGGCCTTCGCCTCCCTCCACGTGGCCATCACCATCACCACCTGCCTGGTCGCCGAGCTGCTGAGGCTGCCCCGCTGGGTGCGGCTGACCGGATGGGTCTTCGCCGGGCTCACCTGCCTGTCCACGGTCTACCTGGGATGGCACTTCTTCGTCGACGTGCTCGGCGGGGTCGCCCTCGGCACGCTGGCCCTCGTCCTCGCGGCCTGGACCACCGGCCACCCGCTCCGCCGGCGGGACCGGACCTGGTCGCTGCGCGAGGCCCGGGCACGTGAGGACGAACAGGTGCGCGGCTAGGACCCGAGCGCGTCCCGCAGCCTCGCGGCGTACGCCGCCGCCTCGCCGTCGGCGTACTTCGTGCGCGGCCAGAAGAAGCCGCGCAGCCCGTCGCCCTTCGTGCGCGGCACCACGTGGAGGTGGAGGTGCGGGACGGACTGGCTGACCGTGTTGTTGACCGCCAGGAAGGACCCCTGGGCGCCGAGCGCGTCCTTGACCGCGGTCGCGAGGAGCTGGGCGGCGGCGAGGAACCCGTCGCGCTGCCCGGCGGGGAGGTCCGGCAGCGTCTCCAGGTGCGTGCGGGGCACGAGCAGCACGTGTCCCTTGAAGAGGGGGCGGGTGTCGAGGAACGCCACCAGGTCGTCGGTCTCCAGCACGAGGTGACCGGGCAGGTCGCCCGCGATGATCTGGCAGAACACGCAT
>DATIAJ010000232.1:0-13480 GCA_035458105.1 Nocardioides sp. | reverse complement strand
AGGAGGACCGCCATGACATCCGCTCGTGCATCGCGTCGTGGGGCAATGCTCCCGCCGCGCTGGTTCATCGTGACGTTCTGGCACGCGCACCGCGCGCTCGTACGCATCACCCGGGGGCGCGTCGGGCTGTGGCGCCCGAAGCCGGACGGCTGGGGAACGCTCTGGCTCACCACGACGGGCAGGCGGTCCGGCGAACCGCGCCAGGTCCTGGTCGGCTACGTCGAGGACGGCGACGACTTCGTCACGATGGCGATGAACGGGTGGGGTGCGGCCGAGCCCGCGTGGTGGCTGAACCTGCAGGCCCACCCCGACGCCACCGTCCAGACCAAGGACGGCGCCCGAGCCGTTCGCGCCCACCGGGCGCAGGGATCCGAGCGGGAGCGGCTGTGGGCGCGCTGGGCGGAGATCGACAAGAACCTCGACGCGTACGCCGCTCGCCGTCCCACCGAGACCGCCGTGGTCGTGCTCGAGCCGCGGGACACGTAGACCCAGGCCCAGCGGCGCGGTACACCGCCAGCGTCAGCTCTTGTAGGGCTTGTCCTCGTGCCGCGGGTCGAGGCTGGGGTAGCCCGCCTTCGGCGCGACCCCGTCCGGCTGGGGCTCCTCACCGCCGGGTGTCTGCTCAGGAGGTGCGTCCGCCGGGGTGTCCTGCACCGAGGTGTCGCGCAGGCCGTCCGCCCCGACCTGTCCCGGGCCGGCGTGGCCGACGCGCTCACTGCTGGAGCCCATCCCGCCCGCCGCTCCCTGCGGGCCGGACGCGTTGGGCGTCGACTCCCGTTCGGTGGCTGCCGGGTCGGGCGTCATGTCGTCCGGGCTGGTCATCGGTTCGTCCCCTCGGTCGTGGATGGATGACCTCCCGGTTCCCCGCCTGCCGGTCGCCATGTGCTCAGCCCGCCCGGCGCGGGAGTGACGTTGGGCCCTTGTCGTGCCTGCGCGGTGACGATCGACTTGACCCGTGGCTGCACGCCGGTCGCCGTCACGTGGCGCTGGAGAGGCAGGACGAGGAGGCGCGATGCTGACCCGAGAGCAGGAGCGTCTCAACGCCGTCCAGCGTCCGGAGGCGTACCGAGAGGTGCTCGTCGAGTCCGCCGGGCTGCCGGTGGCATTGTCGGTGTGGCGCGGCGACCCGGGGCTGGCCTCGGTGCTGTTCCTGCCGGGCACGATGACCCACCCGTTGTTCTACGAGGCGTTCCTCGATGCGCTCAACCGTGCCGGCCACACCGTGGTGGGCGTCCACCTGCCCGGGCACGGCAAGAGCCCGCGCCCACGTGCGCACCACCTGACGTACGACGACCTCGTCCGCGGCGCCGTCGACGCGTTCGCATGGCTGCGCCGCGAGCAGCCGGACACACCCGCAGTCGTCCTCGGATCCTCGCAGGGAGGCGTCCTGGCCCTCGCCGTGGCCGCCGAGCCGGTCGGCGCGGCGGCGGTCATCGCCCACAACGTGCTCGACCCCGCGCTCACGGACACGCTGGCGATCACCCGGGCGCCGCGGTGGCTGGCGCCGGCGTACCCGCAGGTCAGGCACCTCGTCGGGACGCTCGGCAGGCTGGCGCCGGCGCTGCCCGTTCCGTTGGGGGCGTACCTCGACATCGACCGGGTCACGCGCGACCCCGGCATCGTGGACCGGCTCCTCACGGATCCGCTGGGGCTCCGCTCCTACCCGCTCGGGCTGCTCGCCGGGATACTGACCGCCGACCTGCCCGGACCGGCCCGGTGCCCGGTCGTCGTGGTCGCAGCCACCGGCGACCGCCTGTTCCCGCTCGCCTACACGAAGCGGGTGTTCGCCCGCATCGAGGCGCCCAGCAAGGACCTGCTCGTGCTCCCGGTCGAGCACCACCTCGTCTTCAACGAGGCCCTGGACGTGAGTGTCCCCGCGGTGCTGCGGGTCGTGCGAGCGCTGGAGGCCCCGTGACCCGCGCGGACCCGCGCCACCACGCGCTCGGTGTCGATCGCGCCAGCACGGCGGACCGCGCCTTCCTCGCCATGGAGGGCGGTGGCCGCGCCGAGCAGATCGGCGTGGCGCTGCTGCTCGAGCCGGGCGGGGACGGTCCCGACGTCGCGTCGGTGACTCGCCTCGTCGGTGAGCGGCTGCCGGCGGTCCCGCGGCTGCGGCAGCGCCTGGTGTCCACTCCGCTCGGCTGCGGCGGACCGATCTGGGTCGACGACGCGCTCTTCGACGTACGACGACACGTGCGACACGTCGCATGCCCGTCGCCGGGGGACGAGCAGGCCTTCCTCGACACCGTCCTCTCCGTGGTCGCCGAGCCCCTGCCGGTGGATGCGCCGCTGTGGTCGGTCGCCGTCGTCACCGGTCGGGCGGACGGTGCGACGAGCCTGGTGGTGGTGCTCCACCACGTCCTCGCCGACGGCGTCGGCGGCCTCGCGGTGCTCGCGGCCCTCGTCGACCCCGGCGGGACCGCCCCCACGCAGCCGTTCCCGCGAGAGCGCCCGACGGCCCGCCAGCTCGCCCGCGATGCCTGGAGCGCGCGCCTCCGGTCGCTGGGCCGCGGGCCGTGGTGGCTGCGGCAGGTACGCCGTTCCTTCGCCGCCGCCGGGGGGGTCGTCCCGCCCCGGGCGGCCCCGTGCTCGCTGCTCCGGCCGACCGGCCCGCGACGGGCGATCGGGGTGGTGGCGGTCGACGGCCGTGCCCTGCGGGAGGCCGCCCACCGCGTCGGGGCCACCGGCAACGACGCCCTGCTCGCCGGCGTCACCGGTGCCCTGCAGCGGGTGCTGGCGGGGCGGGGAGAGGCCGTCGACGCGGTGGTGATCGCCGTCCCGGTCTCCGGCCGCAGCAGCGACGACGGCGCCTCGCTCGGCAACATGGTCAGCCCGATGCTCGTCACCGTCCCGACCACCGGCGACGTTCGCAGCCGCCTCCTCGCCGTCACCGACCAGGTGCGGCGGCACCGCTCCGACGCGAGCGGGCCACCCCCGATCGCCCTGCTCGGCGGGCTGTTCCGGCCGCTGGCCGCCCTGGGCGGCTTCCGCTGGTACATGCGTCACCAGCAGCGGCTGCACACCCTGGTCAGCCACGTGCGCGGTCCCGATGAACCGGTCCACCTCGCCGGCCACCGGGTCCGCGCCGCCATCCCGGTCGCCCTGTCGGAGAGCGGCAACATCACGGCGTACTTCGAGGTGCTGTCGTACGCCGGAACGGTGACCGTCACCGCCATCGTCGACCCCGACCGGTTCCCCGACCTCGACGTCCTCCTGGCCGGTCTGCGCGACGAGCTCGAGGTGCTCGCCGCCCTCGCGTCGTAGGGCTCCTACACTCGATCGATGGCCGACCTCGACGCGATCGAAGCCCGGATCTGGGAGCTCCTCGAGCCCTACCGGGACGAGCTCGAGGACGCGACCATCTACGGCATGCCGTCGCTGCGGTGGCCCGGCTCCGGCAGCCACGACTACTTCGCGGCCGTCAAGCGCAGTGCGCAGAAGGTGAGCCTCTACGCGATCGCCGTGGACACGTGGCCGGAGGCGCTCGAGGGCTCCTCCGAGGAGTTCCGGAAGCGCCGGACCGGCAAGGCGACCTTCTCCTTCCCGTCCCTCGACGACGACCTCGCAGCCGAGCTCGAGGCGTTCCTCAGGCGGCTCTACCAGCCCTACCGCGAGCACCACGCGGGTCGTTCGACGACCTAGGTGTGCCGGCTGACGGCCGCCAGGTCCTCCTCGCGGGTGCGCATGGTGCCCTGCCCGGTCAGGATCCGCTGACGGAGGCTGTCGGTGACGTAGTGCCGCCAGGCGTCGTGGCAGACGTCGTAGCACTCGTCGTCGGCCCGGAGACCCTCGTGCGTGAAGGTCACCCGTGTCCGGTCGCCGTCGGGGGCGATGTCGAAGCGGCCCGTCGTGCCGATCCACTCGGCCTTGTCGTCGACGAAGGCGAGGTGTCCGTCGGTGAACTCCCACACCACGCGCTCGCCCGGGACGAGCTCGGCGGTGTGCTGCTTGGAGTAGTGGAGGTCGGGGACCAGGTAGAACCAGTCGGCGCCCAGCTGGTCGGTGGGGCCGACGATGTTGGTGGCGCCCCACCAGGAGCGGACGTCGACGATGGCCTCGTAGGCGTCCTGGGGTGTCGCGTCCACGGTGAAGGTGTGGGTCAGGTCGTTCATGCTCGTTCCTCTCGTCGGTTCAGGTGTCCTTCTCGTTCTGCAGCGCCTCGGCGAGGCGCTTGATGCGCTGGAGCCGGCCGTCCCACGCGGTGCTCACGGCGTGGAGCTGGGCCAGCGCGCGGGCGAGCTGCTCCTCGTCGATGCGGTAGTGCCGCTCGCGCCCGGCTGTCCGCCCGTGGACGAGCCCGGCCCGGTCGAGCACGGCCAGGTGCTTCGCGACGGCCTGCCGGCTGACCGGGAGCCGCTCGCTCAGCGAGGTCGACGTGGCCGACCCGGCCGCGAGCAGCAGGTCGATCATCTGGCGCCGGGTGGGGTCGCCGATCGCCGACCACAGCGCGTCGTCGACGGCGTACGTCATGGCCGCGCGTCCAGGGCCGCGGCGTGCGCGACGAGGCGCGGCAGGAAGTGGTCCCACCCCTGGACGTGGTCCTGGTACGTCGCCTCGGCGACGGCGTCCGACCAGCCCCGCTCGCGGAAGCCGGTCTCCCGGAAGCGCACGAGCGTGCCCTCGCCCTGGGCGGTGAGCTCGAAGGTGACGAGCAGCGAGTTGCCCTCGGCCGCCGCCTCTCCCGCCGGATGCGTCCAGCGGAACGAGAAGCGGGTCGGCGGCTGCACCTCGACCACGGTGAGGGCCTCGACCTTGCCCCCGTCGGCGTCGGCGAAGAGGATCTCGCCCTCCGACCCGACCACGGTCTCGAAGCGCGCGTCGTCGGACCACCACTGCTTCACGTGGTCCGGGTCGCTCACCACCTCGAAGACGACCTCGGGGGTCGCCTCGACGTAGAGCTCACGCTCGATGGTTCCCAGCTCCATGACTGCCTCCCGCAACGTTTGGTTGCGGATGACGGTACGCCGATCCCAGCCGTCGCGCAACCATCAGTTGCGCGACAGTGTTCAGTCCCGCGCGCGCGTGTGCCAGAGCCAGGCGATGCCGACGAACGGCAGCACGAGCGGCAGCCAGCCGTACCCCGCGCCGTAGTCGGACCAGACGGTCGCGTCGGGGAAGAGCTCCGGGTCGAGCACGGTGAGCGTGCCGACGGTGAGCACGCCGACGAGCTCGAAGCCGACCGCGGCCCAGGCCAGCCGTCGGGGGTTCGGCCCGACCTCGGCGAGGCCGAGGGTGGCGGCGACGTACACGAGCGCGGCGACGGCGGAGAGGGCGTACGCCAGCGGAGCCTCGTCGGCCTTCGTCGCCAGCTGCACGAGCGAGCGGGCGGTCGCAGCGAGGGCGAAGACGCCGTACACCGCGACGAGTGCGCGGCCGAGGCCCGCGGAGGTGGAGGTGGCGGTGCGGGTCACGACTGCCACACCTGCAGGGCGCGTACGACGACGAAGGCCTGCGTCAGCCCCGCGACCATCAGCACGGCGGTGGCGCCGCGGCTGCGCTCGGCCAGCGACCAGAGGAAGCCGAGCGGCAGCAGCACCAGCCCGGCGGCCAGGTAGCCGAACAGCGTGATCGCCGAGGGGCCGGAGAGGTCGGCGTCGCCGACCTGCACCGCCGCGACGACGAGGAGCACCAGCGTCGCGGCCTCGATGACCGCGGCGAAGCCGAGCAGTCCCCAGTCCGGCGTGCGGTCGAGCACCACGTAGACCAGCACCACCACCGCGAAGAGCAGCGAGGCGACGAGCAGCACGAGGGGCAGGGGTCCGTCCACGAGGGTCGATTGTCGCAGGGGCGACCTCACAGGACCGTCACAGGACTGCGGCAGGTGAACGACAGGTGAACGGGCGACCGTTCACCGCATGGACCCCACCTACCTCCTCGCCGCCGTCGACCTCGTCGCCGTGCTGGTGCTCGCCCTGGCCGTCTACTACCCGCGCCACCGCCGCGCCGACCTCGTCACCGCCTTCGTCGCGGTCAACGTCGGCGTGCTCGCCGTGACCATCGTGCTGGCGGGCAGCGCCGCGACGGTCGGGCTGGGCCTGGGGCTCTTCGGCGTCCTGTCGATCATCCGCCTCCGCTCCGACGAGCTCGGCCAGCACGAGATCGCCTACTACTTCGCCGCCCTCGCGATCGGCCTGCTCGGCGGCCTCGGCACGGCCGACGTCGGCCTCTCCATCGCGCTGATGGTCGGCCTCGTCCTCGTGCTCGCCCTCGCCGACAGCCGCCTGCTGCACGCCACCGGCCTGCGGCAGGTCGTCGTACTCGACCAGGCGGTGACGGACGAGCGCGAGCTGGTCACCCGCCTCGAGCTGCTCCTCGACGCCAAGGTCAACCGGGTCACGCCGATCCGTGTCGACCTGATCGACGACACCACCACGGTCGAGGTGCACTACGCCCTCGCGCCGCGGCCGGACATCCCGCGCGCCGAGCGCCACGACGTACCGGCCGTGACGCGGTGAGCGCGCTCGACCACCTCCCCGCGGTCTCGCTCGAGGAGCTCAACGACCGCGCGGAGCTGCTGACCAGGACCGACCGGAAGTACGTCATCCCCGTGCCCGAGCTCGACGCCCTCGTCACCGACATCGTGGGGCTTCGGGTGCTCGAGATCGACGGGTGCCGCAGCTCGCGCTACGAGTCGACCTACCTCGACACCGTCGAGCTCGACAGCTGGACCGGCGCCGCGCGCCGCCGGCGCCGGCGCTGGAAGGTCCGCACCCGGGTGTACGCCGACACCGGCGAGCGCTGGCTCGAGGTCAAGACGCGCGGCCTGCGGAGCACCACCGTCAAGGAGCGGCTGCCCCACGACGGGCCCGACGTGTCCGGACCGGCGGCCACGTGGGTACGCGACCGGCTCGGGGCCGCGCACGTCCACGACGTCGACCCGTCCGGCCTCGTCGCGACGCTGCACACCAGCTACCGGCGTACGACCCTGCTCCTGCCCGACGACGCCGGCCGCGCGACCGTCGACCGCGAGCTGCGCTGGGTCTCGGGCCACGGAACCGCCGAGGTCGGCGACGTGCTGGTCGTGGAGACCAAGTCCGGCACTGCGCGCCCCGGCCCGCTCGACAGGCGCCTGTGGGAGCTCGGCCACCGGCCCGTGCGGATCTCCAAGTACGCCACCGGGCTCGCGCTGCTGACCCCCGCGCTCCGCGGCAACCGCTGGCACCGCGTCACCACCCGCCACCTCGCCGACCACCTCACCCTCCGCGAAGGAGTCCTCGCATGAAGGTCCCACCCGTACGGCGCCGACTGGTGCTCGCCGCCGCACTCACCTCTCTCGCCCTCGGGGGGTGCGCGGTCGGCACCTCCTCCGAGCCGGGCGCCGTGGCGACCACCGGCGTGACGACCGCGGCCCGGGACGTCGCCGAGGGCAGCGGCATCTGGGACGCGTCCCGGGTCCACTCGATCGAGGTCGAGGTCGACGAGGACGCCGTCGCCGCGATGATCGACACCTACCAGGACTCGGGAGAGAAGGAGTGGCTGGAGGCGACCGTCACCATCGACGGCGAGGTCTTCGAACGCGCCGGGATCCGGCTCAAGGGCAACTCGTCGCTCCGCGGCGTCAGCGACGACGCCGACCCGACCGACCTCCCATGGCTGGTCCGGCTCGACGAGTTCGTCGACGACCAGTCGATCGACGGTTGGAGCGAGCTCATCGTCCGCTCCAACAGCTCGGAGACCGCGCTCAACGAGGCGGTCGCGCTCGACCTGCTGGCCGAGGCCGGGCTGGCGAGCGAGCACGCCGTCGCGTCGTCGTACAGCGTCAACGGCGCCGACGCCCGCCTGCGGCTGGTCGTGCAGAACCTCGACGAGGACTGGGAGGCGGAGAACTTCGCGACCGACGGGCTGCTCTACAAGTCCGAGGCCGAGGGGGACTGGTCGTGGCGCGGTGACGACCCTGACTCCTACACCGACGTATTCGACCAGGAGACCGGCGACGACGACCTCACGCCGCTGATCGACTTCCTCGACTTCCTCAACAACAGCAGCGACGAGGACTTCGCGGCCGAGCTGCCCGAGCGCCTCGACATCGAGTCCTTCGCCCGGTACCTCGCCTTCGAGGAGGTGGTCGACAACTTCGACGACGTCGACGGGCCCGGCAACAACTCGTACCTGCGCTGGGACGCCGAGTCCGGCGCGTTCACCGTCGTGGCGTGGGACCACAACCTCGCCTTCGGCGGCTCGCCGGGCGGTGGCGCCGGTGGTCCCGGCGGCTTCCCGGGTCAGGACGGCGAGCGGCCCGAGCGCCCCGAGGGGATGCCGACCGACATGCCCACCGACATGCCGACCGACATGCCGTCCGACATGCCGACCGACATGCCGTCCGACATGCCCGAGGGCGGACCCGGCGAGATGGGCGGGATGGGCGGCCCCGGTCGGATGGGCGGCTCGAACGTCCTCGTCGAGCGCTTCACCGCGGTCGAGGAATGGGCCGACATGGTCGAGCAGGCGGAGGCCGACCTGACCGAGGAGCTCTACGACAGCGGGTACGCCGAGGAGGTCCTCGACCAGTGGGTCGCGGTCCTCACCGAGCAGGCCGGCGACCTCGTCGACGCCGACACGGTGCAGGCCGAGGCCGACGCGATCCGGTCCGTCATCGGCGGCTGAGCACCCCGGCGTGGCGGCGTACGGGCGTGCTTTGCACCCGAGTTTCACGCTTTGCACCCGGGATCTGTACCTGTAAGCGGGGCGGTCGCCGGATATCCGGTGACCGCCCTCTCAAGGTCACGCCGAGGCCGCGACCACCGGGAGCTCCTTGATCGCGTGGTCGGCGATCTTCTTCATCATGAAGCCGTCGATCCCGCCGCCGATGAACCCGCCGGCGAGGGGGACGCCGCGGCCCAGGCCGGCAAGCGTCTTCTCGCTGACCCCGCGCATGAGCCGGAAGCCCACCGCCTTGTTGATCATCATCAGCGCCGCGGGCGGCAGGCTGCCGAGGGCGAACGCCGTCGCCCGGCTGCCGGCGGTCGACATGCCGGCCCGCTTGAGCACCTCGTCGGAGTCGGCGCCGACGAGCGTCAGCAGGATCGCGCTGCGCACCCGCGGGCTGTCGACGTCGTGGCCGCGCAGCACCGCGATCGCGCCGACGAGCCGGACCGCCTGGAGGTAGAACTCCGCGACGTTGACCGGCAGCGCGACCGGCATCGTGACGAAGCCGCCGATGCCGGTGACGAAGCCACCGGCTGCCCCGCCCAGCGTGCTGCGTCGGGCCAGTGCGGCGATCGCCTTGTCGCGGTCCCCGCCGGCCTTGCGCAGCGCCTCGTCGGCGACCTCGCGGACCGGGTCGAGCGGTCCGCGGCCGTCGAGGCCGACGTCGAGGAGCATCGTGACCAGCCGGTCGATGGCCCCGGGGTCGTGCTGCGGGTCGTCGGCGGCCTCGAGCGCCGATCTGGTGGCCGGCTCGGATCGGTCGCGGGTGACGAGGTCCTTGAGTCCCATGCGGCAAACACTACGAACACAACGGTGAGACGGGCATCACACCCTCCTAGCGTCAGGGGTCCGGACGCACTCGGTCGTCCGTCCCCCACCTCGGAGGCTCCTCATGCCCCATCGGTCGGCGTACGGCGGTGCGTGAGGCAGGTTCCGCGGCCTGGGAACCTGCGCTGCTCACCGCTCCGGTGGCGGGAGCGGTGATGGAGCGACATTCCTGGCGGCGCGAATGTGGGTGGGGCACCGCTCGCGGGCGTGTCGGCGTACGACGCGCCGGTGGCGGTGATGGAGCGACATTCCTGGCGGCGGGAGTGTGGGTGGACCACCGCTGGCCCGGGGGAGGGGGCGGCTCAGGCGATGGAGGAGCGGAAGCCGCGCAGCCGGAGGCTGTTGGTCACCACGAAGACGCTGGAGAACGCCATCGCGGCGCCGGCGAGCATCGGGTTGAGGAGCCCGGCGGCCGCGAGGGGGAGGGCGGCGACGTTGTAGGCGAACGCCCAGAACAGGTTGCCCTTGATCGTGGCGAGGGTGCGGCGCGAGAGGCGGATGGCGTCGACCGCGACGAGCAGGTCGCCGCGCACGAGGGTCAGGTCGCCGGCCTCGATGGCCACGTCGGTGCCGGTGCCCATCGAGAGGCCGAGGTCGGCCTGGGCGAGGGCGGCTGCGTCGTTGACGCCGTCGCCGACCATCGCGACGACCTTGCCGGCGGCCTGGAGCCGCTGCACCTCGGCCACCTTCTCGGCCGGCAGTACGTCGGCCACGACCGTCTCGATGCCGACCTGCGCCGCGACGTGGCGGGCCGCCGCCTCGTTGTCGCCGGTGAGCAGGACCGGGGTGAGGCCGAGGTCGCGCAGCGCGGCGACGGCCTGCGCGGAGGTGGGCTTGACGGTGTCGCCGACCACGATGACGCCGCGCGCCCGGCCGTCCCAGCCGACGGCCGCGGCGGTGCGGCCCTCGCCCTGTGCGCGCTCGACGGCCGCGACCAGCGACGGCGGCAGGTGCTGCGCCCAGTCGGCGAGCAGGCTGGGTCGCCCGACGACGACGGCGTGGCCCTCGACGACGCCCTGCACGCCCAGGCCCTCGCGGTTGGCGAACTCCTCGACCACCGGTACCTGAGGACGTTCTGGGTGGATCTCGGGGCCGGGACCACCCAGTTCGTCCCTAGATACCGACGTGGGGGCGGGGGCAGGAGCGGCGCCGGCGGCGGCGATGGCCCGGCCGATCGGGTGCTCGGAGGCCGACTCGAGGGCGGCGGCGAGGCGTCGTACGTCGTCGGCGGACTCGCCCTCGGCCGCGACGACGTCGTGGACGGTCATCTCGCCGGTCGTCACGGTGCCGGTCTTGTCCAGCACGATCGTGTCCACCCGCCGGGTCGACTCGAGGACCTCGGGGCCCTTGATGAGGATGCCGAGCTGGGCGCCGCGGCCGGTGCCGACCATCAGTGCGGTCGGCGTGGCCAGGCCGAGGGCACACGGGCAGGCGATGATGAGGACGGCGACGGCGGCGGTGAAGGCGGCCGTGGCGCCCGCCCCGGCGCCGAGCCAGAAGCCCAGGGTGGCGACGGACAGCCCGATGACGATCGGCACGAAGACCCCGGACACGCGGTCGGCGAGGCGCTGCACCTCGGCCTTGCCGTTCTGCGCGTCCTCGACCAGCCGTGCCATCTGGGCGAGCTGGGTGTCGGCGCCGACGCGGGTGGCGCGCACGACGAGCCGCCCGCCGGCGTTGACCGTGGCACCGACGACGGCGTCACCCGGGCCGACCTCGACCGGCACGGACTCGCCGGTGAGCATCGACGCGTCGACCGCGCTCGTCCCCGCCACCACGGAGCCGTCGGTGGCGACCTTCTCGCCGGGGCGTACGACGAACTCGTCCCCCACGGAGAGCTGGTCGACCGGGATCCGGACCTCGACCCCCTCACGCAGCACCGCCACGTCGCGCGCGCCGAGCTCGAGGAGAGCCCGGAGCGCTGCGCCCGCTCGCCGCTTGGAGCGGTGCTCGAGCCAGCGGCCCGCCAGCAGGAACGTCGTCACGCCCGCCGCTGCCTCGAGGTAGATGTTGGCTGCGCCGTCCGTGCGGTCGATCGAGATGCGGAAGGGGTGGGTCATCCCGGGCTCGCCGGCGGTGCCGAGGAAGAGCGCCCACAGCGACCAGCCGAACGCTGCGAGCACGCCGACCGAGACGAGGGTGTCCATCGTCGTCGCGCCGTGGCGCAGGTTGGTCCACGTGGCGCGGTGGAAGGGCAGGGCGCCCCACACGACGACGGGGGCGGCCAGGGTCAGCGAGGCCCACTGCCAGTAGGTGAACTGCCATGCCGGGACCATCGCCATCGCGATGACCGGCACCGTGAGCACGGCACTGACCACCAGCCGCTGGAGGAGCGGGTCGCGCTCGGGGACCTCGGCCTCGGGGTCGGTGGGGGGCGGCGTCGGCAGCGAGGCGGCGTAGCCCGCGGCCTCGACCGTGCGCAGCAGGTCGTCGGTGGAGACGGTGCCGGGGTAGGAGACCTTGGCCTTCTCGGTGGCGTAGTTGACCGTCGCGGTGACGCCGTCGAGCTTGTTGAGCTTGCGCTCGATGCGGTTGGCGCACGACGCGCAGGTCATCCCGGTGATCGCGAGCTCGACGTCGCTCGTCGGCTCGGGGAGGGACTGGACGTCAGTGTCCATGGTCGTCCTCCTCCTCGTCGGCGGAGCCGTGGTCGCTGTCGTCGCCGCTCGACGGCGCCCCGCCCGACTCGACGGTGAACGCGGCCGTGTGCACCACCCCGCGGTGCTGGAAGTCGAGGAAGAGGCGGTACGTCGCCGGCTCGGGGAAGGCGGTCGCGAAGTCGATGCCCGGCCCGGGCGGACCCTCCTCCGGGTGGACGTGCAGGTAGCCCAGGTCGCCCGCGCGCAGCGCGACGAGGTGGCCGTGGGCACCGAGGTAGGGCTCGAGGTCGGTGACCGGCTCGCCGTCGAGCTCGACACGCGTCGTGAGCACGGTCGGGGCGCCGGGGGCGGTGTCACCCTCGAGGGTGACGGTGTAGGTGCCGGCGTCGGTTTCGACCTGCGCCGTGCGGTCGTCGGAGGGGAGGGCGGCGGGGGTGAAGTCGCCGGCCACGGACACGTCGTCGGCGAGCGTGACGCCGTCCCAGCCCTCGGGTGTGAAGTCGGCGACGACGCGCCACACGCCGGGTGCCAGGCGCACGCCCACCGACCAGGTGCCGGTGCTGCGGTCGAGGCGCGGGTGCACGTGCTGGAAGCCGGTCAGGTCGCGGCGTACGACGATGAGGTGCAGGTCCTTCTCGTGCTCGCGCGTGTAGTCGAGCAGGGGTCGCCCGCTCGAGGTGAGGACCCGGAAGTCGAGCCGCGTGCGGCCGGCGGCCGGCGTGCGGTCGGCGAGCGCCAGCGTGAAGCCGTCGGCCCGGGCGGTGAGCCCGGTCGCGTCCGCGACCGCGGAGCCGTGCGCGCCCGAGTCGGCGTCGTCGGAGGCGTGGGGCTCGGCCTCCGCGGCCTCCCCGTCGTGGGCGGCCTCACCGTCGTGCGCCGCGACCGGCTCGGTGTCGAGCGGTCCGACCAGCCGACCGCCGCCCCAGGCCAGCGCGAAGGTGGTGGCGAGGGCTGCGACGAACGCGACGACGCGCAACGGCGTGCTCATGGACGGACCCTTCGGACGGGGTGGCTCACGCCATCGCGTAGCCGGCCTCCTCGACGGCGGCGCGGACGGCCGACTCGTCGAGCGGGGTGGCGCTGGTGACGGTGACGGCTCCGGTCTCGACGACGACGTCGACGTCCTCAACGCCCGCGATCTCGGAGATCTCCTCGGTGACCGAGGCGGCGCAGTGGCCGCAGGTCATCCCGGTGACGGTGTAGGTGGTGGTCTCGCTCATGGGTGGCTCCTCGCAGTGCGGGATCGGTCTGAGGTGGCTGGTGGGGGCGTCAGGATCGAACGAGGCGGGCGATGGCCTCGGACGCCTCCTTGAGCTTGAGCTCCTGCTCCTCGCCACCCTGGCGGGCGGCGTCGACGAGGCAGTGCGCCATGTGGTCGTCGAGCAGCGACAGTGCGAGGGACTGCA
>DATIAJ010000231.1:0-3612 GCA_035458105.1 Nocardioides sp. | reverse complement strand
ATCTGGAGCGTCGGAACTCAAGGAGGTCACAGTGACCACACGCATTGCTTCCCGTCCGGACGGTCCGGCCACGAGGGGCATTCTCTACGTGCACTCTGCTCCCTCCGCACTCTGCCCGCACATCGAGTGGGCCGTGGGCGGAGTCCTCGGAGTTGCCGTCTCGCTGGACTGGACGCCGCAGGCTGCCCAGCCGGGCTCCTACCGCGCCGAGCTGTCCTGGACCGGCTCTGCCGGGACGGCAGCCGCCGTCGCGTCCGCACTGCGTGGTTGGAACCACCTCCGCTTCGAGATCACCGAGGAGCCGACCAGCTCCAGCGAGGGCACGCGCTTCTCGTGCACGCCCGACCTCGGCATCTTCCACGCCATCACCGGACCGCACGGCGACATCCTCATCCCCGAGGACCGCCTCAAGGCGGCGGTGGTCAAGGCGGCACTCGGCGACACCACGCTCCTGCTCGAGATCGACAACCTGCTGGGCAAGCCGTGGGACGACGAGCTGGAGACGTTCCGCCACGCCGGCGAGGGCGCCCCGGTGCGCTGGCTCCACCAGGTGGTCTGAGGGGGCCTTCCTCAGAGCGGGATGTTGCCGTGGCGCCCGCGGCGTACGCCTGCCGTGTCGATCTCGTGCCGCATGGCCCGTGCGATGGCGCTGCGGGTGCGGGTGGGCTCGACGACCTCGTCGACGACCCCGATCTCGACGGCCTTGTCGACCCCTCCGGCGATTCGCTCGTGCTCGGCAGCGAGCTCGGCCTCGACCTGGGGCCGGATCTCGGGGGAGACCTCGGCCAGCTTGCGGCGGTGCAGGATGCGGATGGCCGCCACGGCGCCCATCACGGCCACCTCGGCGCCCGGCCAGGCGAGGACCCGGGTGGCGCCCAGGGAGCGGGCGTTCATCGCGATGTAGGCGCCGCCGTAGGTCTTGCGGGTCACGAGCGTCACGCGCGGCACGACGCACTCGCCGAAGGCGTGCAGCAGCTTCGCCCCGCGGCGTACGACACCGTCCCACTCCTGACCGACGCCGGGCAGGTAGCCCGGGACGTCGACGAGCACGATCAGCGGCACGCCGAACGCGTCGCACATGCGTACGAAACGGGAGGCCTTCTCGGCCGAGAGTGAGTCGAGGCAGCCGCCGAGGCGCAGCGGATTGTTGGCGACGACACCGACGGTGCGGCCGCCGAAGCGGCCGAGCGCGGTGACGATGTTGGGGGCCCACCGCGCGTGCAGCTCCTGCATCGTGCCGTCGTCGAGCACGGCCTCGACGAGCGGGTGGACGTCGTAGGCACGCTTCTTGGACTCCGGGAGGAGCGCCTCGAGGTCGCGGTCCTCCACGGCGTCGGCGTCGAGGCTGTGCTGCGAGCCGAGGAGCGAGGCGACCGTGCGCGCGCGGTCGAGCGCCTCGCGCTCGGACTCGGTGAGGATGTGCACGACACCGGAGCGTCGTCCGTGCGGCTCGGGTCCGCCGAGGCGGAGCATGTCGACGTCCTCGCCGGTGACCGAGCGGACCACGTCGGGGCCGGTCACGAAGATGCGTCCCTCGGGCCCGAGGATCACCACGTCGGTGAGGGCCGGACCGTAGGCGGCGCCACCGGCGGCGGGGCCGAGCACGACCGAGATCTGGGGGATGACCCCGGACGCCTGCGTCATCACCTGGAAGATCCGACCCACGGCGTGCAGGGACAGGACGCCCTCGGCCAGTCGCGCCCCGCCGGAGTGCCAGAGGCCGATGATCGGGACCCCGTCGGTCAGGGCGCGGTGGTAGGCGTCGACGACGACGCGGCAGCCGACATCGCCCATGGCCCCGCCCATGACGGTGGCGTCGCTGCAGAAGGCGACCACGGACGTGCCGTCGACCCGGCCGACAGCGGCGAGCATCCCCGAGTCGTCGTCGGCGGTGATGAGCTCGAGGGTGCCCTCGTCGAGCAGCGCGGTGAGCCGGTGCACCGGGTTGCGCGGGTCCTGCTCGCGGGGCAGCTTGGCGGGCTTCGTGGCCGTCGTCGTCATGGGGAGGTCCTTCCGGTTCTCAGGCGCTGCCGAAGGCGACCGCGACGTTGGCGCCACCGAAGCCGAAGGAGTTGTTGAGGGCGACGACGTCGCCGTCGGGCAGGTCGCGCTTCGACGTCGGGATGTCGAGGTCGACCTCGGGGTCCAAGTTGTCGAGGTTGATGGTGGGCGGGCTGACGCGGTCGTGCAGCGCCATCACGGTCGCGACGGCCTCCAGGGCGCCGGCGCCACCGAGGAGGTGGCCGGTCATCGACTTGGTGCTCGTCACCACGCAGCGGTCGACGTGCTCGCCCAGGACGGCGTGCAGCATCAGTCCCTCCGCGATGTCGCCCTTCGGCGTCGAGGTCGCGTGGGCGTTGACGTGGATGACGGTGGCGGGGTCGACGTCGCCCTCGCGCAGGGCCATCTTGATGGCGCGGGTGCCGCCGCGACCCTCGGGGTCGGGCTGCGCGATGTCGTGGGCGTCGTTGCTGATGCCGGCCCCGCGCACCTCGGCGTACACCTTCGCGCCACGGGCGCGGGCGTGCTCCTCGGACTCGAGGATCAGCACGGCGCCGCCCTCGCCGAGGACGAAGCCGTCACGGCCGGTGTCCCAGGGGCGGGAGACGGTAGTCGGGTCGCCGCCGTCCTCGCTGCCGGTCTTGGACAGCGCCATCATGTTGGCGAACGCGGCCATCGGGAGCGGGTGGATCGCAGCCTCGGTGCCGCCGGCGATGACGACGTCGGCGCGACCGAGACGGATCATGTCGATGGCCATCGCGATGGCCTCGTTGCCGGACGCGCAGGCCGAGGTGGGCGCGTGGACCGCGGCGCGGGCGCCGTACTTGAGGCTGACGTTGGCCGCGGGCGCGTTGGGCATGAGCATCGGAACCGCGAGCGGGGACACCCGGCGCGCGCCCTTCTCGAGGAGCGTGTCGTAGTTGTCGAGCAGGGTGGTGACGCCGCCGATGCCGGACGCGAGCGCGACGGCGAGACGCTCGGGCTCGAGGCCCGAGCCCTCCAGCCCGGCGTCGTCCCAGGCCTGCTCGGCCGCGACCATGGCGAACTGGCTGGACCGGTCGAGCCGGCGGGCCTTGACGCGCTCGAGGACCTCGGTCGGCTCGACCGCCACGCGGCCGCCGATCTTCACGGGCAGCTGGTCGACCCACTCGTCGGTGAGGCGCCTGATGCCGGACGTGCCGGACAGCATCGCCTGCCACGTCGAGGCGACGTCCCCGCCGACGGGGGAGGTGGTGCCGAGGCCGGTGACGACTACGCGGGTCGAGGGCATCAGATGGGTTCCGTTCTCGCGGGTGGATCGGGGTGGATCGGGGTGGATCAGGTGGATCAGGGCTGGAGCGAGGGGCCTGGGTCACGGGGGCCGGGGCTGGACGCCGGCCACCCGTGACGTCAGGACGAGCGTCAGCCCTGCGCGCGCTCGATGTAGGCGACGGCGTCGCCCACGGTCTTGAGGTTCTTGACCTCGTCGTCCGGGATGGTCACGCCGAACTTCTCCTCGGCGGCCACGACGACCTCGACCATGGAGAGCGAGTCGACGTCGAGGTCGTCCACGAAGGACTTGTCCAGCTGGACGTCGTCGGCGTCGACGCCGGCCACCTCGTTGACGATCTC
>DATIAJ010000230.1:0-5128 GCA_035458105.1 Nocardioides sp. | reverse complement strand
CAAGAAGAAGGTTTGCCAGTTCTGCAAGGAGAAGGCGACCGGTGTCGACTACAAGGACACCACCCTGCTCCGCAAGTTCATCTCCGACCGCGGCAAGATCCGCGCCCGTCGCGTGACCGGCAACTGCGTCCAGCACCAGCGCGACGTGGCCATCGCCGTCAAGAACGCGCGCGAGCTGGCGCTCCTGCCCTACACGTCCACCGGTCGCTGAGAGGAGCACGGACGATGAAGCTCATCCTGACCCAGGAGGTCGACGGCCTCGGTGCTCCCGGTGACGTGGTCGAGGTCAAGGACGGCTACGGCCGCAACTACCTCGTGCCCCGTGGCCTCGGCATCCGCTGGACCCGCGGCGGCGAGAAGACCATCGAGTCGATCAAGACCGCCCGCACCGCCCGCGCGATGCGCGACGAGGACCACGCCAAGGACGTCAAGACCAAGCTCGAGGCCAACGCGGTCAACGTGAAGGTCCGCGCCGGCGAGGGCGGTCGCCTGTTCGGCGCCGTCACCACCACCGAGATCGCCGACGCGATCACGGCTGTCTCCGGCGAGAAGGTCGACCGCCGCACCATCGTGGTGGCCAACCCGATCAAGTCGCTCGGCGCCCACGAGGTGGCCGTCAAGCTGCACGACGAGGTGTCCGCCACGGTGGCCCTCAACGTCGTTCCCGCCTGACGCGACCGACACACGCGACACCACCACGGCCCGCCGCCCCTCAGGGGTGGCGGGCCGTGGTGCGTCCGGACCCGGTGGAGCGCCTGAACGTGTCAGGCCGTGCACGGGCCGACATCTTCAGGAACCCCCGGCCAGCCGGGGATCGCTGAACGTGTCAGGCCGTGCACGGGCCGACATCTTCAGGGAGTGGCGTGCCGCCGGGACGGCCCTCGGTCACTCGGTGGGCTTGTCGCAGCGCGCGGGCGGTTGGCCGCCGCCGGAGTGGTACTCGTAGGTCCGACCCCCGGCGCGCAGCGTGATCCGTGAGCCGTCGACGAGCGCCTGGGTGTACGACATCCCGGGCTCGGCGCAGCCGCGGCTGCCGTCGCGCCAGGTGACCTCCTCGACCGAGACCACCTCGACCTCACCGGCGTCGACGCCGAGCGCGGTGGCGAGGTCGTCGACCGCGGGTACGACGTCGGGGCGTGCATCACCACCCGAGGGGCGGCTGGAGGAGGGGCTGGGGTCCACGGCGGTCTCCTCGGAGCTGGGGGATCGGTCCGGCGCGCCGCACGCCACCAGGAATCCCACCAGGACGGCGCAGGCCGCCTGCAGCAGGGCAGGGCGTCGCGTCGTGGTCATCATGGCAGTCTGACGGGCGGTCGGGAGCGGTCGTTCCGCGGTCAGCGCAGCGCGGCGGGGAAGCGGTTGGGGCGCGCGACGACGGCGTCGAGGACGACCGGCCTGGCGCTCAGCGTCTCGATGACGATCCGTCCCGAGCGGAGGCCGGAGTAGCGGTCGATGACGACGTGCTGCGTCGACGACGCCTTCGGGCCGGCGAGGTCGACCACGTGCCACGCGCGCCTGCCGACGCGCACCCGCACCTTGCCGTGGCCGCGACCCGTCGCAGCGAGCAGCCGGAGCTCGCCGACCTTCGTGCGAGGCAGCACGAGACGCGCTCCCCGACGCGACGCCCTCACGGCGTCGCCGCGGATGAAGCCCGCGCCGGTGACCTTCTTCCAGCCGCGTTGACGGGGGAGGTCGCGCGGAACGAAGAACTCGATCGCCGGCGACCAGGCGCTGGCGTTGCCCGCGGCGTCGATCGTGCGGGCGGAGAACCGGTGCCGTCCGGCGGTGGGGTCGGGGAGCTCCCACCGACCACCGGTGCAGGCGACGGGCTGGTCGTTGTCGATGCACTCGAAGCGCGAGCCCGCCTCGCTGCTGTTGAGCCGGATCGGCACGTTCGCTCCGGTGACGACCGGCTGGGTCGGGGTGATCTCGTCGTAGGACGTGCCGGTGACGAAGACGAAGGGCACCTTGGTGTCCTGGCCCCAGGTGAAGGTCACCGGGGTGGGGTCCTCGTCCGGGGTGTCGGGCACCGTCGGGGGCAGCGGCGAGGTGTCGGGGGTCCGGGCCCGGTCACCGGCGTCGACGGCGCGGGCCTCGAGGACGTAGGTGCCGGCCGCCGCGTCGGGCAGGTCGGCGTACGTCACCGGGCTGGTGCAGGCGCGCCAGTCGTGGGCCTGCGGTCCTCCGGTCAGGCGGCACTCGAGCCCGAACGGTCCGGGGTCGCCGTCGGAGACCTGCCAGCCGAGGGTGAAGGTCATCGACGGCACGGCGACGAGGCCGGCGGCGTTCGGCGTCGTGGACGCCGTCAGGGTGGTCTCGGGCGGCGTGCTGTCGTCGCAGCCGTCCTGCAGGATGCTCGGCGCGGTCTCCTCGAGGCAGCCCGGGGTGGCCCCTGCCGGTGCCGCGGCCAGCGGCACCACGCCGCCGCCCAGCATTGCCAGCACGGCCAACCGGCTCGCGGTGCGGAGTCGATACATGGGTCCTCCCTCGGGTCCGGCGCGCTCCCGTGCGCCCTCACCGGGGTCAACGAACGGAGGCGGCTCCGGTCACGAGCCACCGGTCACCGCGGGCCCGCCACGAGAGCAGGACGCCGCGCGCGCCCATGAAGACGACCGTCATCGCGACCCAGACCGCGACCAGCCCGTGCGGGAGGGTGGCCGCCCACAGCGCGGCCGGGGCGTACGCCGCCAGCACCACGAGGCCGGCCCAGGCGAGGTAGGCGCCGTCGCCGGCGCCGATGAGCACCCCGTCGAGGACGAAGACCAGCCCGGCGACCGGCTGGCCGACCGCAGCGACGAGCAGGACCGGAACGAGCAGGTCGCGCACCGCCGGGTCGGTGGTGAAGAGTGCGCCGACGAAGGGGGACACGGCGGCCAGCGCCAGGCCGGCGACGATGCCGCTGCCCCACCCCCACTGGACCATCCGGCGGGTGAGGCGGCGGGTGCCCTCGACGTCGCCACTCCCCAGGGCGCGACCGGTCAGGGCCTGGGCAGCGATGGCGATCGCGTCGAGGGCGAAGGCGAGGAAGGTCCACAGCGTGATCGCGATCTGGTGGGTGGCGACGTTGACGTCGGTGGCCCCGGTGCCCACCCGGGTGACTGCGTAGGTGCCGACGAGCAGGCAGGCGCGCAGCGCGAGGGTGCGGATGACGAGCGCGACCGCGGCGTGCGCGGCGGCCGCGATGCCGGCACGGTCCGGGGTCATCGGCGCGTCGTGCTCACGAGCCGCGCGGACCACGACGGCGAGGAACCACGCCGCGCTGATGACCTGCGCGAGCACGGACCCGATGGCCGACCCGGCGATCCCGAGGTCGAGGCCGTAGACGAGGACGACGTTGAAGACGATGTTGAGCCCGTTGCCCACCACCGCGACCAGCAGCGGCGTACGCGTGTCCTGCAGGCCGCGGAGCACACCGGTCGCGGCGAGCATGATCAGCAGGGGGGTGGTGCCGAGGAAGGCGATGGCCAGGTAGGTCTCCGCGTGCTCCGCGACCTCGGCCCCGGTGTCGAAGACGCCGACGAGTGCCGGGGTGAGCGCGATGCCGCCGACGGTCGCGAGCACCCCGATGAGGACGGCGAGCCACACCCCGTCGATGCCCTGGGCGAGCGCGGCCCGCAGGTCGCCCGCACCGAGGTGGCGGGCGACGCTCGCGGTGGTGCCGTAGGCGAGGAACACGCACAGCCCGACCACCGTCTGCAGGACGACCGCGGCGACGCCGAGGCCGGCGAGCTCCGGGGTGCCGAGGTGGCCGACGATCGCGGCGTCGGAGAGCAGGAAGAGCGGCTCGGCGACGAGCGCGAGGAAGGCCGGGACGGCCAGCCGGAGGATCTCCCGGTCGGTCTCCCGGTGCGCTGCCTTCACAGGTTCACCCTAGGAAAGCCTCAGTCTCCCCCGAATCCGGGGCGGCATAGCGACGACTGTGCCTCGACGTACATAGCCCGTTGGAACTACCTGTGCATGGCCGTGTGGATGACGGCGCGGAGGCGTCGGTCGTGGCAGGGGGGCGCCCCAGCGGCAGGCATCTTCCGGATGGCGGACAGGTGAACGGTCCTGCGAGGCAACAATTTCTTCTCCACAGGGTGTGAGCCGCATTTGCGCAGGTCAGATCGATGTCTGGTCCGGGTTTCCCCGACGTGTCCACAGGGTGTTCCACGGCGTGTGCACCTCGCCCGGCGTGTCGTCCACGTCCGGCCACACCTTCTCCACAGACCCTGTGGACAACTCGGCGTCGTCGGCTTCCCACGGGGGGTCGTGAGCACGTACGGTCCTGCGCGAACCAGTGATGGATCGGCTGGTGGACTCGGGCGCGAGCGGAGCCGGCAGCGATGTCGGCTCGATGTCAGTGGTCGTCCCTAACGTCGTGGTCAGCGGACCCGAGCGAGACCCAACGAGAGGGAGGGAGCACCCGGTGAGCGTCACCTTCGAGGGGGACACCGACGAGGCCTGGGGCGACGGGCCGGCGGCCTACGAGCCGGGCGCCTCGCCCCGCTCACCGGGCGACCGGACGCCTCCGCAGGACAACGCGGCGGAGCAGAGCGTGCTCGGCTCGATGCTGCTGTCCAAGGACGCGATCGCCGACGTCGTCGACGTGATCAAGGGCGTCGACTACTACCGCCCCGCCCACGAGGTGATCCACGACGCGATCATCGACCTCTACGGTCGCGGCGAGCCGGCCGACCCGATCACGGTGGCGGCCGAGCTGGTCAAGCGCGGTGAGCTGCAGCGCATCGGCGGCGCCCCCTACCTGCACACCCTGTCCGCCAACGTGCCGATCGCGGCCAACGCCGGCTACTACGCCGAGATCGTGCGCGACAAGGCGATCCTGCGCCGCCTGGTCGAGGCCGGCACCCGCATCGCCGCCCTCGGCTACGCCGGTGAGGGGGAGATCGACGACGTCGTCGACAACGCCCAGGCCGAGGTCTACAAGGTCACCGACCGGCGGGCGAGCGTGGACTACGCCCCGCTGAGCGACATCATGAGCGGCGTCCTCGACGAGATCGAGGCCATCGGCAACCGCGAGGCGGGGCTCTACGGCGTGCCCACCGGCTTCGCCGACCTCGACGACCTGACCAACGGCCTCCACTCGGGCCAGATGATCATCGTGGCGGCGCGCCCGGCCATGGGCAAG
>DATIAJ010000229.1:0-3453 GCA_035458105.1 Nocardioides sp. | reverse complement strand
CTCACCACGCGCGGTCGGGTCGACGCCGGCGGCCTCGAGCGCGGCGGTGGCAGCGTCGGCCGAGCCGGCCAGCCCGCGCAGCGCGGCGCGCACCTGCTTGCGGCGCTGGGCGAAGGCGGCGTCGACGACGGCGAAGACCTGTTCCCGGGTGGCGGTGGTGTGTGGCGGGTCGCGCCGGGTCCAGGCGACGAGGCCGGAGTCGACGTTGGGGGCCGGCCAGAACACGTTGCGCCCGATCGCGCCGGCACGACGTACGTCGGCGAACCACGCGGCCTTCACGCTGGGCACGCCGTAGGTCTTCGACCCCGGCGGAGCAGCGAGCCGGTCGGCCACCTCTGCCTGCACCATCACCAGGCCCCGCTCGAGCGACGGCAGCAGGGTGAGGAGGTGGATGAGCACCGGCACCGAGACGTTGTAGGGCAGGTTGGCGACCAGCGCCGTGAGCGGCGGCCCGGGCAGGGCGTCGACGCGCATCGCATCGGCCAGCACGACCTCGAAGCGGTCGGCCTGCGCGGGGGCGTACGACGCGATGGTGGCCGGCAGCCGCTCGGCCAGGAGCGGGTCGACCTCGATCGCGACCACCCGACGCGCGACCTCCAGCAGCGCGAGGGTGAGCGAGCCGAGCCCGGGTCCGACCTCGACGACCACGTCGTCACCGGTGATGCCGGACTCGCGGACGATCCGCCGCACGGTGTTGGCGTCGATCACGAAGTTCTGACCACGCTGCTTGGTGGGCCGCAGGTCGAGCTCGGCGGCCAGCCGACGCACCTCGGCCGGCCCGAGAAGTCTCGGGCCGGCCGGGTTCGAGGTCATGGCGTCAGCCTAGTGCCGCTGTAACGCCGGGTTGATCGCTGTACCCACCCTGATGCATCTGGGTGGGTAGTTGCAGTAACCCGGCGTTACAGCGGCTCCGGGGTCACTGGGGGAGGCCGAGCTTGGCCGAGCAGCTCGGCCAGGAGCCGTAGCCGCCGGTGGCGTCACGCAGGCGGGTCGCGACGGCGATCTGGGTCTCGCGCGACTGCTGGTGCGGGTAGCCGGTGCCGCCGTAGGCGCGCCAGGTGCCGAGGTTGAACTGGAGACCGCCGTAGTAGCCGTTGCCGGTGTTGATGGCCCAGTTGCCGCCCGACTCGCACTGCGCGAGCGAGTCCCACACGGTGCTGCCGCCGGCGAAGTTGGCGGCCGTCTCCTCGGGCTTCTCCTTCGTGCCGACCGCGACGATGCGCGGGACGGCCTTCTGGCGCACGTCGGCCTTCACGACCTTGCGTGCCGCGAGCTCGCCGTTGACGAAGCGGAGCTGGTAGGTGACGGCGCGGACGCCGTCGCGACCGGCGCGCACGACCTCCTGCTCGCCCTCGAACATCGAGGAGTCCTCGCGCTCGACGACGGGCGCGTCGACCACCTCGCGCTTCACCTTCTTCGTGGCCACGCGGATGTCGGTGACGACGATCTTGTCGCCGTCGGCGATCTCCGTGGTCAGCGACGGGCGCACCTTGTCGTGCCGGTCGACCTCGAAGCCGGCCGACTTCAGCACGTCGGCAACCGTCATCGCGGTCATCTTGCGCTTCTTCAGCTGCTTGGCGCCGAGCTTGAGGTGGACCACCTTGGGCGTGACGACCTCGAGGGTCAGCCCGCTGCGGCCGATCGACGAGCCGCGGCTGGCTGAGAGGGCGGCACCGTCGAAGCGGCGGCCGATCTCGCCGAGGGCGCTGGCGACGTCGGTCGAGTTGACCCAGTAGGTGTGCGACGTGCCGTCGACGTCGAGCTCGAGCGGACGCCCGAACTGCACGGCGATGGCCGAGCCGTCGGTGACGGCCTCGTCGACCGCCGGGGCGACCAGGTCCTTGTCGCCGACCTCGACGCCCTCGGCCGCGAGCACGTCGGCGACGGTGTCACCGATGGCGCTGACCTGACGGGTCTCCCCGTCGAGGGTGAGGGTCACGTCCTTGGTGAGGGCTGCGTAGCCGACCGTCGTACCTCCGACGGCTGCCACCACCAGCGCCACGAGGGTCGCCAGGACTGTCTTGGACCTGCTGAGCTGCGCGAGACGAGAGCGCACGATTCTCCGAACGTCGTACTCCCCGGGCCTCGGGCGGCAGCACCCCCCGACCGAGCGATGCACGGCACCACGACGAAGTCGCGGGAGTCGTACGACGGCGAGCGGGGGTCTCGCAGGACCGGCCCGATCCGGTCCTCGTGCTGCCGGAAATCACTCCCGATCCCGGCCAACAATCACAGGACGATAACGACGATGGGCGTCGACGCAAACTCTTGACGGCAAAATCTGGGGTGTTCCCGCTCACGCCCGGGCGTGTCGGCTTGCCTACCAGGTGCCCCCGAAGGCGCGCTCCGTGTTGGCGTCGATCGCCCGGCAGAGGGTCTCCAGGTCGGCCCGCAGCACCTCGGCCATCGCCCGCACGGTGTGGGGGACGAGGTAGGACGCGTTGGGCCGCCCGCGCCACGGCGAGGGCGTCAGGTAGGGAGCATCGGTCTCCACCAGCACCCGGTCGGGCGGGGTGACGGCGAGCGCGTCGCGGAGGGTCTGCGCATTCTTGAAGGTCATCGTCCCCGCGTAGCTGAGGTACGCCCCGCGATCGAGGCACTGGCGTGCGAACGCCTCGTCGCCGGAGAAGCAGTGCATCACCCAGCGCTCGGGCGTGCCCTCGGCGTCGAGCACGCGGAGCACGTCGTCGTGCGCATCGCGGTCGTGGATGACGAGGGTCTTGTCGAGCCGCTTGGCCAGGTCGATGTGGCGCCGGAAGCTCTCCTCCTGCGCGGCCCACCCGTCCTGGCCCGTGCCGCTCTGGGCATGGCGGAAGCGGTCGAGCCCGGTCTCGCCGACGGCCCGCACCTTGTCGTGCCCTTGCGCGAGCAGCTCGATCTCGGCGAGCGCCTCCTCGAGGCGACCGGCCGCGGCGAGGCGGGGCGCCTCGTTGGGGTGCAGTGCCACGCCGGCGACGAGGGCGTCGTGCTCGGCCGCCGCGGCCACGGCCCAGCGGGCACCGGGGAGGTCGCAGCCGATCTGCACGATCCGCGGCACGCCGACCGCCGCCGCAGCCGCGACGGCGTCCGCGGTGTCGAGCCAGTCGCCGTCCGCGATGTCGAGGTGGCAGTGGTTGTCGACGACCGGGTGCGGGAGCGGCTCGGGCGCCGGCGGCCGCTCCCGGTCGCGCCGAGCGCCGGAGGTCTCCTCGGTGGCCGCGCGGCTGCGCGTCGGGCCCGCCCCTTCGTCAGCGGTGGACAACGTCGTACACCTCCCGCTTGGGCAGACCCGCTCGCTTGGCGACCTCGGCGATCGCCTCCTTGCGGGTGGAGCCGGCGGTCTCGAGGTCGGCGACGGCGGCGCGCAGGGTGCCGGGGTCGGTGTCGAGGGCAGGAGCGCCGCTCGATCCCTCGACGACGATCGTGACCTCGCCGCGGACGCCGTCGGCGGCCCAGGCGGCGAGCTCGCCCAGC
>DATIAJ010000228.1:0-4716 GCA_035458105.1 Nocardioides sp. | reverse complement strand
GCTCGCCCCACGACGGCTTGAACGGGTTGTACATGTGGCGCAGCAGCTCGGGGTGCTTGAGGAAGGTCTTCGCACCGCCGCCGAAGTCGATGCCCTGGAACTTGTTGCCCGACTCGATCACCCGCGGGTCGACCTGCGGCGCCATCCCCAGCCGCTCCGCCAGCGGCGCGAGGGTCTCCCGCGCGCGCTCGAGCGGCGACGTACGGAGGTGGACGATGTCGCGGTCGCCGATCGACTCCGCGATCCGCTGCGCCATCTGGTGGCCGAGGTCGGACAGGTGGAACCCGTCCATCCGGCCGTAGAGCACGCCCTCGGGGTTGTGGACCTCACCGTGCCGGAGCAGGTGGACGATGGTCTGGACTCCCATGTCAGTTCCCTCCCGCTGCGGCGGCTGCGATCGCGGCGGCCGGCAGGGCGTCGATGATGGTGGACACGGCCCGGTCGTCGTGCGCCGCGGATACGAACCACGCCTCGTAGGCCGACGGGGGCAGGTAGACGCCCTGGTCGAGCATCGAGTGGAAGAAGGCGGCGTAGGCCGCGGTGTCCTGCTGGGACGCCTCGGCGAAGTCGCGGACCGCGCCGTCGCGGAAGAACACCGAGAACATCGTGCCGGCGGTCTGGACGACGTGCGGGACGCCCGCGGCCTGCAGACTCTCCGTCACGGCCGCCCGGATGGTCTGCGCGGTGGCGTCGAGCTGGGCGTAGACCTCCGGCGTCGCGAGCCGCAGGGTGGTGAGGCCGGCGGTGGTGGCGACGGGGTTCCCCGAGAGCGTGCCGGCCTGGTAGACGGAGCCCTCCGGAGCGAGGTGGGCCATCAGGTCCGCGCGGCCACCGAAGGCCGCGGCGGGGAAGCCGCCGCCCATCACCTTCCCGAAGGTCATCAGGTCGGGCGTCCAGCCCTCGACGGCGCCGTCGAGGCCCCAGCCGCCCTGCTCGGTCGCGCGGAAGCCGGTCATCACCTCATCGCTGATGAAGAGGGCGCCGTGGGCGCGGCAGGTCTCGGCGAGGAAGGCGTTGAAGCCCGGTGCCGGCGGGACCACGCCCATGTTGCCCGGGGACGCCTCGGTGATCAGGCACGCGATGCGGGGGCCGTGGGCCTCGAAGGCGGCCTGCACGGCGGCCCGGTCGTTGTAGGGCAGGACGAGGGTCTCGGCGGCCGCGGTCGCGGGCACGCCGCTGGTGCCGGGCACCGCCAGCGTCGCGACGCCCGAGCCGGCCTCGGCCAGGAGCGGGTCGACGTGGCCGTGGTAGCAGCCGGCGAACTTCACGACCAGGTCGCGGCCGGTCGCACCGCGCGCGAGCCGGATGGCCGACATGGTCGCCTCGGTGCCGGAGGAGACGAAGCGGACCCGGTCGACGGGGGTGCGCGCGACGATCTCCTCGGCGAGCTCGACCTCGGGCTCGGTCGGGGTGCCGTACGACGTACCGCGGGCCACCGCGCCGGCCACGGCCGCCTGCACGTCGGGGTGCGCGTGACCGAGCAGCATCGGGCCCCAGGAGCAGATCAGGTCGACGTAGTCGTTGCCGTCGGCGTCGGTGAGCCAGGCGCCGGAGGCGGAGGTGATGAAGCGCGGCGTCCCGCCGACCGCCGTGAACGCGCGGACGGGCGAGTTCACGCCACCGGGTGTCACGGCCCGGGCGCGCGCGAACCAGGCCTCGCTGGCCGCGGTCGTCGTGGGGATGGTCGCGGAGGTCACCGGGTCATTGTCACGCAGGAGGGCAAGGGATCCCCAGTCGGTGCGCGCACGGGTCCCCCCGTTGTGGGTTGGCGCACAGGCGACGCCCGCGTAACTTGGTGTGACGAATCGTCGTTGACGAGGTGTGGACGTGCCCGGAGGGGGTACGAGGACTCCATTCCGAGCACGGGACGACCAAGGGGAGTGCACTTCATGTCGAGTTCCGCCCGACTGCACCGAGCGATCGCCCTCGTCCCGCTCGCGGTCCTCTCCGCGGCGTGGACGGCCAGCCTCGCGGGCGTGGGCGTCGACCCGGCGAGCGCCGACCCCGACGGCTCGCAGACCCTTCCCGACGGCACCGTCCTGCCGGCCGAGGCGATCGAGGCGCCGGCCAGCGTGGGCGAGCCCGTGACCCGTGCCGCCGCACTCACCCCCGGTTCCGCCAGCGACATCCCGCAGGCGGCCCTGTCCGCCTACCAGCGGGCCGAGGCCGTGATCAACGAGGCCGACACGGGCTGCAACCTGACGTGGGAGCTCATCGCCGCCATCGGCCGCGTGGAGTCCGACCACGGCCGCTTCGGTGGCAACGCCCTCGACGAGCGAGGCGTGGCCCGTCCCGGCATCTACGGCATCGCGCTCAACGGCAAGAACGACACCCAGCGCATCCTCGACACCGACGCCGGGCAGTACGACGACGACACCCGCTTCGACCGGGCCGTCGGCCCGATGCAGTTCATCCCCTCGACGTGGTCGGTCGTGGGCGTCGACGGCGACAACGACGGCACCCGCGACCCGCAGGACATCGACGATGCGGCCCTCGCGACGGCCGTCTACCTCTGCTCGGGCGACGACGACCTCTCGACCGAGAAGGGCCAGCGGGCCTCGGTCTACCGCTACAACCACTCCAACGCCTACGTCGACCTGGTCCTCGAGATCATGCAGGCCTACCTCGACGGCGACTTCAGCGCCGTGCCCACCTCGACCCTCACCTCGGGCGTGATCGTCCCCGACCCCACCGCCTCGTCCGGCGGCAACGGCGGGAACGGCGGGAAGGGCGGCGACGGCGGCCGCGACGACGGGGGCCGGGGCGGCGACGACGGCGGCAAGGACGACGACTCCTCGCAGACCTCGGACCCGACCCCTGGCCAGACCCAGACCGCGACACCCACGCCCACGCAGACGCAGACCCCCACCCCGACGCAGGACCCGACGTCGTCGCCGACCAAGGACCCGACCAAGGACCCGACGGTCGTGCCCACGGTCGACCCGACGACTCCCGTGCCGTCGCTCACCACGACCCTGCCGCCGCTGCCCACCAACACGATCACGGCGACGCTGACCTATGCCGAGGCGCAGGCCCAGTGCGTGGCCAGCGGGATCTCGGCCCTCGACCTGCCGGCGCTCAACGCCTGCATCGACAACCTGATGAACCCGTGACCGACCGGGCGGGCCGAGTCAGCGCTGCAGCAGGCGGGCGGCCTCGGCGGCCCAGTAGGTGAGGATCACGTCGGCGCCGGCGCGGCGGATCGAGGTGAGGGTCTCCATGATGGCGGCCTCGCGGTCGATCCAGCCGTTGGCCGCGGCGGCCTCGAGCATGGCGTACTCGCCGGAGACGTTGTAGGCGGCGACCGGCACGTCGACGGCGTCGCGCACCCGGCGTACGACGTCGAGGTAGGGCAGCGCCGGCTTCACCATGACGATGTCGGCGCCCTCCGCGACGTCGAGGAGCACCTCCCGGACCCCCTCGAGGGCGTTGGCGGGGTCCTGCTGGTAGGTGCGGCGGTCGCCGACGAGCGAGGAGTCGACCGCCTCGCGGAAGGGACCGAAGAACGCGGAGGCGTACTTCGCGGAGTAGGCCAGCACCGACACGTGGCTGTGCCGGGCCGCGTCGAGCGCCGAGCGCACCACGGCCACCTGTCCGTCCATCATGCCGCTGGGCCCGACCATGTCCACGCCGGCCGCCGCCTGGGCGAGCGCCATCTCGGCGTACGCCGCCAGCGTCCGGTCGTTGTCGACCTCGCCGTCGGGCGTGAGCAGGCCGCAGTGCCCGTGGTCGGTGAACTCGTCGAGGCACAGGTCCGACATCACCGTGAGCTGGTCGCCCACCTCGGCGACGACGTCGGTGATGGCCAGGTTGAGCACGCCGGCCGGGTCGACCGCACCGGAGCCGGTGGCGTCCTTGGTCTCCGGGATGCCGAAGAGCATGACACCGCCGAGACCGAGCTCGGCCGCCTCCGCCACCGCCCGCTTGAGCGAGTCGCGCGAGTGCTGGACGACGCCGGGCATCGACGAGATCGGGTGCGGCTCGGCGAGCCCCTCCCGGATGAAGACGGGCAGGACCAGCGAGCTGGGCACCACGTGGGTCTCGGCGACCATGCGGCGCAGGGCAGGCGTACGCCGCAGTCGCCGGGGTCGGATGGTCGGGGCCTCGACGTCGATCTCCTCAGTCACGTCGACCATCCTTCCGCAGCGCTGGTGGCAGCGGTGGCCCACCCACCTTCGGCACGCCGGGAGTGTGGGTGGGCCACCGCTCGAGGGGCTACTTGGCGCGGGCCTTGCGACGACCCGACGCGGTGCGCTCGCTCGGGCGCGTGACCGGCTCGCCGGCCTCGAGCATCGCGAGGCGTCGCGCCGCACCGAAGTCGGCCAGGGCGTCGACGAGGACCTCCACGTCAGGGGTGGGGGCCAGCACGTCGACTCGCAGGCCGTGCTCCTCGGCGGTCTTGGCCGTCTGCGGGCCGATGACCGCGATGATCGTCGACGGGTGCGGCTTGCCGGCGATGCCGACGAGGTTGCGGACCGTGGAGGACGAGGTGAACACGACCGCGTCGAACCTGCCGGTCTTGATGGCGTCGCGGACCGGCGCCGGCGGCGGCGTCGCGAGCACCGTGCGGTAGGCGGTGACGTCGACGCACTCCCAGCCGAGGTCGACCAGGCCGGCGACGAGGTTCTCCGTCGCGATGTCGGCGCGGGGCAGGAAGACCCGGTTGATCGGGTCGAGCACCTCGTCGTAGGGCGGCCACTCCTCGAGCAGGCCGGC
>DATIAJ010000227.1:0-8157 GCA_035458105.1 Nocardioides sp. | reverse complement strand
AAGAAGGCACCTGCGAAGAAGGCGCCGGGCACCACGTCGGCGGCCCCGAAGGCCCCGGCGAAGAAGTCCCCGCCCGCGAAGTCCCCGCCCGCGAAGGCGACGACGAAGAAGACGACGACCACGAAGGCAGCGGCTGCGAAGGCCGCGGCGTCCACCACTCCTACGAAGAAGGCTGCGCCCGTGACGAAGGCCGCTCCGACGCCTGCCAAGAAGGCAGCCCCGGCGAAGAAGGTACGCAAGGCCACTCCCTCCACTCTCGTGGTGCTCGACGGCGAGGACCCCTGGACCAGGGGCGAGCTCAACGAGGTCGTGAAGGAGCTGAAGGAGCACCGCGACCGGCTCGCGGCGATCGTGGGGCAGTCCGAGCAGGAGCTCGCCGGCCTCATGCGCGACGCCGGCGACGGGGCCGGTCACGACCAGGCGGACGTGGGAGCGACGAGCTTCGAGCGCGACCACGAGCTCACCGTCCTGGCCCGCGAGCGCGAGACCCTGGTGCAGATCGAGCGGGCGCTGGCCCACATCGACGACGGCACCTACGGCGTGTGCGACTCCTGCGGCAACCCCGTGGGCAAGAATCGGTTGATGGCGGTGCCGCATGCCACACTGTGCATGTCATGCAAGCAGCGCGAGGAGCGTCGCTGAACCCCAGCGACCATGCCGATCACGTCCCTGCCCGACCCCGCGTCGACGCGCGGCTGGTGTTCGCAGCGGTGGCACTCGTGGCCTACGGCCTCGACCTCGCCAGCAAGCAGTGGGCGCTGTCCGAGCTGGCCGACGGTGACATCCCGGTCCTCGGCGACTGGTTCACCCTCCACCTGACGTTCAACCCCGGCGCCGCGTTCAGCACCGGCACCGACTTCACGATCGTCTTCACCTGTCTGGCGATGGTCGCGGTCGCGGTCGTGCTGTGGCTGAGCCGACGGATCGCCAGCACCGGCTGGGCGCTCGCCCTGGGGCTGCTGCTCGGTGGGGTCGCCGGCAACCTCACCGACCGGATCGTGCGCGAGCCCGAGCCCTTCCACGGGCACGTCGTCGACTTCCTCATGCTGCCCAACTGGCCGGTCTTCAACATCGCCGACATCTGCATCAACGTCGCGGCCGGCCTCATCATCCTGCAGACCTTCCGGGGCATCGCCCTCGACGGCACCCGCGACTCCGACCGCGGGTCCGAGCGCGAGGCGGCGTGACCACCCACGCCGAGCAGCGTACGGTCCTCGTCCCCGACGGCCTCGCGGGCGAGCGTGTGGACGCGGCGATGGCACGGATGTTCGGCCTCTCACGCACCCGCGCGGCCGACCTCATCTCCCAGGGACTGGTCCACGTCGACGGTGGCGCCGTCGGCAAGAGCGACCGGGTCCACGCCGGCTCCATGCTCGACGTGACGATCCCGGCCGAGCGCGACCCGCTCGAGGTGAAGGCGGAGGTCGTCGAGGGGATCCGGATCATCCACGACGACGACGCCATCGTGGTCATCGACAAGCCCGTCGGCGTCGCCGTGCACCCCTCGCCCGGCTGGCGCGGGCCGACCGTCGTCGGGCACCTTGCCGGCGCGGGCTTCCGGATCTCGACCAGCGGCGCCAAGGAGCGCGAGGGCATCGTCCAGCGCCTCGACGTCGGCACCTCCGGGGTCATGGTCATCGCGAAGTCCGAGCACGCCTACTCCGTGCTCAAGAACGCGTTCCGCCACCGCACGGTCGACAAGACCTACCACGCCCTGGTGCAGGGGCACCCCGATCCGCTCGCCGGCACGGTCGACGCCCCGATCGGTCGTCACCCGCACCACGACTACAAGTTCGCGGTGATGGCCGACGGCCGCCACAGCGTCACCCATTACGAGACGCTCGAGGCGCATCGGTTCGCCAGCCTGCTCGAGGTCCACCTGGAGACCGGGCGCACCCACCAGATCCGCGTGCACATGAGTGCGCTCAAGCACCCCTGCGTGGGCGACCTGACCTACGGTGCCGACCCCACGCTCGCCAAGCGATTGGGGCTCGAACGGCAGTGGCTGCACGCCATGCGCCTGGGCTTCGACCACCCGGAGACCGGCGACTACGTCACCTACGAGTCGACCTACCCCGACGACCTCGCGCACGCGCTCGACGTCATCCGGGACCTGTCCTGAGGAACGCGTGAAGCGCGTGTCACGAAGGGTGAACACTGACCTGGTCCTCCGTCCGGCCACCCTCGACGACCTCCCCGCGATCGCCGAGCTGCACCTCGCGGCGCGTCACGGCGCGGGCGAGGCGTTCCCCCCGCCGGTGCACCCGGACGAGGAGGCGCGGGCGTGGGTGGCTGGCTGGGACCTCGGGGCGTACGACGTCTGGGTGGCCGAGCGTGGCGGCGTGCCCGCCGGCTACGCGCGCTGGACCGCGACCTGGCTGGACGACCTCTACATCCACCCCGACCACCAGGGTCGTGGCGTCGGGACCGCGCTGTTCGACCTGGTCGCCTCGACCCGCCCCGGTGGCTTCTGCCTGTGGGTCTTCGAGTCCAACACGCCGGCCCGGGAGTTCTACCGCAGCCACGGGTGCCTCGAGCTCGAGCGCACCGACGGGACGGCCAACGAGGAGCACGCGCCCGACATCCGGGTGGCGTGGCCCGGCGAGGACCCGTTGGCGTTCCTCCGCAGCCTGATCGACGAGACCGACCTGGTGCTCGGCGACGTGCTCGCGCGACGTACGGCGCTGACCCGGGCCGTGCAGGCGGTGAAGCCCTCCACCGAGCGCGACGCTGTCCGTGAGGCGGAGATCGTCGAGCGGGTGGCCGCCGTGGTGCCCGAGCTCGGTGTCGAGAGGGTGGCCCGCATCGTCGACGTCATCATCGCGGAGTCCCTCGACGCCTCCGGCTGATCCGGCCGGCCCGGGGCTCCACGCGCGACGACCGGCCGCGCCCGGGCGGGCGCGGCCGGTCGTCACCGTGGGTCGTGTGCCGGCTGGGCCGTCGGTCAGTAGCCGACCAGGCCTCCCTGCCAGTCGACGAGGTCGGCGAGCTTCTCGACGAGGGTCTCGTCCTGCAGGCCGTGCGCCTTGCCCTTGGCCTTCTTGAGGATGTGCGCGGCAGTGGCGTGGTCACCCTCCTCAGCGGCAGCCTCTGCCGCGGCCAGGGCGTCGGCGACGTCGGCGCCGAGCTTGGCGTTGCGGTTGCCGCCCTCGCTGAGGTCGGCGGTGATCTCCTCGACCTCGGGGAAGGTCACGCAGTTCCCGCCGCCCTCCACGACACCGGCGGTCCACTCGATGCCGCCGAGCAGGTGCTCGAGGAAGAGCGGGTCGGAGTAGGACCCGTCGACGTGGCCGGCGCCCTCGTACCAGGAGCGGCCGCCCTCGAAGTTGTGGCACCACGCGATCGGGTGGTCCTCACCCATCGTGCCGCCTGTGTAGGTCGACTCGTCGAGGGTGAGCAGGACGTGCACGTCCTCGCGCGGGTTGGCGGTGAAGTTGTACCACTCGTCGAAGCGCGACCACTCCTTCGGCAGCATCGTGGTCGAGGGGTGGTTCGGGCTCTCGACGACCATCGTGGCCTGCTGCTGCGCGGGGTGGTTGCGGAACCGGGCCGAGCCGCCGGTGAGCTCGCTGTACCACGGCACGGCGTGCATGGCGTCCGTCGCGGCGTGCAGGCCGACGAACCCGCCACCCTGGCGGATGTAGCCCTGGAACGCGGCCAGCTCGTTGTCGTCGAGGGTCCGGGGACGAGCGGGGTCCTGGTTGTTGGTGCCGTCGACGTTCGACGCGAAGATGATGGTGGCGTACTGGCTGAGGTCCTCGGCCGAGGTGAAGGGCGTTGTCGCCATGGTCAGGCCGGGCTGGCCGGGAGAGCGGGGCGGCAGCGGCGGGTCCCAGACGTCGACCGTGAAGCCGTTGTCCTCACCCAGGTCGATGACGGCGTTGGTCGTCTCGTCGATGTGGGAGTGGCGGAAGCCGAGCGTCTTGCCGACGACGAGCACCTTGTAGGGCTCGACGGCCGTGTCGGAGGCGGCGGGCGCGTCGGCGGCCCCTGCTCCTGCGGAGGCGTAGGTCGCTCCGGTCAGGAGCAGGGCGCCGGCAGCGAGGCCGGTGGTGATCAGGCTGAGCGGTTTCCTCATGGGTCGTCCTCTCGGGAGGGGGGAGTTTGTTTGTATGGAACCCAAACAAATGCAGCTAGGGGGAACGCTATGTGACCCATGTCACCTAGGTCAACGCCCCCCTTCGGGCCATGGGTCCGCCGGGACGCGTAGTCCGAGAGGATGAGGGGGTGCTGCTCTACGACGACGTGGTGACCGAGTACCGCGACTTCGCGGCCTATGCCGCGGGCGACTCCCCGTGCTTCGAGGAGTGGGCGCTCGGCGTCGCCGACGACGCCGCGGTCCTCGCGTGGCTGGCCACCCTGCCCCCGATCAAGCGTCAGCCCAACCTGGTCTTCGCCGCCGCCCGCTGGCACGGCGCGCCCGCCCCGGCGCCGTACGACGACCTGCGCACGGTGCTGCTCGAGCTCGAACCGGAGGTGCGGGCGACCGTGATGGCACGGGCCACGCAGACCAACGAGGTGGGCCGCCTCGCCACCCTCGTCCCGGTGCTCGGCCTGGTCGACGGACCGCTCGCGCTGGTCGAGGTCGGCGCCAGCGCCGGCCTGTGCCTGTTCCCGGACCGCTATGACTACGCGTGGCCGCCCCTGGGCGGGTTGCGGGGGAGCGGCGGTCCGCTGCTGAGCGCGCGGGCCACCGGCGACGTCCCGGTGCCCGGCACCCACCCCCGCGTCACGTGGCGCGGCGGCGTGGACCTCAACCCCCTCGACGTCACCGACGCCGACGCGATGGCGTGGCTGGCCAACCTCGCGTGGCCCGAGCAGGCCGAGCGTCGCGAGCGCTTGCGTGCGGCCGTCGAGGTCGCTCGCCGCGAGCCGCCGGCCGTCCGGCAGGGCGACCTCCTCGACCACGTCGCGGACCTCGTCGACGAGGCCGCGCGGCACGGCACGCCGGTCGTCCTCCACTCGGCGGTGATCGCCTACCTCGACGAGCCGGACCGCGAGCGGTTCCACGACCTGATGACGGGTCTGGTGGCCGCGGGCCGCTGCCGGTGGATCAGCAACGAGGGAGGGCGGGTCCTGCCCCGCGTCACCGGTGCGCTGGAGGTGCCCCCCGCGCGGTTCGTGACCGCGCTCGACGGCACTCCGATGGCTTACAGCCACGGCCACGGCCACGCGATCGACTGGCTGTGAGCGGCCGAGTGTCCTGTCGGTGGAGCCGGGCACACTGACGTAGGCTGACTGCTCTTCCCCCTCCTTCTGGAGCACGCTGCGCAGTCAGCACCTCTGCCCCACCCCGTGACACCGTCAGCGACCCCGAAAGGCGCGGAAGTCTCCTCCATGTCGTCCGGCTCCTCCACCAGCTCCGCGGACAACTTCGTGCACCTGCACGTGCACACCGAGTACTCCATGCTCGACGGCGCATCCCTGCTCGACGGGCTGTTCCAGCGCACCGCCGAGCTGGGCATGCCGGCGATCGCGATGACCGACCACGGCAACCTGCACGGCGCCTACGACTTCTACCGCAAGGCCAAGCAGCACGGCGTGAAGCCGATCATCGGCATCGAGGCCTACCTCACCCCCGGCACGATGCGCGGCGAGCGCCGCCGGGTCCGCTGGGGCCAGGGCGACCTCGCCGAGGAGGGCGGCAAGGACGTCGCCGGCGGCGGCGCCTACACCCACATGACCATGTGGGCGGAGACGACCGAGGGCATGCACAACCTCTTCCGGCTCGCCAGCCTCGCCAGCCTCGAGGGCTACTACTACAAGCCCCGGATGGACCGCGAGCTCCTCCAGCGCTACTCGAAGGGCATCATCGCCAGCACGGGGTGCCTGTCCGGTGAGATCCAGACCCGGCTGACGCTCGGCCAGTACGACGAGGCGCTCCGCGCTGCCGGGGAGTTCCAGGACATCTTCGGCAAGGAGAACTTCTACCTCGAGCTGATGGACCACGGCATCGCCGCCGAGCGGGCCACCCGGGCCGACCTGCAGAAGATCGCCGCGACCCTCGGCCTGCCGACCATCGTCACCAACGACACCCACTACACCAACCCCGAGGACGCCGACGGCCAGGACGCCCTCATCTGCGTGGCCTCCGGCAAGCGGCTGGCCGACACGAACCGGCTCAAGTTCGACGGTGGCGGCTACTACATCAAGTCCGCCGCCGAGATGCGTGAGCTCTGGGCCGACGTGCCCGAGGGGTGTGACAACACCCTCGAGATCGCCGAGCGGTGCAACGTGGAGTTCGTCGAGTCCACCGGCGGCTACATGGCCCGCGCCGACGTGCCCGAGAGCGAGACCGAGGAGAGCTGGTTCCGCAAGGAGGTGTGGCGGGGCATCGAGGCCCGCTACCCCGGCGAACGGCTGACGCAGGAGGTCCGCGACCGCGTCGAGATGGAGCTGGGCGTCATCTCGCAGAAGGGCTACTGCGGCTACTACCTCGTGGTCGCCGACTTCATCCAGTGGTCCAAGCGCAACGGCATCCGCGTCGGCCCGGGTCGTGGCTCCGGAGCGGGTTCCATCGCCGCCTACGCGTTGAGCATCACCGACCTGTGCCCGCTGGAGCACGGCCTGTTCTTCGAGCGGTTCCTCAACCCCGAGCGCCCCTCGATGCCCGACTTCGACATCGACTTCGACGACGCGCGTCGTGGCGAGGTCATCAAGTACGTCACCGAGAAGTACGGCACCGAGCGGGTGGCCCAGATCGCGACCTTCGGCCGCCTCAAGTCCAAGGCCGCCATCAAGGACGCCGCGCGCGTGCTCGACCACGGCTTCGCCATCTCCGACCGCATCACCAAGGCGCTCCCGCCCGACGTGATGGGCAAGGGCGTCGCGCTCAAGGACATCTACGACCCGCAGCACAAGCGCTACAACGAGGGCGGCGAGTTCCGCGCGCTCCACGACTCCGACCCCGACGTGCGCACGATCTTCCACACGGCGCTCGGCCTCGAGGGCCAGATCCGCAACTGGGGCGTGCACGCGGCCGGCGTGATCATGTCGAGCGAGCCCATCATCGACGTCGTACCGATCATGGCGCGCCCGCAGGACGGCGCCATCATCACCCAGTTCGACTACCCGATGTGCGAGTCGCTCGGTCTGGTCAAGATGGACTTCCTCGGCCTGTCCAACCTCCGGATCCTCGAGGACGCGCTGGCCAACATCCAGGTCAACCGCGACGAGACGGTCGTGCTGGAGGAGCTTCCCTTCGACGACCGGGCGACCTACGAGCTGATGGGCCGCGGCGACACGCTCGGGGTCTTCCAGCTCGACGGCTCGGGCATGCGCGCGCTGCTGCGCTCCCTGCAGCCGGACGCGTTCGCCGACATCACCGCCGTCAGCGCGCTCTATCGCCCCGGTCCCATGGGCGCCGACTCCCACAACAAGTACGCGCGCCGCAAGAACGGTCGCGAGGCGATCGAGCCGATCCACCCCGCGCTCGCCGAGGCGCTCGAGCCGGTCCTGGGGGAGACCTACGGCCTGATCGTCTACCAGGAGCAGGTCATGGCGATCGCCCAGGTGCTCGCCGGCTTCACCCTGGGCGCCGCCGACAACCTCCGCCGCGCGATGGGCAAGAAGAAGAAGGAGGAGCTCGACAAGCAGTACGCCGGTTTCCAGGCCGGCATGCTCGAGCGCAACTTCCCCCAGGTCGCGATCGACAAGCTCTGGGAGATCCTGCTCCCGTTCTCCGACTACGCCTTCAACAAGTCGCACTCCGCCGCCTACGGCGTCATCACCTACTGGACCGCCTACCTCAAGGCCAACTACCCGGCCGAGTACATGGCCGCCTTGCTCACGTCCGCCCGGGACGACAAGGACAAGATGGCGATCTACCTCAACGAGTGCCGCCGGATGAAGATCCAGGTGCTGCCGCCGGACGTCAACGAGTCCGAGGCGACCTTCACGCCGGTGGGCCAGGACATCCGCTTCGGGCTGTCGGCTATCCGCAACGTCGGCATCAACGTCGTCGACGCCATCGTCGCCGCTCGCCGGGAGAAGGGCCGCTTCACCGACTTCGCGGACTTCATGGACAAGGTCCCGCCGCTGGTCTGCAACAAGCGGGTCGTGGAGTCGCTGGTCAAGGCGGGCGCGTTCGACTCGCTGGGGCACCGGCGACGCGCCCTGGTGGCGATCCACGAGTCCGCGGTCGACCAGTACGTCGAC
>DATIAJ010000226.1:0-11435 GCA_035458105.1 Nocardioides sp. | reverse complement strand
CCGCCGGTGCCGTACATGCGCTCGAGGCCGTTCTGCATGATGTGGCTGATCTCGTAGGCGAACGCCGGGTCGTAGTGGACGATCGCCGGGTTGGTCGCGGCCAGCAGCGGCGAGTGCCCGTCGGCGTGCTGCAGGCCCTCACCGGTCAGCGTCGTGCGACCGGCCGTGGCGCCGATGAGGAAGCCGCGGGCCAGCTGGTCGGCCATCGCCCAGATCGAGTCGCCCGTGCGCTGGAAGCCGAACATCGAGTAGAAGATGTAGAACGGGATCATGTGCTCGCCGTGCGTGGAGTACGCCGACCCGGCGGCCGTCGCCGACGCCATCGCGCCCGCCTCGGAGATGCCCTCGTGGAGCATCTGGCCCTGCGCGGACTCCTTGTAGGACAGCAGCATCTTGCGGTCCACCGACTCGTACTGCTGGCCGCCCGGGTTGTAGACCTTGGCGCTCGGGAACATCGAGTCCATGCCGAACGTGCGGTACTCGTCGGGCGCGATCGGGACCAGCCGGTCGCCGATCTCCGGGTCCTTCATCCAGTCGCGGAGCAGCCGGACGACGGCCATCGTGGTGGCGAACTTGTTCTTGCCCGAGCCCTGCTTGAGCTCGGCGTAGAGCTCGTCGCCGGGCAGCTTGAGCGCGGTGGCGCGGTTGACGCGGCGCGGGAGCGAGCCGCCGAGGACCTTGCGGCGCTCGAGCATGTACTCGATCTCCGGGGCGTCGGCACCGGGGTGGAAGAACGGCGCGCCGCCGGTCTTCTCGTAGGACTCCTCGAGGTCGCGGTCGCTGATCGGGAGGTAGAGCCGGTCGCGGAACTTCTTCAGGTCCGGGAGGGTCAGCTTCTTCATCTGGTGGGTGGCGTTCTTGCCCTCGAGGGCGTCGATCGTCCAGCCCTTGATGGTGTGGGCGAGGATCACCGTCGGCTGACCGGTGTGCTTGCTCGCGGCGTCGAACGCGGCGAAGACCTTGCGGTAGTCGTGGCCGCCGCGGGGCAGCTTCTCGATCTGGCTGTCCGACATGTGCTCGACCATCGCGCGCAGGCGCGGGTCGCTGCCGAAGAAGTGCTCGCGGACGTAGGCGCCGTCCTCGGTGGAGTAGGTCTGGAACTGTCCGTCGGGGGTGGAGTTCATCCGGTTGACCAGGACGCCGTCGACGTCGCGCGCCAGCAGGGCGTCCCACTCGCGGCCCCACACGACCTTGATGACGTTCCACCCGGCGCCGCGGAAGTTGGCCTCGAGCTCCTGGATGATCTTGCCGTTGCCGGTGACCGGTCCGTCGAGCTGCTGGAGGTTGCAGTTGATGACCCAGGTGAGGTTGTCGAGCTCCTCACGCGCCGCGACGCGGATCGCGCCGAGCGACTCGGGCTCGGCCATCTCGCCGTCGCCCATGAAGGCCCACACGCGCTGCTGGGTGGTGTCCTTGATGCCGCGGTTGTCGAGGTAGCGGTTGAAGCGCGCCTGGTAGATCGAGCCGATGGCCGTCAGGCCCATCGACACCGTCGGGAACTCCCAGAAGTCGGGCATCAGGCGCGGGTGGGGGTAGGACGGAAGTCCGGCGCCCTTGCCGTGCTGGACCTCCTGGCGGAAGCGGTAGAGCTGCTCCTCGCTGAGGCGGCCCTCGAGGAACGCGCGGGCGTAGACGCCCGGGGAGCCGTGGCCCTGGATGTAGATCTGGTCGCCGCCGCCGTCGTGGTCCTTGCCGCGGAAGAAGTGGTTGAAGCCGACCTCGTAGAGGCTCGCCGAGGACTGGTAGGTGGCGATGTGGCCACCGACCTCGAGGCCCTTGCGGTTGGCCGACGACACCATCACCGCGGCGTTCCAGCGGATGAACGCGCGGATGCGGCGCTCGACCTCTTCGTCGCCGGGGAACCACGGCTCACGCTCGGGCGGGATGGTGTTGATGTAGTCGGTCGAGCGGAGGGCCGGGACGCCGACCTGCTTCTCCCGCGCGCGCTCGAGCAGGCGCAGCATCACGTAGCGGGCGCGGTCGCGACCGCGGTCGTCGAGCATCGCGTCGAACGAGGCGAGCCACTCCTGCGTCTCGTCCGGGTCGATGTCGGGCAGCTGGGTGGGGAGGCCCTCGTGGATCACCGATGCGACGGGGCTCTTGGTGGACTTGTCGGCGTCACTCACCCGCTCATCGTGTCACGCTCGTCCGCGCCACGAAATCTACCGATGGGTAGTCCCACGGGGCGTACGGGGAGTGGACCGGGGTTGCGGCTCCTGCCGTGTTCCTGTGGACTGTGCGCACCAACGCCTGACCACCCGTCGGGCACCCCGGACACAGGAGGCACTGCGTGAGCTCGACGGTGGGCGATTCTGCCCCGGTGACAGGAACGGGGGATCGGCTCGGGCTCAAGCCCGGGATGGTCGTCCAGGAGCTCGGGTGGGACAACGACACCGATGACGAGCTGCGCATCGCCGTCGAGGACTGCATCGACGCAGACATGGTCGACGGCGACTACGGCAACGTCGTCGACGCGGTCCTGCTGTGGTGGCGCGCCGACGACGGGGACCTCGTCGACGGCCTCGTCGACGCCCTGACCGACCTCGTCGGCGGCGGGTCGATCTGGCTCCTGACGCCCAAGGTCGGCCGACCGGGCACCGTGGATGCGTCCGACGTCACGGAGGCCGCACCCATCGCGGGGCTGTCGCAGACCACGACGGCCGCCGTCAGCAAGGACTGGCAGGCCATCCGGCTGGTCGCGCCGAAGACCCCCGCGTGATCGTTCGCGACCTCCCGTCCACCCTCGCGGCCCGGGCGTCGGGGGTTGCGACCACCGCCCGCGTCCTCGGCCGCGCCGGCGTGATCCGGCCCTACGGTCCGCGGACCCTGCTCGACATCGGGCGTGTGGTCCTGCGCTGGGGGACCGGCCCGGCAGGAGGCTTCGCCACCCTCGCGGCCCGCGACCCGCACCAGGTGGGCGTGGTCGACGAGCTCGGCGAGCTGACCTGGGGCGAGCTGCAGCGCCGTACGAACTCCCTCGCGCGGGCGCTCGCCGAGCGCGGGGTCCGCGAGGGCGACTCCGTCGCGGTGATGTGCCGCAACCACCGCGGCTTCGTCGACGCGACCATCGCGGTCGCCAAGCTGGGTGCCGACATCCTCTACCTCAACACCGCCTTCGCCGGACCGCAGCTGGTCGACGTGCTCGAGCGCGAGGCGCCGAGCATGGTGATCCACGACGAGGAGTTCAGCGGCCTCCTGGCCGGCGCCGACCTCGAGCGCCGGGTGCTGGCCTGGACCGAGGGGGACCCGGGGACCGACGAGACCCTCGAGCGGCTCGTGACGGCGTACGACGAGGGCGACCTGCACCCGCCCACGCGCCACGCCCGCATCGTGATCCTGACCTCCGGCACCACAGGCACCCCCAAGGGGGCGCCGCGCAGGGAGGCCGGCATCGACGCAGCCGTCTCGCTGCTGTCGAGGATGCCGCTGCGCGCGGGCTGGCGCACGCACATCGCCGCCCCGCTGTTCCACACGTGGGGGTTCGCCCACCTGGCTCTGGCGATGCTGCTGGGCTCGACGGTGGTGCTGCGTCGTACGTTCGACCCGGTGGAGGCGTTGCGGACCACGCAGGCCGAGCGCTGCCAGTCGATGGTCGTCATCCCGGTGATGCTCCAGCGCATCCTGGCCCTCGACCCCGAGCAGCTCGAGGGGGTCGACCTCTCCCGCGTCGAGGTGGTCGCGTCGTCCGGCTCGGCGCTGCCCGCCACGCTCGCGCAGGCGTGGATGGACCGGTTCGGCGACAACCTCTACAACATCTACGGCTCCACCGAGGTCGCCTACGCCTCGATCGCGACGCCGGAGGACCTGCGAGCCGACCCCACGTCGGCGGGCAAGCCGCCCTTCGGCACGGTCGTCAAGATCCTCGACGAGCAGGGGAGCGAGCTGCCGCAGGGCGAGACGGGTCGGATCTTCGTCGGCAACGGGCTGCTGTTCGAGGGCTACACCAACGGCGGGTCCAAGGAGGTCGTCGAGGGTCTGATGTCCTCGGGCGACGTCGGCTGGTTCGACGAGGCCGGGCGGCTGCACGTGGCGGGTCGCGACGACGACATGATCGTCTCCGGCGGTGAGAACGTCTTCCCGCAGGAGGTCGAGGACTGCCTCATCACCCACGAGTCCGTGAGGGAGGTCGCTGCGGTCGGTGTCGCCGACGAGGACTATGGTCAGCGTCTGCGCGCCTTCGTGGTGCGCACCGGCGACGTGTCGGAGGACGACCTGCGCGAGCACGTGAAGGCCAACCTGGCGAGGTTCAAGGTGCCCCGCGAGATCGTGTTCGTCGACGAGCTGCCGCGCAACGCCACCGGCAAGGTCCTCAAGCGGGAGCTCGCCGGGTGGGAGAAGGAACAGGACGGCAAGGAGCAGGCGTGACCGGCAAGGGACTGTGCATCGGCGACGAGGCACCCGACTTCACGCTCCGCGACCAGTTCGGCCAGGACGTCCGCCTCAGCGACTTCCGCGGGCGCAAGGCGGTCGTGCTGATGTTCTTCCCGTTCGCCTTCACCGGGGTGTGCACCGGGGAGCTGTCGGGCGTGCGTGACCGGCTCGACGAGTTCCTCACCTTCGACACCGAGGTGCTCGCGGTGTCGTGCGACTCCGTCTACGCCCTGCGCACCTTCGCCGAGGCCGAGGGCCTCAACTTCCCGCTGCTCTCGGACTGGTGGCCGCACGGTGCCGTCGCGCGGAGCTACGAGGTGTTCGACGAGGTGAAGGGCGCCCCGCGCCGGTCGTCGTACGTCGTCGACCGCGAGGGCCGCCTGCGCTGGTCGGTGCACAACGCCAGTCCCGACGGTCGCGACCTCGAGGAGCACCTGCGCGAGCTCCACGCCGCGCTCGAGCCACACCTGGTGTAGGCCTCGCGCAGGCAGTGGTCTAGACCGATCCGGGCCAATTCTGCGATTCCTCGTACGCCCTTGGGGAGCGGTGTAATCTTCTAGTTGTTGAACCGCTGGTGACCCGAGACGCCAGCGGTTCAACTCATTTCCGGGCCCTGTCGTAGCGGTCCGGCGGGTCCCGTAGGGTGTGCCCCTGCGCGTCGGTAGCTCAGCGGTAGAGCACTCGGTTTACACCCGAGCGGTCGGCGGTTCGAAACCGTCCCGACGCACCCTGCACCGTCTCCGGCACCGCGTCCTGCGCCGTTGCATGAGAGGCCTCTCATCCGGGCCTCACGGTCGGCTCACGCCGTCGCCGCACGCTTCTCGTACACCGGGCCGCACCGGCCCCCGACGAGAGGAACCCCGATGAGGAAGATCCTTCCCACCACCCTGCTGGGTGTCGCCGGCCTGACCGCGTTCGGCCTGATCGGCATGTCGTCGCCGGTCGTCTCCTCGACGTCCGACGAGGCCGCCAAGCGTGACGACGAAGCGCCGTCGCTCGTCCTGGTCGCCGACGACGACGATGACGACACCAACGACGACGACACCGACGAGGACACCGGCACCGACAGCCCGTCCTACACCGACCAGAGCCGCGACACCAACGACAACACCAACAGCCGCGTCACCGACGTGAGCCGCGACCGTGACAACAGCCGCGGCGACAAGACGCGCGACTGGACCCGCGACGGCGGTGACAGGACGCGCGACAAGACGGCCAACAACACCAACGACCGCAGCCGCAACGACACCCGCCGCTGACCGCGGACGGCCGAGAGGTCAGGAAGGCGCCCATGGGCAGGAACGACGACGGCTGGCACCTCGCCGAGGGCGAGCTCCTGGCCCCCGGGCTGAGCGCGCTGCGCCGGCTCGGTGGCGGAGCCGCCTATGAGGCCTGGCTGTGCTTCGACGAGGTGACCTGGTCACCTGTGGTCGTCAAGGCCCTGCGTCCCTCCCAGGTCGAGGACGAGTCCTCCCGGCGCGGGCTGCGCCGGGAGGTCCTCGCCCTCGCCACCGTCAACCACCCGGTCGTCGTCCGTGGCCTGCGCGACGGGCAGGACGGCGACCGCCCGCACGTCGTGCTCGAGCACATCGACGGACCCCGGCTCTCCAGCCTGATCCGGCGCTACGGGCGGCTGCAGGAGCAGCAGTACCTCCCGCTCGCCATCGACGTCGCCGCGGCCCTGCACTACTTCCGCCACATCGGGTGGACCCACCTCGACATCAAGCCGAGCAACGTCATCATGGGCGCCCCTGCACGGCTCATCGACCTGTCGGTCGCCCGGCCGGAGGAGGACGCTCGTCGCCTCCGGCACCCGATCGGCACCGACGCCTACATGTCGCCCGAGCAGTGCGACCCCGGCGCCTCGCGGGACGAAGGCGGACCCGTGCCGTCGTACGCCTCCGACGTGTGGGGCCTGGGTGCGACGCTCTTCCACGCGGTCGCCGGCCGGCGGCCCTTCGACCACGGCGACCCCGACGCCGACGACGTACGGCGGCGGTTCCCGCAGCTCGTCGACGCCCCCGCGGCGCTGCCCGACGACGTGCCCCCGGTGGTCGCCGAGGTGATCGCGGCGTGCCTGCGCGTCGACCCCGCCGAGCGCCCGTTGCCGCACGAGGTGGCCGAGGCGCTCGAGCCGGTGCTCGCCGGACTGCCGCGCGGCTCGTTGGCCGGCTTCAAGATCAGGGGCTGAGCCGGTAGCCGACGCCGCGCACCGTGGCGATCGACCCGGTGCCGAGCTTCTTGCGCAGGTAGCCGACGTAGACGTCGACGACGTTGGACCCGGGGTCGAAGTCGTAGCCCCAGACCAGGTCGAGGAGCTGCTCGCGGGTCAGGACCTGGCCCGGGTTGAGCAGGAAGATCTCGGCCAGGGCGAACTCCCGCGCCGACAGCTCGGACTCGCCGTGCGGTCCGGAGATGCGGCGCGTGCGCCGGTCGAGCCGGAGGTTGCCGACGACCAGGTCGTCGCCGCTGGCGGGCGCGTCGGCGGGCGCGAGGGCGCGGAGCCGGAGTCGGATGCGGGCCATCAGCTCGGCGAAGCGGAACGGCTTGGCCATGTAGTCGTCGGCCCCGCTGTCGAGCGCCGTGACCGTGTCGGTCACCGAGTCGCGGGCGGTCAGCACGATGACGGGCATCCGGCTCCCCTGCGAGCGCAGCTGGTCGAGCACCGCGAAGCCGTCCATGCCCGGCAGCCCGATGTCGAGGACCATCAGGTCGAACCGGCCGGACAGCGCCTCGTCGAGACCGCTCGGTCCGTCGCCTGCGACGGTCGGCTGGTGACCCTCAGCCCGCAGACCCTTGGCCACGAACGAGGCGATCCTGTCCTCGTCCTCCACGATCAGGATCTGGGCCATCGGGTGTGCCTCCTCGGCTCGTCGGTCATCGGTCGATCTCGCGGTCGGGCAGGACGATCTCCACGCGGGCGCCGTGTGGCTCGGCGTCGGTGATGCGTACGTCGCCGCCGTGGGCGTCGGCGATGGCGCGCACGATGCTGAGCCCGAGGCCGAAGCCGTCGTCTCCCGCGCGCACCTGGGCGCGACCGAACCGCTCGAGCACCGCCTCGCGGTCCTCCGCGGCGATGCCGTCGCCCGTGTCGCGGACCCACAGCCGCACCTCGCCGTCACCGCGGGCGGAGCCGATCGCGACCGCCGCGCCCGGGTCGGTGTGCTTGACGGCGTTGTCGGCCAGCTGCAGCAGGGCCTGGGTGATCCGCTGCTCGTCGAGCAGGGCTCGTCCGCGGGCCACCTCGTCGAGGCGCCACGCGCGATCGCCGAGGGCGGTGGCCTTCGCCAGCACCGTCTGGGTGAGCACCGAGAGGTCGACCTCGCCCAGCACGAGGAAGTCGGGACGGCGGCTCTTGGCGAGGAGGATCAGGTCGGTCACCAGGCGGGACATCCGGTCGACCTCGTCGAGCAGGAGGTCCCGGGTCTCGGCCAGGTCGTCGGGGTCGTTCGGGTCGAGCACCTCGAGGTGCCCCCGGACGACCGTGAGCGGCGTCCGCAGCTCGTGACCGGCGTCGTCGAGGAACTGGCGCTGGGCCGCGAACCCCGAGTCGAGGCGCTCCAGCATGCCGTTGATCGTGCGGGTGAGCGCGGTGATGTCGTCGTTGCCGCGTTCGGGGATGCGTCGCGACAGGTCGGTGGCGGTGATCTCGCGGGCCGTCTCCTCGAGCGTGCGCAGGGGCGCGAGCAGTCGCCCGGACTGGAAGGCGGCGATGGTGGCGATCAGCCCGAGCGAGAGCAGCGCGACGAGGGTGTACGTCTGGAGGGTGCGGTCGAGCTCCGCGTGCTCGTCGCGCAGGAAGTTGACGATCGCCAGCGCCCCTTCACCCTGGGCGTTGGTCACCGGGACGAGCGTCACCCAGGTCTCGCCGAAGGTCGGTGAATCGATGACCCGGGTGCCGCCGACCCCCGCCAGCTCGGCCAGGGCCTCCTGGTAGGCCGGCTCGTCCAGGACCTCCTGGCCGTAGCGGTTGGCGGTGCGCTCAGGGGTCTGTCCGCGCACGTAGCCGATGAGCATCTCGTCGTCATCGGGGACGTTGCGGGTGAGGAAGACGTTGAGCACGCGAGCGACGTCGTCGAAGGGCTCGCCGGTGTTGGGGTCGATCCGGAGCGCGCGGAACTCGGCGATCTCCTGGGTGATCTGGGCGGTGACCTGGCGTTCGATGCGCGCGGACTCGAGGGCGTAGACGAGCAGTCCGGCGCCGGTCATCGCCACCGCGGTGAGCAGGGCGATGACGACGGTGAGTCGGGTGCGGACGGAGACACGGGCGAAGCGGCGACGGGCACGGTCAGTCGTCCCCGCCGTCGGTGTCGTCCCTGTCGTCCCCGTCGTCGTCCCCGTCGTCATCTGCGCCGACGCGCCCGTCGTCGTCCGTGTCGTCATCGTCGTCCCCGCCGTCCCACTCGTCGTCGTCATCCTCCCCGATCGGCGTGGGTGGGGGCGTCACGACCACGGCGTCACCGCCGCCGCGGCCTCCGTCGTCGTCCCTCTCGTCGTCCTCGCCGGTACGGCGCGGGGAAGGGGACTGCGTGGGCCGCTGCGTCGGTGACGACCCGGTGCTGGACGGCGGGTCGGTCGGGGCGTCGCGGAGGATGACCGGACTGTGGTCGGGCGGCGGAGGTGACCCGGGTGAGGCGAGCGACCCGGCGACGTACGCCGTCATCGGCACGACGACCGCCAGGCACAGCAGCACCTTCGTCACCTGTCCCATGGTGCGCATCGTGCGCGGCGATCGTGGTGCCCGCGTGAGACGCGGATGAGAGCCTTCTTAGAGTCCGCTCGCCCGTCCGCTCGTCGACGCCCACGCGCCGTCCGTCGCACCCGGCGTCCGACCGCTCGCAGCACCGGGTGACGCATGCCACAGTGGGCGCATGATCGTCCCCTTCAGCGTCACCGACTTCATCGAGCGGGCCGCGTCCGTCTACGGCGAGCGGCCGGGATTCATCGACGAGCCCGACCAGCCCGCCGCCTCGCTCGGCACGCTGACCTACGCCGAGGCGTACGAGCTCTCGCGCCGGCAGGCGGCGAGGCTGGACGAGCTCGGGCTCGAGGTCGGCGACCGCGTCGCGATCATCAGCCACAACTCCGCGCGCCTGCTGACGTCGTTCTTCGGGGTCTGCGGCTCCGGACGGGTGCTGGTGCCGATCAACTTCCGGCTGCGGCCGGACGAGATCGCCTACATCGTGTCCCACTCCGGCGCGCGGGTGCTCTACGTCGACCCGGAGCTCGTGGACTCGCTCAAGGGCGTCGACGTCGAGCACACCTTCGTCCTCGGCGAGGACGAGTCGATGTTCGCCGCGCCCGGCTCGGAGCCGCGGCCGTGGGAGCCCGACGAGAACGCGACGGCCACGATCAACTACACGTCGGGCACGACGGCCCGGCCCAAGGGGGTGCAGCTGACCCACCGCAACCTCTGGACCAACGCGGTGACCTTCGGCCTCCACGCCGGCGTCAGCGACCGCGACGTCTACCTCCACACGCTGCCGATGTTCCACGCCAACGGCTGGGGGATGCCGTTCGCGATGACCGGCCTCGGTGTTCCGCAGGTGGTGCTCCGCAAGGTCGACGGCGCGGAGATCCTCCGCCGGGTCGAGCAGCACCGCGTCACCGTGATGTGCGCGGCGCCGGCCGTCGCCGCCGCGGTGCTCGAGGCCGCCCAGGACTGGGACGGCGACATCCCCGGTCGCGACCGCGTGCGGATCATCATGGCCGGCGCCCCGCCGCCGACGAAGACCGTCGTGCGGGTCGAGGAGGAGCTCGGCTGGGAGTTCGTGCAGATCTACGGCCTCACCGAGACCTCGCCGCTGCTCACCGTCAACCGCGGCCGCGCCGAGTGGGACGACCTCCCGGCCGAGGAGCGGGCGGCGAAGCTGGTGCGCGCCGGCGCGCCCGCGATCGGCGTACGCCTGCGCACGGACGGGGAGGGGGAGGTGCTGGCGCGGTCCAACGTGATCCTCGAGGGCTACTGGGAGCGTCCCGACGAGACCGAGAAGGCGCTCGTCGACGGGTGGTTCCACACCGGCGACGGCGGCGTGATCGGCGACGACGGCTACCCCACCATCAGCGACCGCAAGAAGGACGTCATCATCACCGGTGGCGAGAACGTGTCCTCGATCGAGGTCGAGGACGTCCTCTTCTCCCACCCGGCCGTCGCCGAGGTCGCCGTCATCGGCGTGCCGAGCGACAAGTGGGGCGAGACCATCAAGGCGCTGGTCGTGCTGGCCGAGGGCGAGTCGGCCGACGAGGCGGAGCTGATCGCGTGGTGCAAGGAGAAGGCCGCCGGCTACAAGGCACCGACGTCCGTCGAGTTCCGCGACGAGCTGGCGCGGACGGCGACCGGCAAGCTGCAGAAGTTCAAGCTGCGCCAGCCCTACTGGGAGGGACAGGCGCGACAGGTCAACTAGCCGGTCGCCGATAATCAGCGCATGCCGAGCCTCGCCGACGTCGTCGACCTGCTGCACGCCTGGTACCCGCCCTCGACGGCGGACTCGTGGGACGCCGTCGGCCTGGTGGCCGGCGACCCGGCAGCCGAGGTCACGCGGGTGATGTTCGCCGTCGACCCGACGGTCGAGGTCGCCCGGGAGGCGGTGGAGTGGGGCGCGGACCTGCTCGTGGTGCACCACCCGCTCTTCCTGACGCCGGTCAGCTCGGTCGCCGCGGACACGCCCAAGGGGCGCACGCTCCACACGCTCACCGCCGGCGGGTGCGCCCTGCTCGCCGCCCACACCAACGCCGACCAGGCCGTCGGGGGAGTCTCGGAGTCGCTCGCGCTGGCGCTCGGGCTCACCGACCTCGCACCGATCAGGCCGGCGCCGGCGGCCGCGCTCGACAAGGTCGTCGCGTTCGTGCCGGTGGGCTCGGCGGACGCCGTACGCGCTGCGATGACGGAGGCCGGCGCGGGTCGGCTCGGCGACTACGACTCCTGCACCTGGACCGCGACGGGTCAGGGGCGTTTCCGGCCGCTGGACGGGGCGACGCCCGCCGTCGGCGCGGTCGGCGACCTCGAGGTGGTCGAGGAGGCGCGGGTCGAGGCGGTGGTCCCGCGCTCACGTCGTACGGCGGTG
>DATIAJ010000225.1:0-3831 GCA_035458105.1 Nocardioides sp. | reverse complement strand
ACGCGTGCTGCACCTCCAGCCCGGGGGCGGGCTCGCGGCGACGCCACCGCCTGCCTCGGGCGGTCCGACCACGTTCACCTACGACCCTGCCCGTCCCACGCCGGCGGTCGGAGGCCGGGTGATCAACCCGGCGATCGGCGGACGCCGCGACAACCGCACGCTCGAGGCACGTCCGGATGTCGTCACGTTCACCAGCCCTCCACTGACCGAACCACTGGAGGTGCTCGGCGAGCCGGTCGTCGAGGTCGTGCACGAGACCGACAACCCGTGGGCCGACCTCTTCGTGCGCCTGTGCGAGGTGGGGCGCGACGGGCGCTCGATCAACCTCAGCGACGGGTTCGTGAGGCTGGGGCCGGACGACGCGAACGGAACCGTCGTGCTGCGACTCGACGCCCTCGCGCACCGGTTCACGGCCGGCAGTCGGCTCCGCCTGCAGGTCTCGGGAGGAGCCCACCCTCGGTACGCGAGGAACCTGGGCACGGACCAGGACCCGGCGACCAGCACGGTCCTGGTGCCGTCGGCGCGCGCGGTCCGTCACGGCGACGGTGGCCTGTCTCTGGTCCGGCTGCCGTGCGTCCCACCCTTGCCTAGCGGGACCGGATCGGGCGACAGTGACCTGACAGTCCTCGGACCGTCGGACCAGTGAGCAGGAGCCGTCAGGGTGAGCAGAGAATCCGGCGCTGTCGCCGGTCAAGCCGGTGCCCCGGTCGCGACCCGTCCGGAGGAGATCCGCAACGTGGTCGTCGTGGGCGCGGCCGGCGCGGGCAAGACCACCCTCGTCGAGCGGCTGCTGGTGGTGGCCGGTGTCCTGAACAGGGCCGGCAGCACCGAGGACGGGACGACCGTGTGCGACTTCGAGGAGGTCGAGCACCGGCAACGGCGTTCCGTCGCGCTCGCCCTGGCGCCGCTCGTGCACGACGGGGTGAAGGTCAACCTGCTGGACGCCCCGGGGTACGTCGACTTCGTCGGCGAGGTGCGGGCGGGCCTCCGCGCGGCGGACTGCGCGCTCTTCGTCGTCGCCGCGAACGAGCGGATCGACGACGCCACACGCGCACTGTGGCGCGAGTGCGCCGACGTGGCGATGCCCCGGGTGGTGGTCGTCACCAAGCTCGACCACGCGCGCGCCGACGTCGACGGTGTGGTGGCGCAGGCGCGGAGCGCGTTCGGCGAGCGCGTGCTGCCGGCGTACCTGCACGAGGGCGGACGTCTCGTCGGCCTCATCACCGATGACCACGCGCACGAGGCACAGCGAGCCGCTCTCGTCGAGGGCGTCATCGAGGAGTCCGAGGACGAAACGCTGATGGAGCGCTACGTCGGCGGCGAGCAGATCGACACCGGGCTCCTCCTCCATGACCTCGAGCTCGCCGTCGCGCGTGGGTCGTTGCACCCGGTCGTCCCGGTCGACGCGACCAGCGGCGTCGGAGCCACCGAGCTGCTCGACCTGATGGTGGCGGCCTTCCCGTCGCCGCGCGAGCACCCGATGCCGAAGGTCTTCACGCCGACGGGTGGACCGGGCCCGGCGATCGCGTGCGACCCGTCGGGCCCGTTGGTCGCGGAGGTCGTCAAGACGACCACCGACCCCTACCTCGGTCGGGTCAGCCTGGTCCGCGTCTTCTCCGGGACCGTGCTCCCGGACGCGATCGTGCACGTGTCCGGCCACCGCTCGGCGTGGGCGGGCGGCGGCGACCCGGCCTCGAGCCACCCGGACCACGACGAGGACGAACGGATCGGGTCCCTCTCCGTGCCGCTGGGCAAGTCCCAGCGCGTCGTCCCTTCCGTGGTCGCGGGCGACCTGTGCGCCATCGGACGGCTCAGCCGTGCCGAGACCAGTGACACCCTCTCCGCGGTCGACACACCACTGGTGCTGGAACCCTGGCGGTTTCCCGACCCGCAGCTGCCCGTGGCGATCCAGGTCCGGACGAAGAGCGACGAGGACAAGCTCGGCTCGGGACTCCAGAGGCTCGCCGCCGAGGACCCCACCCTGCGGGTCGAGCACAACGACGAGACCCACCAGGTCGTGCTGTGGACGATGGGGGAGGCCCACGCAGACGTCCTCCTCGACCGGCTTGCCGGCCGCTACGGCGTCGAGGTCGACGAGGTCGAGGTCCGGGTCCCCCTGCGGGAGACGTTCGCACGCCCGGCCACCGGCCACGGCCGGCACGTGAAGCAGAGTGGAGGGCACGGGCAGTACGCCGTGTGCACCATCGAGGTCGAACCGCTTCCGCAGGGCAGTGGGTTCGAGTTCGTGGACCGCGTCGTGGGCGGTGCGGTGCCCCGTCAGTTCATCCCCTCGGTCGAGAAGGGTGTCCGGTCGCAGATGATGCACGGGGTCACGAGCGGCTGTCCGACCGTGGACCTCAGGGTGACCCTCACGGACGGAAAGGCCCACAGCGTCGACTCCTCCGACATGGCGTTCCAGACGGCCGGAGGGCTGGCGCTCCGCGACGCGGCGACGCGCGGCGGGACGTGCCTCCTCGAGCCGGTCGACGAGGTGGAGGTGCTCGTCGCCGACGCCCTGGTCGGCACGATCATGGGGGACCTGTCCGCGCGTCGGGGCAAGGTGCTGGGCAGCGAGCCGGCCCGCGAGCCGGGCATGGTCGTGATCCGGGCCCACGTGCCCCAGCTGGAGCTCCGCCGCTACGCCGCCGAGCTGCGCTCCCTCGCCCACGGCTCGGCCTCGTTCACCCGGGCGTTCGTCGGCTACGAGCGGGTCCCGGAGCAGGTCTCTGCCGCGCTCCGCTGACCTGGGCATCGCGGGCCCGCTCCACGTACCGTCGGTGCCCTTTGCGATGCTTGCGCACCGAGCACAGGCGGGGATGAATCGAGGGAGCGGGTCGTGAGCGAGATCGCAGGCGAGCTTGCGCGCGTGAAGGGGGCCTTCGCGCAACCCACGCTGACCCTGCTCCACCAGCGGCAGGCGCCCGTCGTGATCACGATCTTCCGCACCGCGTTCGGCCGCACCAACAACCCGATCCCCGCGGCCCGGCTGCACACCCAGGTCGACGAGCACGTGACCCAGATGCGGCTGGCGGGGGAGCAGGACGTCCCCGCCGGCACGGGCCGCGAGATCTGCCAGCGCTGGATGCGCGGCCAGTGGCTGGTGCGCTCGCTCGACGAGGCCGGGCACGAGGTCTACGCGCTGACGTCCCACGCGCAGCAGGCGCTCGAGCTGGTGAAGAACCTCGCGCGCGACCGGGCCACGCTCAGCGAGCACCGGGTCGCGACGATCCTCGGCACCGTCCGCCGCTTCAACTCCGAGGCCAACCCCGACCGCACCGCCCGCGTCACGATCCTCAACGAGGAGATCGCCCGGCTCCGGGCCGAGCGCGACCGACTGGTCGACGGCGGCGAGCTGGACGGCGCCACCGAGGACTACATGCTCGAGGGGTTCACCGAGCTGCTCTCGCTGATCTCGGCGCTGCCGAGCGACTTCGCCCGGGTCGAGGAGCGGTTCGCGACGATCCGCACGGAGATCCTCGCCGCGTTCCGGGCGGAGGACCGTCCGGCGGGTGAGGTCATCGACGACTACCTCGCCCGTGCCGACGCCCTGATGACCGCCACCCATGAGGGACGGGCGTTCGAAGGGGCGTTCGCGCTGCTGCGCGACGACGCCCTGGTGACCCAGCTGCGCGAGGACCTGACCGACCTGCTGGAGCACCCGCTCTCGGACCGGATCCTCAGCGACGCCGACCGTGCCGAGCTGCGGGGCACGGTGCGGCTGGTGCGCGACGGTCTCGACCGGGTGCTCGCCCAGCGTTCGCGGGTGACGGCGACGCTGAAGGAGTACATCGTCTCCCACGACGCCGCGCGCGACCGCGAGCTCGAGCAGAC
>DATIAJ010000224.1:0-5329 GCA_035458105.1 Nocardioides sp. | reverse complement strand
GCCAGAATCATTGTCAAAGAAACCGCGACACCACACCCACCACCAACCGGCAGCAAGCAAACATGATGTCAACGGGGCATAACAAACTAATTCGTCGACTAATCAAACACACTGTTGAGTTCTCAAGAATCAGACGCACCCGATCCTCGCCGGCTGGGCCGGTCTGGTCGCGGGGCAACCTGCAGAAACTTACCGGGCGCTCCGTCCCGCGTCAAACTCGGCGGAACTTCGTGCTTCGGTGGTCGCAGCTGGTCTCCGCTCCAGCTGGCCTTCTGGCCAGGAGCGGCGCCGCTTGCGGCGACAGGAAGAACATTAGACCGTCCTCCCGGACCATGCAAAACCGGGGCTGCCTCCAACGCATACGTGCAGGTCAGCGGCCTGCGCGGCGTCGCGGAGCGGCCGGTCGGTAGGTGCTGACCGTGGGGTCGTCGGTGATCCAGAAGCGCCACGGACGGTCGGCCGCGTGCCGCAGCCCCACCCTGGGTCCGGTGCTCAGGTCGGCGACCGGCTCACCCGCGACGAGGTCAGGCCGGATGCCGTTGTGCGAGAGGTCGATGCCGAGCGCTCGGCACAACCGCGCGGGACCGCGGGCGAGGTCGCGGTCGTTGCTGGCGGGTCGGCGTTCGCGGGCGACGTCGTACCCGGCCACCACCTCACCCGCGCGGAGCAGGACGGCGCCCGGGTCGCCCTCGGGCCCGGTGACCAGGTTGGCGCAGAAGTGCATGCCGTAGACGAAGTAGACGTACAGGCGACCGGGAGGCCCGAACATCACTGCGTTGCGGGCGGTCTGCCCCCGGTGCGCGTGGGAACCGGGGTCCAGCGGGCCGGCGTACGCCTCCACCTCGGTGAGCCGGACCGAGACGCCACCGTGGCTGAGGACCGCGCCGAGCAGGCGGGGCGCGACCTCGAGCGGGTCGCCCTCAGCCCAGTCGGTCACGGTGCCCGGTGGTGGCGACGCGCAGCTCGTCGAGCTGGTCGCGGACGCGGGTGGGAGCGGTGCCGCCGCGGCCCGATCGGGATCCCACGGAGCCCTCGACGGTGAGGACCGAACGCACCTGAGGTGTCAGGTGCGGCGAGATGGCGGCGAGCTGCTCGTCGGTCAGGTCGGGGAGGTCGCACCCGAGCTCCTCACAACGGCGTACGCACGCACCGGCGAGCTCGTGGGCGTCACGGAACGGGACGCCCTCGCGCACCAGCCACTCGGCCACGTCGGTCGCGAGCGAGAAGCCCTGCGGCGCGAGCTCGGCCATCCGGGCACGGTTGAAGGTCAGGGTCGCGACCATGCCGGTCATCGCCGGCAGCAGGACCTCGAGGGTGCGGACCGAGTCGAAGACCGGCTCCTTGTCCTCCTGCAGGTCGCGGTTGTAGGCCAGCGGGAGGCCCTTGAGGGTCGCCATGAGTCCGGAGACGTTGCCGATCAACCGGCCCGACTTGCCGCGCGCGAGCTCGGCGATGTCGGGGTTCTTCTTCTGCGGCATGATGCTCGACCCCGTGGACCAGGAGTCGTGCAGCGTGGCGAAGTCGAACTCGCGGGTCGTCCAGAGGATGACCTCCTCGGCCAGTCGCGACAGGTCGACGCCCACCTGCGCGGTCACGAAGGCGAGCTCAGCCGCGAAGTCGCGGGCGGACGTGCCGTCGATGGAGTTGGCCGACGAGCCGGTGAACCCGAGCTCCGCCGCGACTGCTTCCGGGTCGAGGCCGAGGGTCTGACCGGCAAGGGCGCCGGAACCGTACGGTGAGTCGCCCGCCACGCGCGCGTCCCAGTCGCGCAGCCGCTCGACGTCGCGCAGCAGGGGCCACGCGTGGGCGAGCAGGTGGTGCGCGAGCAGCACGGGCTGGGCGTGCTGGAGGTGGGTGCGCCCCGGCATCACCGTCTCCTCGCCCGGGGTGAGGTGCTCCCCCGCCTGCCCGGCGAGCACGTCGACGAGGTCGAGCAGCAAGCCGGCGATCGTGCGAGCGTGGTCGCGCAGGTAGGCCCGGAAGAGCGTGGCCACCTGGTCGTTGCGTGAACGTCCGGCCCGGAGCCGACCGCCGACCTCGGGGCCGACCTCCTCGAGCAGCAGCCGCTCGAGGGCGCCGTGGACGTCCTCGTCGGTGGGCGACGGGAGCAGGTCGCCGGCGTCGTACCGCTCCCCCAGCACCGACAGCCCGCGCAGCAGCTCGGCGTGGTCGCCGTCGGTGAGCAGGCCGGCGCGGTGGAGCGCGTTGGCGTGGGCACGCGAGCCGGCGAGGTCGTACGGCGTCAGCTGCCAGTCGAAGTGGGTCGACCGCGACAGCTCCTGCAGCTCGGGCGAGGGCCCGCTCGCGAAGCGGCCACCCCACAGCGACCCCTCGTTGGTGGTGCCTGCTCCAGCCATCAGTCGGTCCCGAACTCCATCGCTGCGTGCTCCAGTGCGGACTCGTCGGCCGCCTCGGCGGCCGGGTTGTCGGTGATCTTGTCGTAGCCGCCGGCCTCGATGGCACCGTAGAGGGTGCCGTTCTCGACGAGCACCTGGCCCTGGTCGAGCGGCTGGGCGGCGTAGAGCTCGAGCTTGGCGCGCGAGTCGGCGATGTCGAGGTTGCGCATGGTGAGCTGGCCGATCCGGTCCGTGGGGCCGAAGGCGGCGTTGTCGGTGCGCTCCATGGACAGCTTGTCCGGGTGGTAGGAGAACGCCGGACCGTCCGTGCGCAGCACCGTGTAGTCCTCGCCGCGCCGCAGCCGCAGGGTCACCTCGCCGGTGACGAGCGAGGCGATCCAGCGCTGGATGGACTCGCGGATCATCAGCGCCTGCGGGTCGAGCCAGCGACCCTCGTAGAGCAGGCGGCCGAGCTTGCGGCCCTCGTTGTGGTACTGGGCGACGGTGTCCTCGTTGTGGATGGCGTTGACGAGCCGCTCGTAGGCGATGAACAGCAGCGCCATCGCGGGGGCCTCGTAGATCCCGCGCGACTTCGCCTCGATGATGCGGTTCTCGATCTGGTCGGACATGCCCAGCCCATGACGTCCGCCGATCGCGTTGGCCTCGTGGACCAGCGCGACCGGGTCGTCGTACTGGATGCCGTTGATCGCGACCGGGCGGCCCTGGTCGAAGCGGACGGTGACGTCCTCCGTCTCGATGGCGACCGAGGGGTCCCAGAACCTCACCCCCATGATCGGGTCGACGACCTCGAGGGAGACGTCGAGGTGCTCGAGGGTCTTGGCCTCGTGGGTGGCACCCCAGATGTTGGCGTCGGTGGAGTACGCCTTCTCCTGGCTGTCGCGGTAGGGCAGGCCGTGCTCGGTGAGCCAGGCACTCATCTCGTGGCGCCCGCCGAGCTCGGTGACGAAGTCGGCGTCGAGCCAGGGCTTGTAGATGCGCAGGTCGGGGTTGGCGAGCAGGCCGTAGCGGTAGAACCGCTCGATGTCGTTGCCCTTGAAGGTCGAGCCGTCGCCCCAGATGTTGACGCCGTCGTCGTGCATGGCCCGCACGAGCATCGTGCCGGTGACGGCCCGCCCGAGCGGCGTGGTGTTGAAGTAGACGCGGCTGCCGGAGCGGATGTGGAACGCGCCGCAGGCGAGGGCGGCGAGGCCCTCCTCGACCAGCTGGGTCTTGCAGTCGACCGCCCGGGCGAGCTCGGCGCCGTACTGCAGCGCACGCGACGGCACGCCGGAGATGTCGGGCTCGTCGTACTGACCGATGTCGGCGGTGTAGGTGCACGGGACCGCACCCTTGTCGCGCATCCAGGCAACCGCCACCGAGGTGTCGAGGCCGCCGGAGAACGCGATGCCGACGCGTTCGCCGACCGGGAGGGAGGTGAGGACCTTGCTCACTGGGAGTCCTTTGCAGAGGTGGGGTTCGGGGCGGGGCTGGGGGTGTGCCGGGCGTCGTTGGCCAGGTCGAGGAAGCGCTGGGCGAGGGCATCGCCACCGGCGGGGTCGCGACCGATGACGAGCAGGGTGTCGTCACCGGCGATCGTGCCGAGGATGTCACCGAGGTCTGCCTTGTCGAAGGCGCTGGCGAGGAACTGGGCGGCGCCCGGCGGCGTACGGAGCACGACGAGGTTGGCGCTGGCCTCGGCGCTGACCAGCAGCTCGGCGCACAGCCGGGCCAGCCGGTCGCGGCCGGCGGCGCTCTCACGCGGCGCGGACACGCTGCGGTCGCCACCCTCCCCCGGCACGGCGTAGACCAGGGCACCGTCGGCGCTGCGCACCTTGACGGCGTCGAGCTCGACGAGGTCGCGGCTCAGCGTGGCCTGGGTGACGCGGACGCCGTGGTCGCCGAGGAGGTCGGCGAGCTCGGTCTGGGAGCGCACCGGGTGGGCGGTCACGATGTCGATGATCCGCTGGTGGCGGGCACTCTTGGTCAGCGGGGTCGTGGCAGTCATCCTGAGCGCTCCAGGAGCCAGGTCAGCACCGCCTTCTGGGCGTGCCGGCGGTTCTCGGCCTCGTCCCACACGACCGAGTGCGGCCCCTCGATGACCTCCTCGGAGATCTCCTTGCCGCGGTAGGCCGGTAGGCAGTGCAGGACGATGGCGTCGGGCGCCGCGTGGGAGAGCAGGTCGTCGGTGACGCCGTAGGGCGGGAAGACCCGCAGTCGCTCCTCGGACTCTTCCTCGCGACCCATGCTGACCCACGAGTCGGTGACCACGACGTCGGCACCCGTGGCCGCCTCGACCGGGTCGGTGGTGAGCTCGATCGAGCCGCCGGTGCCCTGTGCGATCTCGCGCGCCCTGGTGACCACGTGCGCGTCGGGCGAGAAGCCCTCGGGCGCGCCCACGACGACGTGGAGCCCCGCGGAGGCCCCGGCGAGGACCCAGGAGTTGCCCATGTTGCAGGCACCGTCGCCGACGAAGGCGACCCGGAGGCCGGCGAGCCTGCCCTTGTGCTCGCGCACCGTCTGGAGGTCGGCCAGGAGCTGGCAGGGGTGGAACTCGTCGGTGAGCGCGTTGAGCACGGGCACGCCGGCGTACGCCGCCATGGTCACCACGTCGGCCTGGTGGGCGGTGCGCCAGACGATGGCCGCGGCCTGGCGCCCCAGGATGCGGGCGACGTCCTCGACGCCCTCGCGGGACCCCATGGCGGCGAGCCCGCCGTCGACGCTCATCGGGTTGCCGCCGAGCTCGGCGATCCCGGCGGCGAAGGACACCTGGGTGCGCAACGTCGGGCGGTCGAAGACCAGTGCGACGGTGCGGGGACCCGCGAGCGGCTTGTGGCCGAAGGGCTCGGCCTTCATCCGGTCGGCGAGGTCGAGGACCTCGAGCAGCTCGGCCGGCGACAGGTCGTCGTCGCGGAGGAAGTGACGGGTCATGGAGTTGACTCCTGTGCGGCGGCGCGGGCGGTGTCGAGGATGGCGGGCAGGGCGGCTTCGAGGGC
>DATIAJ010000223.1:0-5753 GCA_035458105.1 Nocardioides sp. | reverse complement strand
ACACCTACCGCGGCGTGGTCACCTACGTCCGGGTCGTCGACGGCAAGCTCAGCCACCGCGACCGGATCAAGATGATGTCGACCAACGCGGTCCACGAGATGCTCGAGGTCGGCGTGATCAGCCCCGAGCCGGTGAAGGCGGGCGAGATCGGCGTCGGCGAGGTCGGCTACCTGATCACCGGCGTGAAGGACGTGCGCCAGTCGCGAGTCGGCGACACCGTCACCTCCCAGCACCACGGGGCCACCGAGTCGCTCGGCGGCTACAAGCACCCCAACCCCATGGTCTACGCCGGGCTCTACCCGATCGACGGCGACGACTACCCGGGGCTGCGTGACGCCCTGGAGAAGCTGCAGCTCAACGACGCGGCCCTGACCTACGAGCCGGAGACCTCCGGTGCGCTGGGCTTCGGCTTCCGCTGCGGCTTCCTCGGACTGCTCCACATGGAGATCACGCGCGACCGGCTCGAGCGCGAGTTCGACCTCGACCTCATCTCGACCGCACCCAACGTGGTCTACGAGGTCGCCCTCGACGACGGCACCGAGGTCGAGGTCACCAACCCGAGCGAGTACCCCGACGGCAAGGTCGCCGAGGTCCGCGAGCCCGTGGTGAAGGCGACGATCCTCGCGCCGTCCGACTACATCGGCACGATCATGGAGCTCTGCCAGCTCAAGCGCGGCAACCTGCAGGGGATGGACTACCTCTCCGAGGACCGCGTCGAGATGCGCTACACGCTGCCGATGGGCGAGATCGTCTTCGACTTCTTCGACCAGCTGAAGTCGCGCACCAAGGGCTACGCCTCCCTCGACTACGAGCGCTCCGGAGAGCAGGCCGCCGACCTGGTCAAGGTCGACATCCTGCTGCAGGGCGAGCCGGTCGACGCGTTCAGCGCGATCGTGCACCGCGACGCCGCCTACTCCTACGGCGTGATGATGGCCGGCAAGCTCAAGGACCTCATCCCGCGCCAGCAGTTCGAGGTGCCGATCCAGGCCGCCATCGGCGCGCGCGTCATCGCCCGCGAGACCATCCGCGCGATCCGCAAGGACGTGCTGGCCAAGTGCTACGGCGGCGACATCAGCCGCAAGCGCAAGCTGCTGGAGAAGCAGAAGGCCGGCAAGAAGCGGATGAAGAACATCGGCTCCGTGGAGGTGCCGCCGGAGGCCTTCGTCGCGGCGCTGTCCACCACGCAGCCGGCGGAGAAGTCCGGCAAGAAGTGACGCGCGAGCTGGCGCGGGCCGACGACGGGTCCTGGCGGATCGGCCTGGCCGACGTCGATCGCGTCGGCCCGTTCCCGGCCGTGGCCGGTCGCCATCACCTGCTGACCGTGGTCGACGGGCCGGTGCTCGACCTCGAGGTCGACGGCGAGGCGCACGTCGTCGAGCCACACCGGCCGTTCGCCCTCTCCGGCGACGCGACCGCCATCGCGTCGGTGCCGGAGGGGCCCGTCCGGGTGCTCGACGTGGTCGTCGACCCGCTGCTCGTCCGCGCCTTCGTCACGGTGCTCGAGCTGGGGCGGTCCTCGACCCTGCCGGTGGCCGCGGACCAGGCGGCGTACGTCGTCTCGGGCCACCGCGACGGGCCGGCGGTGGGAACGCTGGTGCGGGGGCCCGGCGAGGTCGCGGGCCGGTGCACGGTGGCGGTCGTGACGCTCGAGCGGGTCAGCTGACCGACGGCTGCCAGCCGGGGTCGCGGCCGAGCCGGGCGAGCAGCCGGTCGGTCACCGAGGCGTCGGGGTCGACCTCCACGGCGTCCGCGCACACACCCTCGGAGTGCAGTGCCGGGCCCCAGCCGTCGGCCGTGGCGTGCAGCTCGGCGGCTTCGTCCTCGCTGACCGACCACTCCTGCCCGGTGGCGCGGGCGACGTCGGAGCCGTGCACGACGAGGTCCCAGCCGTAGAAGTCGGCGATGGTGGCGGCGATCGTCGTGCGGCCGAAGTAGCCGTCGTACTCCCGGGCGGCCACGCCGTCGGCAGCGAGCACCGACGTCAGGTGGGCACGCTGCGCGCGCCACGCGGCCGCCGGGTCGGTGAGGTCCGGCTCGGGGCCGGCGTCGAGCCCCTGCCGGGCGAGGAAGTCACGCTGGGTCTGCAGCACGTGGTCGACCACGTCGCGGGCGCTCCACCCCTCGCACGGTGAGGGGGCGTCCCACCGGCCCGAGGAGGCGTCGACCGCATCGACGACGCGGGTGAACCGGTCGGCTCGCTGCTGGAAGAGGGAGAGGAGGTCGTCGGTGGTCGGGGTCGTGGTCTGCGTCATGCGCCCACTGTCGCCGCGCAGGTGTCGGTGGCGATTGTGATAATCCGACACATGGACAGCCGCACGGGGGCGGACGGCCCGCGGCGGGTGGACCCGATCGACCGGGCCCACCTGACGGGCGTGAGCCGACCGTCGCCGCCGATCCACCGCTACGCGCCGAGCGGGCACCTGGTCGACCTGGTGGAGCGCTACTGGGTCCCCGTCTGGTCGCTCGACGAGCCGTCGACCCAGAGCACGCTCCAGCACCCGGTCTGCCTGGTGGTGGTCAGCAACACCTACGACCGCTTCTACGGCGTCACCCGAGGACGGTCGAGCGTGACGCTGGAGGGCGACGGCTGGGCCGTGGGCACGATGCTCACCCCCGCTGCGGGCCGGCTGGTGCTCGGCAGGTCGGTCGCCGAGGTCACCGACACCTGGGTCGACCTGCGTGACCTGCGGGCCGACACGACCCTCGCCGATGACGTGCGCGCGGAGATGGCGCGGGACCCGCACGACCCCGCCGCCCACCTCGCCGCGATCTCGCACGTGGAGTCGTGGCTGGCCGGCTACCTGCCGGTCGACACGGCCGGCCACCTGGTCAACCGGCTCGTCGCCCGGCTCGGCGAGGAGCCGGAGATCACCCGGGTCGACGAGCTCGCCCGGGAGGCGGGGCTGTCCGAGCGCAGCCTGCAGCGGCTGGTGGAGCAGCGCATCGGCCTGAGCCCGAAGTGGCTGCTGCAGCGGCGTCGGCTGCACGACGCGGTGGAGGCGCTCAAGGCGGGGCGCGGCACCCTCGCCGAGATGGCGGCCGACCTGGGCTACGCCGACCAGGCCCACTTCACCCACGACTTCCGCACCGTCACCGGCATGACTCCGGGGGACTACCTCAAGGACCAGCCGAGGCGCCAGCCCCTCAGACCGCCTCCCGGGTGAGGGTCACCTCGGTGACGGTGATGCCGAGGGCCGCCTCGAGGGCGGTCACGGGCCGGTCGAGCTCGGCCCGGCGCGGCCTCCTCGTCCGCGCGAACCACGTCACCTCGAGCGGGCGACGGCGCGTCGTCCCGGCCGCCCGCCAGAAGCCGGTGATCCGTCCGTCGACCAGCAGCGGCGGCAGCAGCATCCCGTTGGACTCGTTCCACAGCCGCCGGTGGTGCTCCGGGCTCACGAACCGGTCGCGAGCCTTCGAGTCGTAGCCGCACAGCAGGGCGTCGAACTCCGGGAGCAGCCGCACGCCCGGCAGGTCCCGCGGCGCGGGTGCGTCCGGCAGGTCGACGTACGCCCGCCCGTCGGGCCCCTCCTGCTCGACGACGTCCAGGCCGGCGAGCCCGTCCGACACCGCCCCGAGCGGGATGCCGGCCCACCAGGCGACGTCCTGCCGCGAGGAGGGGCCGTGGGCGCGCAGGTGGTGTCGTACGACGTCGGTGAGCGTGGCAGGACCGGTGCGGTCGAACGTGCCGTAGGCCGGCTTGCCCTGCCCCTCCCATCGGTCGCCCGAGGCCGGACGCCGCACGAGACCGCCGTGCGCGAAGCCGAGGTAGCGGCCCGGACCCGCGGCGGCCGCGTCGAGCGCGGCAGGGGCGTGTCGGCCGAGCCACGCGTCGACGTGGGCGCGGAGCTCGTCCGGGGTGCGCCACTCACGGGCGTGGACCTCGAGCGAGGTCCACAGGTCCGCGAGCTGCACGTCGCTGAGGCCGAGCAGGCGCGCCCAGCGCGGGTGCTGCCCGACCCGGGTGGCCTCCGCGAGCACGGTGTAGCCCTCGGGCGTGGCCGTGTGGACGGTGCCGCGGATGGTGCTCCCGCGGACGATCTCCCCGGCGTCGTACGCGGCCGTGATCTCGGCGTGGGTGACCCCGGGGAACCGCGCGCCGAGGCCGATGAAGGCCGAGCGCGCCGTCTGCGTCTGCAGGTCGCCGATGGCCTCCACCCGGCCGGCCACCGTGCCGGGGTCGTCGGGGAACTGCCGGGCCAGCGACGCAGCCGCCAGGTCGTCCCAGCCGATCGCCACCGCTCAGCCGCGCATCGGGCCGCCGGGGCGGTCGTAGGACTCGGCGACGATCTCCGCCACCACGGACAGCGCGATCTCGCCCGGCCCCTTGCCGCCGAGGTCGTGCCCCGCGGGCACGTGGAGGGTCGACACGTCCACGCCCTCGGCCGCCAGGTCCTCGAGCAGGCCGGCCGCCCGGCCGCGACTGGCCATCATCGCGACGTACGACGCCTCCGAGGCGAGCGCCGCCCGGAGCACGGACGGTGCGTCGGGGGCGTCGTGGTCGCACAGCACCACCGCGTCACCGGAGCGCGGGTCCAGGCCCGGACCTCCGTCGTCGGCGGCCTCGACCACCACGGTGCGCCCGACCGTGGAGGCGATGGCGGCGATCGACCGCGCGATCGGGTTGTCGCTCAGGACCAGGATCCGACCGTGCGGCGCGGCGTCGTCGGACCACGGCTGCTGGCGTGCCATGACCACCACCCTAGGCTCGCCGCATGCCCGTCACCATCCCTGCGGGGCTGCTCGCCCAGCGGGCGCTCGGCGACGACTGGGGACGGTGGCTCGACCGACTGCCGCGGCTCGCGGACGAGCTGCTCGCCGAGTGGCAGCTCCGGCCGACCGGCCCCTCGCTGCACGGCTTCTGCTCGCTGGTGCTGCCGGTCGCCGACGCCGACGGCACGGCGGGCGCCTTGAAGGTCGGCTTCGACGGCGACGACGAGTCCGTCCACGAGGGCCTCGCGCTCCAGCACTGGGGCGGGAGGGGCGCCGTACGACTGCAGCGGGCCGACCCGCGCCGCCGGGCGCTGCTCCTGGACTGGCTGCCCGGGCCCGACCTCGGCGACTCGTGGGACGTCGAGGCCTGCGAGGTGGTCGGCGCGCTCTACGGCCGGCTCCACATCCCGGCGATGCCGCAGCTCGCCACCCTCGCGTCGTACGTCGAGCGGTGGCTGCGCGACCTCGACGCGCTCGGCCGCGACGTCCCCGTCCCGCGACGCTACGTCGAGCAGGCGCTCTCGCTCGGGCCCGACCTGCTCGCCGACGCTCCGGCGCCCGCGGTCGTGCACGGGGACCTCCACTACGCCAACGTGCTGGCCGACGACACAGGGGAGTGGCTGGCCATCGACCCCAAGCCGATGGCCGGCGACCCGCACTACGAGCCGGCGCCGATGCTCTTGAACCGGATGGAGGAGCTCAGCGGCCCGGGCGCGGTGGGATCGGTCCGCGACGGGCTGCGCCGCCGGTTCCACGCGCTCATCGACGCAGGCAGCCTCGACGAAGCGCGCGCCCGCGACTGGGTCGTCGTGCGGATGGTGCTCAACGCCGGCTGGGCCGTGCAGGACGCGCGCCGAGCCGGGCGCGGCCTGCTGCCCGAGGAGCAGGAGTGGATCACCCGCTGCATCGCCGTCACCAAGGCCGTCCAGGACTGAGCGAACCGGATGACGTCCTCTCGGCGTTGATGCAGTGAGGGCCGCTCGGGCTCATCCCTCCTTGCTCACAGGGAGATGGTCATGACGCTCGCAGGACACCTCGTAGCG
>DATIAJ010000222.1:0-3715 GCA_035458105.1 Nocardioides sp. | reverse complement strand
GCCGGGGCGGCGGCCACGGCGACGGGGGCGGCGGCGGTCACGCCGAAGGTGTCCTCGAACTGCTTCACGAACTCGGAGAGCTCGATCAGGGTCATCTCCTTGAAGGCGTCAAGGAGCTCGTCGGTGCTGAGCTTCGCCATGATGGCAAACCTTTCGTCAGTGGGCGGCAGCGTGGCGCGGAGCGACACGCTCGCCCGATGTGTTCTGTAGGTGGTGTACGTCGGCCTGGTCAGGCGTCGGTGGACTCGGCAGCCGGCTCGGCCGCCTCGTCGGTCGCCTCGGTCGCCTCGGCCGCGGGGGCCTCGTCGACAGGGGCGTCCTCGGCAGCCGGAGCAGCCGGCGTACCGGCACCACCTGCGAGGATCGAGGGGTCCTGCTCGGCCTTGGCCTGCAGCGCACCCGCGAGACGGGCGGCCTGGGCGATCGGGGCGTTGAGCAGGTAGACGGCCTGGGAGAGCGAGGCGAGCATCGCGCCCGCCAGCTTGCCCATCAGCACCTCGCGCGACTCGAGGTCAGCCAGCTTGGCGACCTCGGCAGCGTCGAGCGGCTTGCCGTCCAGGACTCCACCCTTGATGACAAGAGCGGGGTTTGCCTTGGCAAAGTCACGCAGACCCTTGGCGGCCTCGACCACGTCTCCATTGATGAAGGCGATGGCGGTGGGGCCGGTCAGCAGGTCGTCGAAGCCGTCGATGCCCGCCTCATTGGCGGCAATCTTGGCCAGCGTGTTCTTGACCACGGCGTAGTTGGCGTTCTCGCCGAGGGAGCGCCGCAGGTCCTGCAGCTGCTTCACGGTGAGCCCGCGGTACTCGGTCAGCACAGCGCCGGCGGAGTCGTTGAAGGAATCAACGATCTCTGCGACGGCGGCAGTCTTTTCTGGCCGCGCCATGGGTCTCCTTCCGGGGTTGACCACCGGCGTCGGGCCCACAGACGACGAACGCCCTGAGCACAGGCTCAGGGCGTGGTTGCGGCGGGGCCGCTGCTCTGAATCCTGCGCCGGCCGCCCGCTGCTGCGGACCTTCGGTCACGGGCGAGGAGCTCGTGACAACCTGCGGTCTCTGGTTTCGAGATGGAACAGTACGCGCCGCGGCGCGGACCAGACAAATCGGCGGGGCCGGCCGGCAAACACCGCAATCGCCCCACGCCGGCCGCCCAACACTGGTCCAATGGCCCCGTGGACCACCAGCTCATGACCGTCGGGGCCTCCCTCGCCCGCAGCGACGAACGCATGCTCACCGGACGCAACGCGGCCGGACGCCTCTGGAAGACCGGCTTCGTCGGCCTCGACCCGCTGATCGGCGGCGGGATGCGGGCCGGCTCCCTGGTCCTGCTCGCCGGCCCGCAGGGCCTGGGCAAGTCGACGTTCGCGCTCCAGGTGGCCCGCAACAACGCTGCCACGGGCCGCCCGGTCCTCTACTTCTCCTACGAGCACGACGCCGAGGACCTGACGCAGAAGCTCATCGCCATGGAGGCGGGGGAGCTCGACGACTCCGACCAGGTGCGCGTCAACAGCATCCGGTCGATCTTCGACGACCTGTGGGTCAGCTCGCTGGAGCACCGCCTGGAGTCGGTCCCCGCCGGTGTCGACGCGCTGACCCGGGTCGCGCAGTACTCCGAGATGCTGTTCGTGCACCGCTCCACCGGCACCCGCACCGACCTCGCCGCGATCCAGAACGCCATCGACGCGGTGCGCGAGCTGTCGGGGACGACTCCGCTCGTGATCGTGGACTACCTGCAGAAGGTGAAATCGAGCCACGCCGACGAGGAGTCGAGCACCACCGAGATCGTCGAGGGCCTCAAGGACCTCGCCATCGACATCAGCGCGCCGGTCCTCGCGATCGCCGCGGCCGAGAAGGAGGCGCTGCGCTCGGGCAAGCGGATGCGCGCCAACGACCTGCGCGGGTCGAGTGCCCTCGCCTACGAGGCCGATGTCGTGCTGGTGCTCAACAACAAGTTCGACATCGTCGCGCGCCACCACCTGACGTACGACCTCGGCAACGCCGAGCGGTTCCGCGAGTATGCCGTCCTCACGATCGAGAAGAACCGGTTCGGTCGCGACGGCTCGGTGCTCCAGTTCCGCACCCGCTTCGACCAGGGTCGCTACGAGCCGGAGGGCACGGAGGTCAAGGAGCAGCTGATCGACGAGCGGGTCTTCCGCGAGTGAGGCGCAGCCGAATGCGCTGAGACGGCCGCCGTTGCTCACATCCCCGGCTGCTGGGTGACCTGGCTGGCCGGGGGCTCCTCGATCTCGACCTCGGTGCCAAAGTCGGAGTAGGTGCCCTCGGTGGTCGTGGTGGTCGGCTTGCCGCCGCCGACGGCCGGGATCTGCATGGTCTGGGTGAACTTCCGCGGCAGGTCGTCCGCGTCGACCCACATCTCGGTCACCAGCTCGTCGGGGAGCATCTCGGCCATGGCCGGCGGGAACTCCATGGCCTTGAGGTACTGCGTCGGGTCGAGGGTGATCCGGTAGTGGTTGGCCTCGACGCCGTCGACGTCCTCGGACCCGATCAGCTCGAGCTCCTTGGGCGCCTCCATGGCCTTGAACATGACCTCCGGGTCGGTGGCCTTGCCGATCATCCCGAACAGCGAGTCGGGGTCGCTCAGGTCGATCTTGAGCCACTTGTCGCCGGTGCCGAGGTCGGGCGACTTCATGTACATCGCCTTGCCGAGCAGGATCATCTCCATCGCCTGAGCACCGGTGCTGGACGCCCGCATCTCGACGCCGTCGTCACCGAACCGGGCCTGGCCCGTCATCGTCTGGGTCTGGCCTGCGGCGCCCGAGGTGGTCTCGAAGGCGAAGGTCTCGGCCTCACGCATCGCCTCCATCACGGCGGGGTAGAACTCGTCGGCGGAGAGCTCGACGAGCGATGCCTCGGCCGGTTCCTCGCCCTCCCCGCCCTCCTCGCTGGCGGCTCCCTGGTCGACGCTGGCGTCGGCGCTGTCGTCGGTGGCCGAGCTGGAGGTCTCGTCGGCTCCGGAGTCGTCGCTGCACGCGGCGAGCCCGGCCCCCATGGTCAGCACCAGGGCGGCGGAGCCGAGGCGGCGGGTGAGGGACGTGACGCGCATGGGTGTCTCCTGGGACGAGTGGTACGACGTGGTGTTCGGGATGTCGAGCGGCAGGTGTGTCACTGACGTTCTACCCGATGGCCCCCCAGCCAAACGGCCACCGAGCCGCCGGACGCACGACAGGAAGCAGAACGGCCCGGCCGCCCCGAGGGGGCGACCGGGCCGTCAGGCGACGGTGGATCAGGCCTGGACGGCCTCGTCCTCCGACGCGACGTTCTTCACGCGGTTGGGGTCGACCTGGATGCCGGGGCCCATCGTCGTGGAGACGGTGATCTTCTTGATGTAGCGGCCCTTGGAGCTGGCCGGCTTGAGACGCAGCACCTCCTCGAGGGCGGCGGCGTAGTTCTCCGCGAGCTGGACCTCGGAGAAGGACGCCTTGCCGATGATGAAGTGCAGGTTGGCGTGGCGGTCGACACGGAACTCGATCTTGCCACCCTTGATGTCCGTGACGGCCTTGGCGACGTCGGGGGTCACCGTGCCGGTCTTCGGGTTGGGCATGAGCGAGCGCGGACCGAGGACGCGGCCGAGGCGGCCGACCTTGCCCATCATGTCGGGCGTCGCGACGACGGCGTCGAAGTCGAGCCAGCCGCCGGCGACCTTCTCGATCAGCTCGTCGCCACCGACGAACTCGGCGCCGGCCTCGCGGGCGGCC
>DATIAJ010000221.1:0-2187 GCA_035458105.1 Nocardioides sp. | reverse complement strand
ACGGCGTCGGTGTGCACGGGGATCCCGTGCTCGGCGGCGACCGCGACCACCTCGTCGATCGGCTGCAGCGAGCCGACCTCGTTGTTGGCCCACATCACCGACACCAGGGCCACCGAGCCGGGGTCGCGCGCGACGGACTCCCGCAGGGCGTCGACGTCGAGGACTCCCTCGGACGACACGGGCAGCAGCTCGACGTCGGCGTCGTCGTACTCGGCCAGCCAGTGGAGCGGGTCGAGCACCGCGTGGTGCTCGACGGCGGTGGAGAGGATGCGCGTACGGCGAGGATCCTCGGCGCGCCGGGCCCAGAAGATCCCCTTCAGCGCGAGGTTGTCGGACTCGGTGCCACCGGAGGTGAAGACGACGTCGCCCGGCCGGGCGCCAATCACCCCGGCGATGGTCTCGCGGGACTCCTCGACCACCCGCCGGGCGCCGCGGCCGGACGCGTGCAACGAGCTGGCGTTGCCGACGCCGGTGAGCTGGCGCGTCATCGCCTCGATCGCGACCGGCAGCATCGGCGTGGTCGCGGCGTGGTCGAGGTAGACGAGCGGACGGGTCATGACCTGCCAAGCCTACGGGGCCGACCTGCGCCGACCTGCCCCGCGTGGCCACCTTCACATCCCGGCTCCCCCATGCGTGCTCCGGCGACCTCAGGCCAAGAGCCGCAGCCAAGGGTGGCTGGGGTACAGCCGGCCGACAGCCTCACGGAGCCAGGCGCGCGCCGCCTGGTCCAGGAGCGGCCACGCGCGGGCCAGGTCGCGATCGTCCTTCGGGCGGGCCAGGGCAGCCTTGTAGAGGAGGGTGACCTCGGGCCGCAGGTAGCGCACCCCGTCGTCCGCCACCCAGGTCACCTCCTCGAGCGGTGCGACGTGGTCGGGGTCGCGCTTGCTCGTCCAGAGACCGTCGCGGTCGGGGGTGATGACCAGGTCGACGATCCACGGGTCGGCGGCGCTGCGCCGGATCCACACCTGGCTTCGCACGTCGAGGACCTCGGGGTGACGGTCGTTGAAGGGGCGGAGCGTGCCGCCGTGATTGCTCCAGAGGTTCCACTCGTCACCGACGTGCTCGCGGAAGGCCGTCAGGTCACAGGCCAGGATCGACAGGTCCACGTCCTCGTGCTCGCGAGGGTGGCCGGTGAACGCCTCGACTGACCACCCGCCGACAACCCACCAGGGCCGGGCGAAGCCGTTCATGAAGCGCAGCAGGCCCTCGGGGTCCAGCGGCGCCCATGCGCCGTACCACCGGAAGAAGTGCTCGTCCTCCGCTACCTCTTCCTGTGTCCGCTGCAGCGGCTCGCGCTGTCCGGTCATGGTCGTGACGCTACTCGTGGCACCGTGTGCTCGTGCGCACCCACGAGCCCGCCGGCTACGACTGCCCCTTCTGCCTCATCCAGCGTGGCGCGCACGACGAGCACAACCAGCCCGCGGACGTGGTGGCCGTGACGGAGCACGCCTACGCCCGCATCTCCCCGAAGTGGTGGCCGGCCAACGACGGCGCCGTGCTGGTGATCCCGCGCGCGCACCACGAGAACCTCTACGACATCCCGGCCGAGTCCGGTCACGCCGTGTGGGACCTCACGCAGCAGGTGGCCGTCGCGATGCGCGAGGCCTACGACTGCGACGGCATCTCGACCCGGCAGCACAACGAGCCCTCCGGCAACCAGGACGTGTGGCACCTGCACGTCCACGTCTTCCCGCGCTGGGCGGACGACCGGCTCTACGAGCAGCACCGGAGCACCCGCTGGGTCACCCCCGCCGAGCGCGTGCCGTACGCCGAGCGCCTCGCCGCCGTGCTCGACCTGCCCCGCGACTTCGGCTCAGCTCGGTTGAGCGGGTAGGACTGATCACAGGGGCCCATCTCGTCGGCCATGAGCCGCGACACGCCTGCGCCCCAAGCGACACGCCGGGTGCCACAGCCGATCGGGTCGTGAAGCGGCCCTAGAGCACGACGAGGTCGTCGCGGTGGATGACCTCGCGCTCGTACGCCGTCCCCAGCGCGTGCTTCAGCTCCCGGGTCGAGCGGCCGAGGAGGGCGGGCAGCTCGTCGGCATCGAAGTTCACGAGGCCGCGGCCCACCACCGTGCCGTCGGGGTCGACCAGGTCGACCGCGTCACCGGCGACGAACGCCCCGCCCACGGCGGTGATGCCGGCCGGGAGCAGCGAGGCGCGGCGCTCGACGATCGCGCGTACG
>DATIAJ010000220.1:0-8838 GCA_035458105.1 Nocardioides sp. | reverse complement strand
GTCGGCGCGCGGGGCACCTTCGGCGATCTCGTGGTACTGCTCGGCGCTCAGGTAGCGCTTCATCGCGTCCTCGATCGCCGCCGCGGAGGACCCGCGCGACGACCCGGCGATGTCCCTCGCCTCGCGGGCAGCTCTCATCGCCTCCGCCTTCGACATGTCGTTCATGACGTCACCTCCCACCTGGTCCCAGCACATCGCGCGCGCATGCTCGAGCGAAGTGCCGATGTGCCCGGCGTGCCGGGACATCGGGCCCCTCGGTCCCGGGACGGGCTGCGCCATCACCCCACGAGGACGACGTGGAGCGTGCGCGGGCCGTGGACGCCTTCCACCCGGTCGAGCTCGATGTCGCTGGTGGCCGACGGGCCGCTGATCCACGTCGTCGGGCGTGCCGGATCGAGCAGCGCGATGGCGTCAGGGACGTCCGCGACGACCTGGCTCGCGTCGACGATGCAGACGTGGAGGTCGGGCACGAGGCTGATGGCCCGGCGGCCCTGGTCGGGCGCGTGGTCGAGCACGATCGTGCCGGTCTCGGCGATGCCGACCCGGGCACGGGTGACGACGGCGTCGATGCGGTCGAGCTCGGTCGCCGTGAGTCCGTCGTCGACCACCGCGCCGGGGACGTCGAGGTCGAGTCCGGGAGGTACGACGACGCTGGCGCCGGCGAGCGCCTCGGCGACCGCGGCCGCCAGGTCGGCGGCAACGCAGCGCGTGACGACCGCGCGGTAGTCGGCGACCCGCTCGTCGAACAGCGCGACGAGGTCGCCGCGGTCGGGGGCGCGGGGGGCGGCCGGGACGGCGACGGCGGGCGACACCTCGGCGAGCGCGTCACGCACCCGGCCGAGGATCTCGTCGCGGGCGCTCATCGGGCGCTCCCGTCCCGGCCGCCGTCTGTGCGGTCCCACCACTCGCGGAAGGACTCGGGAGGAGGCGCTGGCAGGTCACGGGCGCCCGTCCAGCCAGCGGCGGGCCCGGGCAGACGACCGGCAGCGGTGCGGCCGCCGGGCAGCGTCGTACGGGAGAAGCGGCCGAGGACGCGGCCGGCCAGCCCGGACGCCCTCTCCGCCCTCGCGAGCCTCTTCGCGGACGAGAAGGTCCATGCAGCGGCCTTCATCGCGACCGCTTCAGGCTTCGGGACCCGGTCGCCACGGTGGGAGTCGACCACGGCGGCGCGCTGGTCGACCAGCACCGAGGGGATGTCGATGCGGACCGGGCAGACCTCGAAGCACGCGCCGCACAGAGACGAGGCGTACGGGAGCGACGCCGTCTGCTCGTCGGATACGCCGTTGAGGAGCGGATTGAGGATCGCGCCGATCGGGCCGGGGTAGACCGAGCCGTAGGCGTGGCCGCCGACCCGCTCGTAGACCGGGCACACGTTGAGGCAGGCCGAGCAGCGGATGCAGCGCAGCGCCTGCCGGCCGACGTCGTCGGCGAGGGCTCGGGTGCGGCCGTTGTCGAGCAGGACGACGTGCACCTCCTGCGGGCCGTCGCCGGGCGTCACGCCCGACCACGTCGAGGTGTAGGGGTTCATCCGCTCCCCCGTCGACGACCGCGGCAGCAGACGCAGCATCGGGTCGAGGTCGGACCAGGTGGCGACGACCTTCTCGATGCCGACGACGCTGACCAGCACCTCGGGCAGGGTCAGGCACATCCGTCCGTTGCCCTCGGACTCGACCACGACCAGCGTGCCGGTGTCGGCGACGGCGAAGTTGGCGCCGCTGACGGCGACCTTGGCGCGCAGGAACTTCTCGCGCAGGTGCTCGCGCGCGGCGGCCGCGAGGACCGCCGGCTCGTCCGTCAGGTCGTCCGGCGCCGGCCGCCCGACATCGCCCATGCGGCAACGGAAGATCTCGCGCACCTCAGCACGGTTGCGGTGGATCGCCGGCACCAGGATGTGCGAGGGCAGGTCGTCGCCGAGCTGGACGATGAGCTCAGCCAGGTCGGTCTCCCACGCGGCGATGCCCTCGGCCTCGAGCGCCTCGTTGAGGCCGATCTCGCCGGTGGCCATCGACTTCACCTTCACCACCTCGTCGACGCCGTGGCCGCGGGCAACCGACGCCACGATCGCGCACGCCTCCTCCGCGTCACGGGCCCAGTGCACGGTCGCGCCGGCCCGGGTCAACGACTCCTCGAGCGTCTCGAGGTGGGTGGCGAGGTCGTTCAGCGCCGCCTCCTTCACCGCGGCGCCCGCGAGCCGCAGCTCCTCCCAGTCCTCGACCTCGGCGACGACCGCGGCGCGCTTGTCACGGATCGTGCGGGTCGCGTGGGCGAGGTTGCGGCGCAGCTGGGTGTCGGCCAGCGCCTCGCGCGCGGCGGCCGGGAACGCCGGCATGCCGACGAAGGTGCCGCTCATGCGGCGTCCTCCTCCGTGGCGGCGAGCACCTCGGCGAGGTGCACCACTCGTACGCCGGCCCGCTGGCGCGAGAGCATCCCGCCGACGTGCATCAGGCAGGAGTTGTCACCGGCGACGAGCACCTCGGCGCCGGTGTCGCGGACGTGGCGGGCCTTGTCGGCACCCATCGCGACGGAGGTGTCGGCGTTCTTGAGCGCGAAGGTACCCCCGAAGCCGCAGCACTCGGTGGCCATCGGTAGCTCGACCAGCTCGATGCCACGCACGGCCTCGAGCAGCCGCGTCGGGCGGTCGCCGACGCCGAGCATCCGCAGGCTGTGGCACGTCGGGTGGTAGGTCACGCGGTGCGGGAAGTAGGCGCCGACGTCGGTCACGCCGAGCACGTCGACGAGGAACTCGGTGAGCTCGTAGGTCCGCGGAGCCGTCTCCGCAACCGCCGCAACCAGGGCGGGGTCGCCGGACCGCTCGGCCACGATCGAGTGCTGGTGCCGCGCCGACCCGGCGCACGAGCCCGACGGCGTCACGATGGCGTCGTACCCCGCGAACGCGTCGACGAACGTCCGCACCACCGGCACTGCCTCGTCGAGGTAGCCGGTGTTGACCATCGGCTGCCCGCAGCAGGTCTGCGACAGTGGGAAGTCGACGTCGACCCCGAGACGGCGCAACAACCGTACGACCGCCTTCCCGGTGTCGGGGAACATGGCGTCGTTGACGCAGGTGATCTGGAGGGCGACCCTCACGGCTGGCATCCTTCCACGGGGATTCCCGGCGCCTCAGAACGCTCGCGTCGTCATGACGTTGGTGCCGTACGGCGTCTCCTCGCGGTCGGACTCCGTGAACCCGAGCTTGGCCAGCACCCGGCGGGAGGCGGTGTTCCACTCCCACACCGACGCCCACAGGCGATCGTGGCCGGACTCCTTCGCCCACTCCAGCACGGCCCACCCGGCCTCCGTCGCGTACCCCTGGCCCCAGCACCGGCGCAGGAGCTCGAACGCCAGCTCCGGTTCGCGCGCGCCGGGTCCGCCGACCAGGCCGCAGTAGCCGATGACGTCGCCCTCGACCTTCCGCTGCACTGCCAGCAACCCGGCGGACGAAGGGTCGCGGGTGCGGATCGACGCCTCGAACGCGGCGACCGAGGGGTTTCCGTCCGCGTCGATGCGGCGGTGCGCCGGCACCCGCGGGTCGCGCTCGAGCCACATCTCGCGCTGGATGGAGGCCTCCTCCACCCGCCACGGCCGGAGCAGCAGGCGTGCGGTCTCGAGCACCACGTCACGGTCGCCGGCTCCCCGAGGCATGTCGGCAGCCTCCCACGAGCGCTGCACGGCTCGACGTGGCGGCGTATCAGATCCCCCCATCCGTCCTCCTGTCAGGTGAACGGTCAGCAGGAGTGAGTCCCGGCATGCTCGGAGGGATCATGCAGGTGGTGTACCGCGTCGCATACGCGCCCGGGCCCGACGACGCGCCCGACCGCGACCGGATCGTGCGGGACTTCGCCGCCACGACGGGCCGCGAGGCCCAGGACGAGGCACACCGCTGGGCCGCGAGCCGCAACCGGTTGCGACCACCCGAGCTCCGGAACCAGTGGCCCTGGGTGCTCGAGCGGTGGAACGCGCGGACCCAGGACTGGGAGCACGTCAGCCACGTCCGGTAGTTCCGCGCAGCACCCACGCCCCGTCCGACCGACAGACATGTCCCGCCGCAGCCCCACCTAGCGCAACTTCTGACGATATACAAACAAAAGATTGACGCGAGTCGGCACACATCCGTACGTTCGATCACACTGTGATCTAGGTCACGTGTCCCCCCACCCCTGCGGATCGCCCTGCGAGGACCACCATGAACACGCCTGACATCAAGTCCACCGAGACACCCGCACTTGCCCGGAGGCTCGGCCTCAGCCGGCGACAGCTCCTGGCGGCCTCGACCGGCCTGGCGGCCGCCTCGGTGGCCGGCCCATTGACCTCCTCGGCCAGCGCCGCCGGCAACGGCGTCCTGGTCCCGCGGGGCAAGCTCGGCATCATCCTCTACACGGTCCGCGACGCGATCGGTCGCGACCCCGGCACGACCGACCTCGCATCCGGCTTCAAGGAGGTCCTCGCCGAGCTGGCCCGCATCGGCTACAAGCAGATCGAGTTCGCCGGCTACACCCAGAACGCCAACGCAGAGGGCGGACGCACTCCGGACCCCGCCCTGCTCAAGCAGTGGCTCGACGACAACGGCCTGGAAGCCGAGGGCAACCACGGCAGCATCCCGAGCACCATCACCGACGCCACCCTGGCCAGCTTCGACGCCGCCTGCGAGACCGCCAACATCCTCGGCATGGGCCACATCGGCACGGGCAGCGACCCCACCAGCTCGGCCTACCTGGCCGACTGGCAGCTGGCAGCCGAGCGGTGGAACATCCTCGGCGAGCGGGCGATGAACATGCACGGCCTGAAGCTCTACACGCACAACCACTCGCCGGCGTACAGCTTCCTGCTCGACAGCGGGCCGCTCGACGCGTTAGGGCGCCCGACCCGCTCGTCGGGCATCCGTCGTCTGGAGTGGTTCCTGAACAACACCGACTCCCGCTACGTCTTCCTCGAGATGGACATCTACTGGGCCCACGTGGCGCAGTACCAGCACCACACCTACACCGCGCCCGACGGCTCGTCGGTGCAGGACATCTTCGACCCGCTGGCCACCGTCAACACATACGGTCCCCTCCGCTACCCGCTGTTCCACGCCAAGGACGGCGACTCGCGGCCCGGCACGACCAACGGCTACGAGATCGTGCCCTTCGGCACCGGCGACATCGACTACCGGGCCTTCCTCGGGGGAGTCGGGGCCAAGGGGTACCACAACCCGATGTGGGAGCAGGACAACGCGGGGGGCGGCACCGCCAACCCGGGCCAGTCCCTGGCCTACGCCCAGCTCAGCTACGACAACCTGGCCAGCCTGCGCGGCTGAGCCCTCCGGCTCCACCCACCACGCCGAAAGAGCCCGGGGCGCACCCGGTGGCTGTTGCACCAGCCACCGCGCCCCGGGCTCGCACGCCCTCCCTCGGAAAGCAGGACGTACAGATGGAACCTACCCGCTCCACCACGCGCCGACTGGCATTCGCCGTCGCCACCGCTGCCCTCGGGCTCTCCGCCCTCTCGGCCGTCCAGACCCCGGCTGCTGCCCATGACGGAATCGACCACGGCACCGAGCCCGGTGCCGCCGAGGCCCTCGACTGGTCCAACTACGAGAAGGTCACGCTGACCAAGAACACCGGCGAGCCGGTCGACATGGCCGTGCTCCCCGACCGTCGGGTGCTGCACACCGCCCGCAACGGAGACCTGCGCCTGACGGATCCTGACGCCGGCACGACGCGCGTCGTGAACACGATCCCGGTCTACAACAACTCGGAGGACGGGCTGCAGACCGTCACCCTGGACCCCGACTTCGAGACCAACCAGTGGGTCTACCTCTACTACGCGCCGCGGACGATGACCGCGCCGTACCCCACGACGACCCCCGCCGGATCGGCCCCGAACATGCTGCCCGCCGGCGCGGACGAGTCGTACTGGGACCAGTGGAAGGGCTACAACCAGCTCACGCGGGTGAAGTGGGACGAGGCGACCGACGCCCTCGACCTCAGCACCGAGCAGGTGATCCTCAAGGTCGAGGTCCAGCGCGGCCAGTGCTGTCACGTGGCCGGTGACGTCGACTTCGACGACGACGGCAACCTCTACCTCGCGACCGGTGACAACACGCCCGCGAGCACACCCGGCGCGAACGGGTTCGCCCCCAACAACGATGCGCCGGGGATGAACCCGGGCTTCGACTCGCGCCGCGGGGCGGGCAACACCAACGACCTGCGGGGCAAGATCCTCCGGATCAGCGTCCAGGCTGACGGCACCTACACCATCCCCGACGGCAACCTCTTCGCCCCGGGCACGGCCGGCACTCGACCCGAGATCTTCGCGATGGGGCTGCGCAACCCGTTCCGCATCGACGTCGACCCGGACACCGGCTCGGTGAGCTGGGGTGACTACGGCCCGGACGCCGGCGCGCCCAACCCCGACCGCGGTCCTCTGGGGTACGTCGAGTGGCAGACGACCGCGATCGACCACCCGCTCAACGCCGGCTGGCCCTACTGCACGGGCGACCAGTTCAACTACAACGAGTGGAACTTCGCCACGGCCACACCGGGACCGTTCTTCGACTGCGCCGCGGGCGCCGAGAACAACTCGCGGTGGAACACCGGGCTGGACGTCGTACCACCCGCAGTGCCGGCGACCCTCTACTACGGCGACAACAACACCCACCAGCCGTGGCCCGAGCTGACCGACTTCTCCCCCGCCGGCGGGCAGGGCCCGATGGGCGGCCCCGTCTACCAGTACGACGAGCTGAACCCGTCGACCACGAAGTTCCCCGCCTACTGGGACGACAAGGCGTTCTTCGGCGAGTTCTCGCAGGACTACCTGGCGGCGTTCACCCTCGACTGGCCCTCCGGTCCGGTCAGCCACATCCAGCACTTCCTGCCCAACTCCGCGCTCGAGACGAACGGGATGCCGATCACCGACAGCCCGATGGACCTCGAGTTCGGTCCGGACGGGTCGCTCTACGTGCTCGACTACGGCGACGGGTTCTTCCGCGCCAACCCGGACGCCGGGCTCTACCGGATCGACTACAGCCCCGGCAACAAGGCTCCGCGGGCAGTGATCGAGGCTGACCCCGTCTCGAGCAGCTCGGCGCCGCTCACCGTCGACTTCGACGGTGGCTCCTCGCTCGACCCCGAGGGGGGCCCGCTGACCTACGAGTGGGACTTCGACGGCGACGGCACCTTCGACGCCACCGGGGTCACCGCGACCCACACCTACACCACGCTCGGGGCCTTCACGGCGCGGCTGCGCGTGACCGACGCCGAGGGTCGCCGCGGCCTCACCTCGACCACGATCAGCGTCGGCAACGTGGCACCGACCGTGTCCATCGACCAGCCGGCCGACGGGTCGTTCTTCGACTGGGGCCAGGCCGTGCCGTTCCGGGTGAGCACGTCGGACCCGGAGGACGGCAACCAGACGGTCTGCTCCAGGGTCACCTGGACCTTCGGGCTGGGGCACGACCAGCACGCCCACCCGCTGAGCCAGGGCACGGGGTGTCAGTTCGGCATCCCCACCCCGGCCGACGCCACGCAGCACGGTGAGACCGAGAACATCTTCGGCGTCGTGGTGATCACCTACACCGACGCGGGCGCCAACGGCGTACCGGCGGCCACCACGACCGAGCAGCTGGTCCTCAACCCGAAGCCGCAGGAGGCCGAGTGGGCCGACTCGTCCTCCGGGGTGGCGATCGAGGGTGACGAGACCGCGAGCGGCCTCAGCAAGGTCGCGTCGTTCGACGCCGGCGACTGGCTCGCGTGGGACCCGGTCAACTTCGAGGGCATCGACTCGGTCCGGGTCCGTGCGAGCGGGACCGGCACGCTGTCCCTGCGCTGGGGCGCCCCCGACGCTCCTGCGTTCGCCCAGGTCGCCGTGGACTCCACCGGCTGGGCCGAGACGACCGGGACGCTGGCCGATGCCCCCGACGGCACCGGGCAGCTCTACGTCACCTCCACCGGTGGTGTCGTGGTCGACCGGCTCACGTTCGTCGGAGCGGGAGTGGCTGACACGGTGGCTCCCACCGTCACGGCGACGGTCGATCCGGCACAGCCCAACGGCGCGAACGGGTGGTGGACGTCCAACGTGGTCGCCACCATCACGGCCACCGACAACGGCACCGTGTCGTCGCGCCAGTACTCCGTGAACGACGGCCAGACCTGGACCAACGTGCCCAACAACGGCCGGGTCACCATCTCGGCCGAGGGGACGACCACCCTGCTCTACCGCGCCACCGACAACGGCGGCAACGTCTCGGCGGTCGGCTCGACGACCCTCAGGATCGACAAGTCCGACCCGGTCGTCTCGATCACCGGGGTCACCGATGGGCAGAGCGTCGCCAACACCGGGGACGTCACGTGGACGGCCTCGGACGCGGTGTCCGGCGTCGCGTCGGTGGCGGTCACGGTGGATGGTGCCACCGTGCCGTCGGGCCAGCCGCTGGAGCTGTGGCGGCTCTCCCTCGGCAGCCACACGGTCGTGGTCACGGCGACCGACGTGGCCGGTCGTTCGAGCAGCTCGACGGTCACGTTCACGACCACCACGTCGCTGCCGACGCTCACCAGCCTGGTCGGCCAGCTGGCGGACGACGGGTTGGTGTCGAACGCCGGTGAGTCCCGGCTGGGCAAGCGTCTCGACCAGGCGAGCAAGCACCTGGCCGCCGGCCGTCGGGCGGCCGCGATCTCCCAGCTGCGTGAGTTCATCACGCAGGCGTCCGACCCGGTCAACGTGCCGGACGCCGCCGCCCGAGCCGCGCTGGTCCGCGACGCCCAGGCGGTGATCGACCAGCTGACCTGAGCGGCTCCTGTCCGCCCCTGACGACCCGTCCCACCTCGTGCGCACCGCCGCCGGGTGGGGCGGGTCGCTCCT
>DATIAJ010000219.1:0-4721 GCA_035458105.1 Nocardioides sp. | reverse complement strand
CCAGGTCGTGGCGGCCGCCGCGGCGGGCCACCGCACGTTCCTCCTCGCCGACGAGCCGGGTCTGGGCAAGACCGCGCAGGCGCTGCTGGCCGCGGAGGCGGCCGGCGCGTACCCGCTCCTGGTCGTCGTCCCGAACGTCGTCAAGACCAACTGGGCGCGGGAGACCGGCCTGTGGACCCCCCGCCACCCCGCCACCGTCGTGCACGGCGACGGCGACACCCTCGACGCCTTCTCCGACGTCGTGGTCGTGAACTACGAGGTCCTCGACCGGCACGTCGGCTGGCTGGGCGACCTCGGGTTCCGCGGGATGGTCGTCGACGAGGCCCACTTCATCAAGAACAAGACCTCGCAGCGCTCGCGCCACGTGCTCGAGCTCTCCGAGCGGCTCCGGGCGCGCACCGCACGCCCGCTGCTGATGGCGCTGACCGGCACGCCGCTGATCAACGACATCGAGGACTTCCGCGCGATCTGGCAGTTCCTCGGCTGGGTCGACGACACCAAGCCGCTGGCCCGGCTGATGGAGTCGCTCGAGGAGACCGACCTGACCCCCGCGGACCATGCGTTCTACCCCGCGGCCCGCAAGGCGGTCATCGACATGGGCATCGTGCGGCGGCGCAAGGTCGACGTCGCCGAGGACATCCCGGCACGCCGCATCGCCGACATCCCGGTCGAGCTCGACGACGAGGACACCCGCTCGATCCGGGCGGCCGAGGAGGACCTCGCCCGGCGGCTGGTCCAGCGCTACAAGGCGGCGCTCGAGACCCGTCGTACGGGCTCCGTCGTCGACGGCATCGACCACGAGCTCGTACGCCGCGTCGCGACGTGGGAGCGCGAGGAGATGGACCAGGGCACCGGCGGGGAGAACGTCTTCTCGATGTTCCGGCGCATCGGTCGCGCCAAGGCCGGCCTCGCCGCCGACTACGCCGCGCAGCTCGCGCGCAACGTCGGCAAGGTGGTCTTCTTCGCCCGCCACGTCGACGTCATGGACATCGCTGAGGAGACCTTCACCCGCCGCGGGCTCAAGCACACCTCGATCCGCGGCGACCAGACCCCCCGCGCCCGCGAGCGGGCCATCGAGGCTTTCGTCAACGACCCCGACGTGCAGGTCATCGTCTGCTCGCTGGCCGCCGCCGGCGTCGGCGTCAACCTGCAGGTGGCCTCCAACGTCGTGCTCTCCGAGCTGTCGTGGACCGACGCCGAGCAGACCCAGGCGATCGACCGCGTGCACCGCATCGGCCAGAGCGACCCGGTCACCGCGTGGCGCATCATCGCCGCGCAGACCATCGACACCCGGATCGCGGAGCTGATCGACTCCAAGGCCGGCCTCGCCGCCCGGGCGCTCGACGGCTCCGACGAGGAGGTCGGGTCCTCGGCCAACATCCAGACCGAGGCCCTGGTCGCGCTGCTCACCGACGCGCTGGAGCGCGAGCTCGGCTGACAGGCCGCTCGGCCCTTGTCCGGGCCGGTCTGCTCCGGTAGGCCTGTACTCATGAGTGAGGAACGCGAGACCTATCTCGACATGTCCGTCGACGACGAGGACCAGCTCCAGCCCGGCGACACGCTGGACGACGGCGACCTCGAGGACGTGCTCGACCGGGGCTACTCGCCGCCCGACCGGGCGCCGAAGGGTTACGACGACTACCCGACCGAGGCCGAGCGCCGCCAGGGCGAGTCCCTCGACGAGAAGCTCGCCGAGGAGGAGCCGGACATCGACCCCTACGCCGAGGACGACCGCGACGACGACCGCGAGGACGAGAACGCCCTCGACGAGCAGCTCGGCCTCGACGAGGCCGACGCGCGCACCGGCCGCCTCGTCGCCCCCGACTCCGGGCTGGGGGAGGACGTCGACAAGCAGGAGGTCGCCTACGACGTCGGCATCGACGGTGCCGGCGCCTCCGCCGAGGAGGCGGCCATGCACATCACCCGCGAGCCCGAGCCCTCGGAGGGTGACGACTACTGAGCACCGACACGGTCGGGTTCCGCCTCTGGCCGCCCGTCGCGATCGGTGTACCCCTGCTGGCCGGGCTCCTCGCCACGTCCCGCTGGGGTGACCCGGTCGCGCTCGGCGACTGGCGCGTGCCCGTGGGCTGGGCGCTGCTCGCGGCGTTCGCCCTCTGGAACGGCTGGTCGCTGTGGCTGTTCCGCCGTCACCGGACCGGGCTGCTGCCAGGCGGGGCGACGATGTCGCTGATCGAGGAGGGGCCCTACCGGCTCTCGCGCAACCCGCTGTACGTCGGCCTGCTCGCGTTGCACCTCGGCACCGCGCTGCTGGTGCCGAGCTTCTGGGCGGTGGTCGCGCTGCCCGTCTCGTGGTGGCTCGTGTGGTGGGGAGCGGTCCGGCCCGAGGAACGCTTCCTCCGCGAGCGCTTCGGCGAGGCGTACGACGCCTACGCTCGCCGCGTCCGCCGCTGGCTGTGAGGTGCGGGCTCAGCGGTGGGCGACGACGTTGACCACGTTGCCGTCGGGGTCGCGGAAGAAGAAGCGGCGCACGCCCCACTCCTCGTCCGTGAGCGGGTGGACGATCGCCAGCCCGGCCGCCACGACCCGCTCGTGGACCGCATCCACCTCCTCCACCGTGGTGACGCCCACGCTCACATGCGGGTTGCAGGGTGCTGTGGCGTCCTGGGTCATCACCTGGAGCTGGGCGGCGGGCGTGTCGGCCGATCCCAGATTGCCGACCCAGCCGAGATCCATGCCCACGCTGAGGGCGACGACCTTCGCGTAGAGCCGATGGGCGCGGCCGACGTCGGCGACGGGCAGGTTGGGAACGATCCGGTCGACACCCATGACGCCACGGTAGCGAGACGCTGACCAGCGCGCTCTCGCGCCAGACTTCTCTTGTCGGATTGTTCGAACAGGTGTACGATTGATGTAGCACGCCGGCCCACAACGGACTCGTCTGAGGCGACGAAGCTCCCGGGGTCGGGACAGTCACCCATAGAACCCGTCCTGGTGCTGGCGGGATGCCGTCGAGAGGCGAGCTCACAGGTGGCGACCGTGGCGAATGGGCCGGCACGTCTCACCGCACCACCCCGGGACTGGGTGGGTGTCCGTGAGCGCGTGCGAGGAGGTGGCCTGAGTGCATCCCATCATCGGGTGTGCCGCGGAGGTCCAGGCCGCGTTCAAGGGCGTCGCTTCGGTGGAGCCGGCGTTCATGACTGTGGGGGAGAGGCAGGCGGCGCTGGTGGCGCTGGCTGAGGCCCGCTCGCAGCTGGATGCGTTGACGGCGCGGGTGCTGGCCGCCTCCGACGACGTGGGCCAGCAGCACGGTCTGCGTGACGCGGCGGCGTGGGTGGCGATGGAGACGCGGGCGACGCAGCGTGACGCGCGGCGTGACCTGGCGCTGGGTCGGGCCCTCGAGCAGCATCCGGCGGTGGCGACGGCGTTGGCGTCGGGTGGGCTGCGTGCGGAGCAGGCCCGGGTCATCGCGGAGGCGGTCGACGCGTTGCCGGTGCGCGTGGACAGCGAGACCCGCGGGCTCGCGGAGACGACGCTGCTGCAGCTCGCGACCAAGCACGACGCCCGCGACCTGCACCAGATCGGCAAGCGCATCCTGGACTTGGTCGCCCCCGAGGTGGGGGAGTGCCACGAGCAGTCGGTACTAGAGGCGGAGGAGGCCCGCGCGATCGCGGGCGTCGAGCTCGTGGTGAGCGACGACGGCCACGGCCGCAGCCACGGCCGCTTCATCGTGCCGTCCCACATCGGCGCGATGCTCAAGCGCCACCTGCTGGCCCTCGCGAACCCGGCGCGGCACACCGAGGCCGAGCTGCGCGACGAGTCCGGCGGGCTCAAGCCCCTGCGCCAGCGGCTGGGCGAGGCGTTCATCGAGTACGTCGAGCGCTACCCGTCCCACGCCACCCCGCAGACCGCAGGCGTCAACGCAACGATCGTGGTCACGATGACGCTGGAGCAGCTGCTCGCCGAGCACGCCACAGCCCTCCTCGACGACGGCACGCGGATGTCCGCCGGCCAGGCGCGACGCCTGGCCTGCGAGGCCGGGGTCATTCCCGCCGTGCTGGGTTCCGATTCCCAGCCCCTCGACCTGGGCCGAACGGCACGACTGTTCACCAAGGCCCAGCGCATCGCCCTGGGACTGCGCGACGGCGGCTGCACCGCCAAGGGTTGCGAGACGTCTGCGTCCGGCTGCCACGCCCACCACGACAAGCCATGGTCGCGCCGCGGACTCACCGATCTGGCCAACGGACGGCTGCTGTGCCCGCGCCACCACCGCCTGGCCCACGACTCCCGCTACTCGCTGTCCGTCCACGCCGACAACAAGGTCACCTTCGCAATGCGGACATAGGTCGGCGGCCTTGCTTGGTCTGCACTACCCGAGCTGGGTGGTTTTCGAGGCGGTTCTTCAGCGGCACCCCGCCGCGTGTCGACTCGCATCTGACCCGTGACGGGTCTGGAGGCCGCAGCCCTTTGCACCCTCAAGCCAGGCATACTCAGGTGCTGCAGTCATCGACCACCTACGCCCTAGGGGCAGGGGCGATCAGGGAAGGCTCGGCGCAACCTCATCGGATTCGAACCAGAGAGTGAGCCTGTACTCACAACTCCCATTCCACGGGATTTGCACCTCGGCAGGGAGCGACACGCTTCGCTCGGCACAACTCCGAGTGATCGAAGCCTCCTCCAGTCCCCTTGTACCCGTCAGGTCCGTGCGGCCCGCGAAGATCGTCCGGTCAATGTCTGCGTTTTTCAGGTCGACGCCTTGCATG
>DATIAJ010000218.1:0-6956 GCA_035458105.1 Nocardioides sp. | reverse complement strand
TCAGCGGCCCGGTCAGGCGTTGACCACGTCCACAGCGACCGCCTGCGCGTCGGCGATGGCCCGGTCGAGGACCGCCCGCCGTGGGTCCGGCACCGGCAGCCACGGGCCGACCACCGTGAGCGAGGACAGGCGTGGGTCGTCGAGGACGGCGTCGACCGCGGCATGGTCCCCACCGGTGACGACGAGGCGGACACCGCCCAGGATCCGGGCGGCGTGGTCGGCGGCCGCCTCGTAGGCCTGCCGCGCCTGGTTGTCCCGGCGGCGGGCGAAGCGCTGCTGGCTCTGGCCGCCGGCCTTGGTGCGCCCCTGCACGTGCCGCTGGCCGACCTTGTGCTCGACGAGCGCGACGCCGCGCATCCGTGCCACGGCGAAGCCGCCCTTGCGCACGAGCAGCATGCCCCACTCCCCCGGCGCGACGGCGGCCGCAGCGAAGGCGTCTGCCTCGGCTGGGCCGTCGTACGTCATCCCGAACGGCAGGCGGGCGGCGAAGTGGGACCCGTCGGCGGCCTCGCCGCGCAGCGCGCCCCCGGAGCCCGACAGCTCGGCCCCACCGTGGCCGGTCGCGAAGTTGGCGACCCACCGCTCCCAGCGCGCGGGCGGGACGAGGACTTCGGGCACGCGCCAGAACCTAGCCGGTCGGCACCTCGGGGCGGGTGGACTGGTCGCTGACCCGCGGGAACGGGGCCAGCGAGAACACCGCCTCCACGGGGACTCCGAAGAAGGCCGCGATGCGCAGGGCGAGGTCGAGGCTGGGGCTGTTCTCGCCGCGCTCGAGGTAGCCCACGGTCTGGTAGTGGACCCCCAACGCGTTGGCGAGGTCGCGCCGGCTCACCCCCTGCTCGGTGCGGAGCAGGGCGATGCGGTTGTGCACGGAGTCGCTCATCGGTCCCCCTTCACCTGACCCACTGTGTCGCAGCCTCGCGGGCGGCCGCGACCTGGGACCCCGACTGGCGGCGCGCCATCCGGCGGAGCAGCGCCGGTGCCACGAGCGCACCGACGACCGCCCACGCACTGAGGACGGCAACCGTCTCGAGCGTGCGCCACGAGCCGCCGATCTCGGCGGCTGCGTAGGAGTCCGGCAGGAAGGCGGAGCGCATCCCGAGCCCGAGCCAGTACATCGGGAACACCTGGGCGACGACCTGGACCCAGCCCCAGAGCGCCTGCACGGGGTAGAAGATCCCCGAGATCCCGGCGAGGACCATGACGGGCAGCATCCCCCACATCCCGACCTTCTGGACGCTCGGCACGAGGGCACCGATCATCATCCCGATGGGCAGCGTCGCGAGCAGGCCGAGCACCAGGACCCACGCGACGGTGAACCAGCCGCTCGGGTGGGCCATCAGGTCGTCGAAGAGCAGGAAGCTCGGGACCAGGACCGCCACCGTCTGCGGGACCAGGCTCGCGGAGTGGAGCACGAGCTGGCCCGAGAAGTAGCCGACGAGGCCGTGCGGCACCGCCTTGGCGCGGAGCAGGGTGCCGTCCTCCTTCTCCATGGCCAGGCTGTAGGCGGGACCGATCACGAGCCCGAACGCGATCAGTCCGGCGAGGATGCTCGGCAGCGCGACGGACGGCAGCATGAGACCGGTGTCGTCGACCGGGGTGTCCCGACGCAGGTACAGGTAGCCGACCGCGAGGGCCGCGGTGAACAGGTAGAACCACTGGTCCTGGGAGCTGCGCAGGCTGAGCATGAACTCGGTCCAGCCGCGTCGCACACCCAGGCGTACGGCGCGCGTGACCGCCGACGAAGCTCCCGGAGCAGTCGCGTTGGACATCAGACCACCTCCGTGAAGGCGCGCACGGCCTCGTCGGACTGGCCGGACTCGTAGCGCTGCACCAGGTCGAGGTAGGCGTCCTCGAGGCTGGCGCGGCGGACCTCGAGGTCCGTGACGGGGTCGCCTGCCTCGTTGAGGAGTCGACGTACGAACTCGGTGGCGTCGTCGGTCGAGTGCACGAACCGTTCGCCCCCGCGCGACCACTTCACCTCCACCCCCAGCGCCGCTCGCAGGGCGAGCTGCTCGGCGGTGTCGTCGGCGACGATCTTCCCGCCGGCCAGGATCAGCACCCGGTCAGCCAGCCTCTCCGCCTCGTCGAGATCGTGGGTCGTGAGCAGGATCGTGGTGTGCTCGAGGTCGGCCAGCCGGTGCACGACCTGGTGGAACTCGCGACGCGCCTGTGGGTCGAAGCCTGCGGTGGGCTCGTCGAGGAAGAGCAGCTCGGGCCGTCCGACGATGCCCATGGCGACGTCGAGCCGGCGACGCTGCCCGCCTGAGAACGTCGCGATCTTCTGGTCGGCGAGGTCGACGAGACCGACGACCTCCAGCAGCTCGTCGGTGGGCACCGGGCGCTGCCGCTCGGCGGTGGAGTACGTCGCGTAGTAGCCGCCGACCTGGTCGAGCAGGCTGCGCGGTGTCCACCGCGCGTGGTCCCGCCAGGACTGCAGCACCACACCCGTGCGAGCGCGCCACGCCTCGCTGGCGCGGCGCGGGTCCTCCCCCAGTACGCCGACCTCGCCCGCCGAACGGTCCCGGAATCCCTCGAGGATCTCGATCGTCGTCGTCTTGCCCGCCCCGTTGGGTCCGAGCAGACAGACCACCTCGCCGGCATCGACGGCGAACTCGACGCCGGTGAGGACGTCCTTGTCGCCGTAGCGCATGCGCAGGTCACGGACCGTGACGACGGGCTCGAGCGAGGCCATGGCCACGAATGTAGTACTCGTGCTACTCCTGTAGCAAGAGTGCTACATCGTCACAGGAAGTCGAGCGGGTCGAACTCGTCGATCGGGATGACCCGGGTGCGCGGCAACGGGGTGTTGAACGCGCCGAGGTCGTACTCGAGGTCGAAGATCCGCAGGCCCGGGAGGTTGCGGAACTGCGCATTGACGAATTCGGTGAACCCGATGACGCCGACCTGCCGGCTGCCGTCGCAGAGCGCTGAGACCTGGTCGACGAAGTCGCCGTCGTGGCTGACCAGGACGACGTCGGCCTCGCGCTGGACGAGCGCCTCCGCGGTGCGCTGGATGGCGATGTCGACGACCTTGCCCTCGCCGTTCAGCGGGATGGGCTTGAACCCGATCGCCAGCAGCGCCTGGACGAAGCTGATCGGCAGCTCGGTGGTGGCGGCGAGGAAGAACAGCCCGCGCACGTCCTGGTCGAAGGCCCGCTCGGCCCACTCGAGGAGTCGGTCCCAGCGCGGCCGCTCCTCCGGACGCGGACGCCGGCCCAGGATCGAGGTGCCCAGGGTGGCGTCGATGTTCTCCCCGTCGACGAGGAGGTAGGTCATCCGCTCAGCCATGCGAGGACTCTCCCACACGCCCTCGGCGGGGTGCGGGGTGGTCTTTCAGGCCTGGTAGACGACCTCGAACGACTCGGTCACGTCGTCGCCGGTGACGGTCACGTCGCTGACCTCGATCAGCGCGCGCGGCCTGCCCGAGCCGTCGCACAGGATGGACAGCACGCCTGCCTGGGGCAGGTCGCCGGCGTAGTCCGCCACCGCGGCGGTCGTGCTCCCCCGCTGCTCGGCCAGCACGGTCTCGACGTAGGCGTCGGACTCCTCCGCCGAGTCGCCGTACGCCCAGGCCGGCGGCGGCACGGACTCCAGCGTCGTCGGACCGAAGTAGGTCGGGGCAGCGTTGAGCTTGGCGTGGAAGCGGGCGAGGTCCCAGAAGACCCGCAGCTCCTCGTGGTCGAACTCGATCTCGCTGAGCTCGACGGCGCTGAACTCGACGTTGTGGGGGTCGACCTCGGGATCCATGGGGCGAAGGGTAGCCAGTCACGCCACGGCGGCGACGTACGCCGCGAACTCGCGCGCCGCCTCCATCGACCCCGGACGCGGCGGGGCCTCCGGGTTCAGCCCGAGGTCACGGTCGGCGAGCACCTGCTGCAGCAGCGGGCGCCACGCGGGGTCACCGTGCACCATCGCCCACCGCAGTGCGTCGCGCTTGCTGGCCACCTCGCCCGTGCGGATCGTGTAGAGGCTGCGGCTGGCCTGCACGACGAGGTAGCGCTGGCACCACGCCACGGTCGGCGGGCACCAGCCCAGCACCTCGTCGGTCAGCGTCGCGAGGCCCGCCCGGGCACTGTCGCGCAGCACGTCGTCGGGGACGGGGTCCATCAGCTGCACCGGGCAGGGGCCGATGAGGGTGATGCCGTGCTCGCGCAGGATCCAGCGCGTCCACGGCTGGTTGCAGTGCTCGGACCACGACATGACGTCCGAGCCGTGGTCGACGTAGAGCCACTCCCTGCCCAGCCCCGCCACCGACCTGAGGTCCTCGGCGACGGCGTACGAGCCCTCGAGGTGGCCGTGCCAGAAGCCGTCCCGGTGCGGGAAGTCGGCGTGGAGGTGCCGGAGAGCCGCCTCCTGCCCGTCGTCGGGCCGCTCGCGCACCACGACGAGGAAGTCGCAGTCGCTGTGGAGGTCACCCGCCCCGAGTGCGAACGACCCCTGCAGGTAGGCACCCACGAACGACTCGCCCAGCGCCTCCTGGGCGCCGGTGACGAGGTCGTGGAGCACGCCGTTGAGCTCGGCGTAACGCGTGGGGTGGGGGTTCAGCACGGATGGAGTGTGCGCCCGTCGCAGGCGACTCCGCCACGGATTATCTGGGTGGGCTCATCGCGACCTCTGGTCCGCCCACGACCCCCGGGCTACGGTCGGAGATCCCACCCTCTCGGAGGTCCTCATGCGCCGCTTGACCGTCTCGTCTGTCGCCGCCGTCCTCGCCGTGACCCTGCTGCCGGGTGCGTCACCCACCACCGCTGCGGTCGCTCCCCCGGACCGCCCGTTCCCCGCTCGCATCGAGCTGCCGGACGGCTTCCAGCCCGAGGGCATCGCCATCGGCCCCGGACCCACCGCGTGGTTCGGCTCGCGCGGCGACGGCGACATCTACGAGGTGTCGCTGCGCACCGGGGAGGGTTCGGTCATCAGCCAGGGTCCCGGAACCCCGTCGGTGGGCCTGAAGTCCGACCGACAGGGCCGCCTCTACGTCGCGGGCGGCACCGCCGGCACCGCACGGGTGGTCGACATCGCCACCGGCGCGGTCGAGCGCACCTACGCGCTCTCCGCCGCGCCGACCTTCGTCAACGACGTCGTGCTCACGAAATCCGCCGCCTGGTTCACCGATTCCGCCCGGCCCCAGCTCTACCGCGTCGACCGCGCGCCGGACGGCGAGCCCGGTACGGCGACCGCGACGCTGCCCCTCGGTGGCGAGTGGGAGCAGGGCGAGGACTTCGGCGCCAACGGGATCAGCACGACCCCGACCGGCCGCGCCCTGCTCGTGGTCAACTCGGGCACCGGCCTGCTCTACCGTGTGGACCCGGCCACCGGAGAGGCGACCGAGGTGGACGTCGCCGGGCTCGACGACACCCTGCTCACGTCGGGCGACGGGATGCTGCGGCACGGGCGCACGCTCTACGTCGTACGCAACTCGATCAACGAGATCGCCGTCCTCCGCCTCTCCCGCACCGGGTTGAGCGGTCGGCTCGTGCGGACCATCACCGCTGACGACCTCGCACCGGGCACGGCGTTCGACGTGCCGACCACCGTGGCGAGGTTCGGCGCGGACCTCTACCTGCCGAACGCGCGGTTCGGGGTCGAGTCGCCGACCACCGCCGACTACTGGGTGACCAAGGTGCGAGCGAAGGCGGGCGACTGATCCCGGACGCGCGCTGCGCGCGTGCCGGGCCTCAGACGTTGAAGCCGAGGGCGCGCAGCTGCTCGCGGCCGTCGTCGGTGATCTTGTCCGGGCCCCACGGGGGCATCCAGACCCAGTTGATGGCGACGTCGCCGACGAGGCCCTCGAGGGCCGACTCGGTCTGGTCGGTGATCACGTCGGTCAGCGGGCACGCCGCGGACGTGAGCGTCATGTCGAGGACGGCGTTGCTGTGCTCGTCGAGGTGCACGCCGTAGACCAGGCCGAGGTCGACGACGTTGATCCCGAGCTCGGGGTCGACGACGTCCTTCATCGCCTCGGTCACGTCGTCGACGGTCACCGTCGAGGTGCCGCCGCCCTGTCCGGCCTCGGGCACGTCGGGGAGGTCGCCGTGGTCGATGCCCTGGGTGTCGGTCATGAGGTGGCTCCTTCTGATTGGGCCTGGGTGGTCGCGTCCTTCCACGCCATCCAGGAGAGCAGCGCGCACTTCACGCGCGCGGGGAACTTGGCGACACCGGCGAACGCGATGCCGTCCTCGAGGACGTCCTCGTCGGGCTCGACCTGCCCCTTGCCCTGCATGAGGTCGAGGAAGGTCTGGTGGATCGACATCGCCTCGTCGACCGGCTTGCCGATGACGAGGTCGGTCAGCACCGACGCCGACGCCTGCGAGATCGAGCAGCCGACGCTGTCGTACGACACGTCCTGCACGACAGCCCCGTCCGGTCCGTCGGCGAGGTGCACCCGGAGGGTCACCTCGTCGCCGCAGGTCGGGTTGACGTGGTGCACCTCGGACTCGAAGGGGTCGCGCAGGCCCTTGTGGTGCGGGTTCTTGTAGTGGTCCAGGATGATCTCCTGGTAGAGGCTGTCGAGCTCGGCACTCATGTCATCCCACCTTGAAGTAGCTGCGGGTGTGGTGCAGGCCCTCGACCAGCGCGTCGATCTCGGCCGGCGTCGTGTAGAGGTAGGACGACATCCGCGTCGAGCTCTGCACGCCGAAGCGGGCGTGCGCCGGCTTCGCGCAGTGGTGGCCGGCCCGCACCGCGACGCCGCGCGAGTCGAGGACCTGCGCGATGTCGTGCGGGTGGACGCCGGCGAGCTCGAAGGAGATCGCTCCGCCGCGCTCGGTCGCGTCGAGCGGACCGAGGACGGTGAGGCCCGGCACGGACTGCAGGCCTTCGAGGGCGTACGCCGTGATCGTCTGCTCGTGGCGGTGGATCGCGTCGAGCCCGATGTGGCGCAGGTAGTCGACGGCCGCGCCGAGACCGACGGCCTCGACGATCGGCGGGGTGCCGGCCTCGAAGCGGTGCGGCGC
>DATIAJ010000217.1:0-7871 GCA_035458105.1 Nocardioides sp. | reverse complement strand
CTTCACCGCGCTCGCCCAGGGGCTGCTCACCGACCGCTACCTCGACGGTGTCCCGGAGGACTCCCGCGCGGCCCGCGACGACTCCACCCTCACCGGTCTCGACGACGAGACGCTCGCGCGCGTGCGCTCGCTCAACACGATCGCCGAGGGACGGGGCCAGAAGCTGGCCCAGCTGGCGCTCCAGTGGGTGCTGCGCGACGACCGCGTGACGAGCGCCGTGATCGGGGCCTCCAGCGTCGAGCAGCTCGACACCAACCTCGACGCGCTCGCGGCGCCTCCGCTGACCCAGGCCGAGCTGGCCGAGATCGACCGCTTCGCGGTCGACTCGGGCGTGAACCTCTGGGCGAAGCAGACCGAGTCGTGACGGCCCCCCGGCGGGTCGTCGTGGTGGGTGCGGACGCCGCCGGCATGTCGGCGGCGCACCAGGCCCTGCGCACGGCAGCGAGGCGCGGCGAGACGCTGGCGATCACGGCCCTCGAGGCGGGGAGCCACACGTCCTACAGCGCCTGCGGGATCCCCTACTGGATGGCCGGCGACGTCGACAGCGGCGACGACCTCGTGGCCCGCACGCCCGAGCAGCACCGCGACGCCGGCATCGACCTGCGCCTCGGCACCGAGGTCGTCGCCGCGGACCTGGCGGCCCGCACGGTGACGACGGCTGCGGGGGAGGTGCTGGAGTACGACGACCTCGTCGTCGCCACCGGCGCCCCGGCCGTGGTGCCCGACTGGGCGCTGCGCCCCGACGGGGCGTCGTACGACGGGGTGGGGGTGGTCAAGACCCTCGACGACGGCGCCGCCTGGGTGCGCAGCTTCACGCGCGTCGGTCCCGGCGCGCACGTGGTGGTGGTCGGCGCGGGCTACGTGGGCGTCGAGGTCGCGGAGGCCGCGCTCGAGCAGGGGTTCGGTGTCACCGTCCTGACCCGCACGCGCGGGATGGCGATGCTCGAGGACGAGATGTCCGACCTGGTCAACACCGGTCTCGTCGACGCCGGGGTGGAGCTCGTGCTCGGCGCCGAGGTCACCGGGCTCGACCTCGACGGCGACCGGGTGACCGGGGTGCACTGGGAAGGCGGCTCCCGGGAGGCCGACCTCGTCGTGGTGGCGGTCGGTGTCAGGCCGGCCACCGCCTTCCTCACCGGGAGCGGCCTGGAGATGACCGACGACGGGGCGCTGCGGCCCGACCCCCACGGGCGGGTGGCCGACCACGTGTGGGCGGCGGGGGACTGCTGCGAGGTGCGCCGTCGCATCGACGACCAGTGGGTGTTCCGGCCCCTCGGCACCCACGCCGCGAAGCACGGGCGCGCGCTCGGCGACAGCCTGGCGGGCGGCGACCTGTCGTTCGACGGCATGGTCGACACCTCGATCACCCGCTTCTCGGCGTGCGGGGTGCACCTGGAGATCGCCCGCACCGGGCTGTCGCGCGCGGACGCCGAGAACGCCGGGTACGACCCGGTGTCGCTGGTCACCGAGGGCACCACGGCCGCCGGCTACATGCCCGAGGCCGAGCCGATCGCGATCTGGGTGATGGCCGACCGCACGAGCAGGCGGCTGCTCGGCGTGCAGGTCGTGGGCGGTCACGGCGCGGGCAAGCGCATCGACACCGCGGCCGCCGTGCTGTGGGCGGGCGGATCCGTCGACGACCTCGCCTGGATGGACCTGTCCTACGCCCCGCCGTTCGCGACCACCTGGGAGGTCCTGCAGATCGCGGCGCGCCGCGTCGTCGAGCGCCTCTGAGGCGAGGGCCTCCCAGGGGTGGTCCGGACCGCGGGATCGACGCCTACCGTGGAGGAACCGCCCCCACCGGGACGGAGCAGTCACGCACGTACCTACCTAGGAGAACCCCTGTGAGTAGACGATTCCGGTGGACCCTGGCGCTCGGCGCCGCGGCCCTCCTCCCGCTCGGACTCCTCGCCCCCGCCGCCACCGCGGCAGCGGCCCCCGCCCCGAGCGCAGCACCCACGCAGTCCCGCGACACCCTGGTCGAGGTCCCCGCCCGGGACGCCCTCCAGGACGCGGTCGCCCCCAGCGAGTGCACCACGACCCTGCTCGACGACTACGTCGACGGTCTCTTCGCCGCGATGACCGACGAGCAGTTCGCGTTCCTGGTCGAGCACCAGGTCGCCCTGCTGTCCGTGCCGACCTACGACGCCCTCTTCTTCGGCACCGCCGGCGACCCCGACTACGCCCTCGACTCCCACGCCCGACAGCTGCAGAACACCTACCGCGACCTGCAGCGGTTCTGGGACATCGAGTCCGATGACATCCAGCTGATGGCGATGCACAGCGACTCGCTGCTCGACGCGGCCCGCATCGCACGGACCCTCGAGGCGATGGTCGACACCGGTCAGCTGGCCCCGATGACCGACGCGGAGATCGCGGAGGAGGCCGAGACCGTCGCTGCGTTCATGCAGGCGCAGGACGAGGCGTTCCAGGACAACGCGCTCTGGACGCTCAACGCCTACGCCTTCTCCGGCGAGGGCGAGAGCGACCCGTTCATCGCCGCCCTGCCCGACAAGCTGGTCTTCGGCGACGGCATCCTCGCGGCGTACGACGCCATCGGCCTCGGTGACGTCGGGCCGCGGGTGATCATGGCGCACGAGTTCGCCCACCACGTCCAGTTCGAGCTGGGCACCTTCGACACCGGACCGTCCGACCCGGCGGAGGCGACGCGCCGCACCGAGCTCATGGCCGACGCCATGGCGTCGTACTACGCGACCCACAAGCGAGGGCTGGCGCTCAACCGGAAGCGGGTGACTGACGCGCTGCTGAGCTTCTACACCGTCGGCGACTGCTCGTTCGCCAGCCCTGGCCACCACGGGACCCCGCTTCAGCGCGAGCGCGCCGCCGACTGGGGCGCCGACCTGGCTGACGCCGCCCGCCCCCGCAGCACCGTGCTGCCGGCGGCGACCGTGATCGAGCTGTTCGAGGAGGCCCTGCCGGGCATCGTCTCGGGCAGCTGATCCGCTGCAGCGCACCGTTCGACGCACCGCCTGACGCACCGCCCCCGGCCGAGCGGCCGGGGGCGGTGCTGCGTCGTGGCGCGCGCCGGAAATTGCCGGGTGCTGTCGCTCCGGTTCGGTCAGGATGGCGCCATGGACGATGACGCCATGCACCTCGAGATCGTCACCCTCGCTGAGCGGCCCGACCTCATGGACACCTTCTGGGACATGGAGACCTCGTGGCCCGAGTTCATGAAGCACGACCCCATCGGCAACGGCTACTACGCCTCGCTGGAGCACTTCGCCGATTTCGTGCTCGTCTGCCTCGACGAGTCGGGGCGGATGGTCGCCAAGGCGCACTCGGTGCCGTTCCAGCTTCCGGAGGGAGACCTGCCCGACGCGGGGTGGGACTTCGCGATCCGCAGCGGCCTGCTGGCCGCGCTGTGGGGTGACGAGCGCAACGCGGTGTCCGCCGTTGAGATCGCCATCGAGCCCGGCCTGCAGGGCACCGGACTGTCGGGTCGGATCGTCGCCGCCCTGCGCGACAACGCCGGCCGGCTCGGCTTCTCCGAGCTGCTGGCACCCGTGCGGCCCAACGGCAAGACCGACGTGCACGAGCCGATGACGGCGTACGCCGCCCGCACCCGCGACGACGGGCTGCCCGTCGACCCGTGGCTGCGCGTCCACGTCCGGGCCGGTGGACGCATCGACCGGGTCGCGCCGCGGTCGATGGTCATCCCCGGCACGGTAGAGGAGTGGCGCGAGTGGACCGGGTTGCCGTTCGACACGACCGGGCCCGTCGTCGTGCCCGGGGCGCTGGCGCCGGTGATGTGCGACGCCGAGCACGGCACCGCGACGTACGTCGAGCCCAACGTCTGGGTGCGTCACCCGACGGGGGCGTGAGGCTCAGGCCCCGCTGACGGCCTTGCGGACCTCGTTCACGCACAGGGCGACGAAGGCGAGCGCGATGATCACCATGAGCACGTTGGAGTGGAGCTTGTTGCGCCACTCGGCCGGGGTGCGGTCGGTGTTGAGCAGCCACAGCAGGGTCACGGCGAGGAACGGCATGAAGAACGCCCCGAGGACGCCGTAGGCGAGGATCAGCCACACCGGCTTGCCGAGGAACATCATCACCATCGGCGGGAAGGTCAGCCACAGGATGTAGACGCGGTACCACTTCCCGCCGGCGCGGGCGTCCTTCACCTCGCCGCCCGTCACGTTGGTCATGAAGTCCGCGAACATCAGGCTGACGCCGTTCCAGACGCCGACCAGCGACGACATCGCGGCGGCCCAGAAGCCGACCAGGAAGAGCTTGCCGGCCCAGTCGCCGTAGCGCTCCTGCAGCACCACGCCGAGGTCGAGGAGGCCCGCGTCGCCGGACTCGATGGCCACGCTGGTGGAGTAGAGCAGCTCGGCGCCGACCACGAGGGTGGCCAGGACGAAGATGCCGGTGACGACGTACGCGACGGTGTTGTCGATGCGCATCACCCGCATGTAGGCCGGGGTGCTCCACCCCTTCTCGCGCAGCCAGTAGCCGTAGGCGGCGAGGGTGATGGTGCCGCCGACACCGCCGGCGAGGGCGAGCGTGTTGACCAGCCCGTCCTCGGGGATGCGGGGTGCCAGGCCGGTGAGGAGCTCACCCAGGTTGGGCAGGGTCAGCAGGGCGGCGCCCACCATGGTCACGAACATGATCCCGACGAGCGCGGCGAGCACCTTCTCGAAGACGCTGTAGCGCCCGGTCCACACGAGCACCAGCCCGAGCAGGCCGGAGAGGATGCCCCACCAGGTCGTGGAGAGGGCGCCGGTGAGGCCGGAGAGCGCAAGCCCCGTGCCGGCCATCGCAGCGGCGCCGTAGACGAAGCCCCAGATCACGATGTACGGCGCGAAGTACCAGGTGGTCCAGGCGCCCAGCGAGCGCCAGCCCTCGAAGATCGTGCGCCCGGTCGAGAGCGAGTAGCGGCCGGCACCCTCGACGAGCACGATCTTCATCAGGCAGCCCACGACCACGCACCACAGCAGCGTGTAGCCGAACTTCTGGCCCGCGATCAGCGTCGCCACCAGGTCGGCCGCACCGACGCCGGTCGCCGCGACGACCAGGCCGGGGCCGATGATCCGCCAGCGGGGGGTGGTCGTCTGCTCGGTCGAGCTCGTCGAAGTCGCATCAGCCATGGGCAGCACCCTAACGGTGGTCTGGACCAGTGGCGCGCGGAGAGTGGTGCCGGGCCGGCGCCCCCTTCGTGACGTCATGGGAATTCGAGGTTCGAACCCCGGATTCCCATGACGTCCGGGTGGCCCTCAGGTCCTGCTCGCCGGATATCCACGCGACGGGGGACCGGGTGGCTTGCGAGAATGCCGCCGTGGGTCACGTGGATGTCGCCGGGGTGCGCTACGAGCTGCCGGACGGGCGGGTGCTGCTCGACGACGTCAGCTTCCGGGTCGGCGACGGACAGAAGGTCGCGCTGGTCGGCGCCAACGGCGCGGGCAAGACCACGCTGCTGCGGATCGTCACGGGGGACCTCAAGCCGCACGCCGGTGTGGTCACGCGCTCGGGCGGGCTCGGGGTGATGCGCCAGTTCGTCGGTCACGGGGGTGCCGATGAGACCGTCGCCGACCTGCTGCTGTCGGTGGCGCCCGCCGACGTACGTCGCTGGTCCGAGGAGGTCGCGGCGCAGGAGCTGCGGCTCATGGACGACGACAGCGAGCCGGTGCAGATGGCGTACGCCGAGGCGCTCGGGCACTACGGCGACGTCGGCGGCTACGACCTCGAGGTGGTGTGGGACAAGGTCACCACCGCGGCGATGGGCCTGCCCTACGACCGCGCCCGCTACCGCGCGCTCACCACCCTGTCGGGAGGCGAGCAGAAGCGGCTGGTCCTGGAGTACCTGCTGCAGGGCCCCGACCAGGTGCTGCTGCTCGACGAGCCCGACAACTACCTCGACGTGCCGGGGAAGATGTGGCTCGAGGAGCGGATCCGGGAGTCGCCCAAGACGATCCTCTTCATCAGCCACGACCGCGAGCTGCTCGCCAACACCGCCACCCGCATCGTGACGGTCGAGCTCGGCAGCGCGGGCAACCTCGTGTGGACCCACCCGGGTGGGTTCGCGAGCTACCACGAGGCGCGCGCCGAGCGGTTCGAGCGCTTCGAGGAGCTTCGGCGGCGCTGGGACGAGGAGTACGCCAAGCTGCGCGCGCAGATGCTGATGTACAAGCAGAAGGCGGCCTACAACTCCGACATGGCCAGCCGCTACCAGGCGGCCCAGACCCGGCTCAAGAAGTTCGAGGAGGCCGGCCCGCCGACCGAGCAGCCGCGCGAGCAGCAGGTGAAGATGCGGCTCAAGGGCGGGCGCACGGGCAAGCGGGCCGTGGTCTGCACCGACCTCGAGCTGACCCACCTGATGAAGCCGTTCGACCTCGAGGTCTGGTACGGCGAGCGGGTCGCGGTGCTGGGCTCCAACGGTTCCGGCAAGTCGCACTTCCTGCGCCTGCTCGCCGCCGGAGGCAGTGACCCCGACATCGAGCACCAGCCCGTCGGCGTACCCCCCGCACCTGTCGCGCACACCGGCAGCGCCAAGCTGGGGGCGCGGGTGCGGCCGGGCTGGTTCGTGCAGACCCACGAGCACCCCGAGCTCGTCGGGCGCACCCTGCTGGAGATCCTGCACCGCGGCGACGACCACCGCGACGGCATGGGGCGCGAGGCGGCGAGCCGCGTGCTCGACCGCTACGAGCTCGCGCACGCCGGCGAGCAGCGGTTCGAGTCGCTGAGCGGCGGCCAGCAGGCGCGGTTCCAGATCCTGCTGCTCGAGCTGTCCGGGGCGACGCTCCTGCTGCTCGACGAGCCCACCGACAACCTCGACGTGCAGTCCGCCGAGGCCCTCGAGGCCGGGCTCGAGGCCTTCGACGGCACCGTGCTGGCGGTCACCCACGACCGGTGGTTCGCCCGCGGCTTCGACCGCTTCCTGGTCTACGGCGCCGATGGCGAGGTCTACGAGTCCGACGGTCCGGTCTGGGACGAGGGCCGGGTGTCCCGCGCCAGATGAGCGTCACGATCACCCCGGTCGACCCCGCCGACGACGCCGCCTTCGCCGCCTGGCACCACGTCTACGCGACCTCGGCCCGCCACGAGCTGGGCGAGGTGGCTACACCGTGGCAGCTGGAGGAGCTGCGGGCGATGGTGCAGGAGGCCGGCAGCCACAGCTGGTCGGGCGCCTGGTCCGCCGTCGCGGACGGCGACACGGTCGGCGCGGGCTGGCTGCGCACGCCACTGCTCGACAACATCGAGCTGGCCGAGCTCGACGTCCACGTGCTGCCCGCCCTCCGCCGACGGGGCATCGGGACCGCCGTCCTGGCGCGGCTCGACGAGGAGGCCCGCTCGCGTGGGCGGCGCGTGCTCACCGGGCTCTCGTCGTGGCCCTACGACGCCGGCTCGGACGGGGCCGGCGCACCGGGTCCGGAGTTCGCCCGGGCACGGGGCTTCGACCTCGCCCTGTCGGAGGTGCAGAGCGAGCTCAGGCTGCCGGTCGCCGACGACCTGCTGTCCGGCCTGGCCGACGACGCGGGCCGCGCCCACGCGGCGTACACCCTGCGCTCGTGGAGCGGGCCGGTGCCCGACGACCTGCTGCAGGGGTGGGCCGAGATCACCTCGACCCTCGCGACCGAGGCGCCGACGGGCGACCTGGAGCTCGAGCCGGAGGCGGTCAGCACCGAGGCGGTGCGCGAGCGTGAGGCCACGATCGCCCGGCAGGGCCGCACGAAGTACAACACCGTCGCGCTGTCGGGGACGGGCGAGGTCGTGGCCTACTCCGACCTCGCCACGACCGTGCACGAGCCCGGTCGCGCCTACCAGTGGGGCACGCTCGTGCGGCGCGAGCACCGCGGCCACCGGCTGGGCGTGGCCGTGAAGGTGGCCAACCTGCGCCTGCTGCAGCGCGAGCG
>DATIAJ010000216.1:0-3323 GCA_035458105.1 Nocardioides sp. | reverse complement strand
CTCACGCGCGGACACGAGGCCCGTGCCGCGGCCGCCCTCGGTCTCGCGGTGCTCTCGGCCGTGCTCATGGCCGCGCGCGTCGACCCCGAGAGCCCCACCCGTGCCTACTACGGCACCGACACCCATGTCATGGGGCTCATGCTCGGCGCTGCGCTCGCCTTCGCGTGGGCTGCCCCGCACCGGGCGTGGACCCACACCCAGTGGTGGGCTTCTCACCGCCGCCAGGTGGCCGGGGCGGCGCTCGCCACGCTGCTCGCCCTCCTCATCAGCGCTGGCGAGGCCTCACCGTGGACCTTCCGCGGCGGCATCCTGCTCGCCTCGCTCGCGACGACGGCGCTGGTGCTCGTCGTCGTCGAGCGGCCCGGGCGCCTCCAGGGCGTGCTCGAGCTGCCGGCCGCTCGCTGGGTCGGCGCCCGCAGCTACGGCATCTACCTCTGGCACTGGCCGGTGTTCCTCATCATCGGTGCCGACCTCCCCGTCGCTCCTGGTGGCCCCGCGTACCTGGCCACACGCGTCTGGTGCGTCGTCATGACCCTCGTCATCGCCGACCTCAGCTACCGCTTCATCGAGACCCCGGTGCGGCGGCACGGCTTCGGCGGCTCGGCCAGTCGCGGGCTCGGCCGTCTGCGTGCCATGGGCACGCGCGGCGCCCGCATCGCGTGGGGCCTGGCTCTGGTGCTCGTCCTGCTGGTCACCGCGGTGCTCGTGACCGCCCCGGACCGCACGTCCACGGAAGAGCTCATCAGTGCGAACGAGGCGGCCCTCGCACAGGCGGCCTCGGGCACTCCTTCGCCGGACCCCTCCGCCACGACTGGTTCGGCACGCCCGACGGCCACCGCGAGCGCACCCACGCCGACGGCCACGGCATCCGTCCCGGTCGTGGCGCCGGCGGGTGCCGACTGGACGATGCCCTCCGGCGACGAGATCGACGTCTTCGGCGACTCGATGGCCGTCGGGTCCATCCACGCCCTGCGCTACTACCTGCCCGGTGTGCGGGTCGACGCGAAGTCCAACCGGCAGTGGACCACGGCGCCGAAGTTCGTCGCGGCCCGAGGCGACTCCCTGCGCCGCGCGGTGGTGATCGTGCTCGGCACCAACGCGGGCACGGACCTGCCCGTGGCCCGCAAGACCCTCGACGCCATCGGACCGGACCGCATGGTCGTGCTCACAACCATCCACGGTCGTTTTGCCCGCGCCGAGGCCGACAACGCGGCGCTGCGCGAACTGGTCAAGGGCCGCCCGAACGTGCGCCTCGCCGACTGGGATGCCGCGCTGTCCGGCACGAGCGGTCAGCTGCAGAGCGACGGCATCCACCCGAGCCTGAAGGGCTCACACCTGTTCGCCAGGACCGTGCGCCAGGCGCTGGCGGACCTGTCCGAGCAGCACACCGGGAAGGCCGTGGCGCTCAAGGACCTGCCGAGTCCCTGAGGTGTCAGAACGACTGGCGCCGGGGCCTGGGTCGGGGCTGGCACCGCGGGCACGAGAACGACGACCGGTTCATGAAGTGCTCGCGGCGGATGAGCGTCCCGCAGCGTCGGCAGGGTCGCCCCTCCTGACCGTAGGCCGCCAGCGAGCGGTCGAAGTAGCCCGACGCTCCGTTGACGTTGACGTAGAGGGCATCGAAGCTCGTCCCGCCCTGCTCGAGCGCCTCGGACATCACCTCCACCGCGTGGTCGAGGATCGTCCCGATCACGGGCCTGCTGAGCGTGTGGGCGACCCGCTCGCCGTGCACCCCGGCCCGCCACAGGGCCTCGTCGGCATAGATGTTGCCGATCCCTGACGCCACCCGCTGGTCGAGCAGCACCCGCTTGATGGCGCTGTCGCGAGCCTTGACGGCTGCGATGACGGCGGCGCGGTCGTAGGCCGGATCGAGCAGGTCGCGCCCGATGTGGGCGATGGAGGTGGGCAGGCCGCTGTCATCGAGGTCGGCCAGGGCGAGGCCACCGAAGGTGCGTTGGTCGACGAACCGCAGCTCGGGGCCGCCGTCGGTGAACCGGAACCGGGCGTGCAGGTGCTTCTCGTCGGGCGCCTCCGACGGCTCGACGAGGAGCTGGCCGCTCATCCCGAGGTGGAGGACGAGGCCGAGGGAGTCCTCGAGGTCGAGCCAGAGGTACTTGCCCCGGCGCCGGGCCGCGGCGACGTGACGTCCGGCCAGCCGGTCGGCGAGGTCCTGGGGGCCGGCGAGGTGGCGCCGCGCGACGCGGTGGCCGCGCAGCTCGACGGAGGTGACGGTGCGGCCCATGACGTGGTCGGCCAGTCCTCGGCGGACGACCTCGACCTCGGGAAGCTCAGGCACGCCGGACCACGGTCAGGCACGCTCACGCACGGTCGAGCGAGGCCCCGGTCGCGGCCTCGTGGGCGTCGCGGATGCTCGCCCAGGCCAGCGCCGCCGCCTGTTGCTCGGCGACCTTCTTCGTGCGGCCCTCGCCGTGGCCGAGCGGCACGCCACCGACGTGCACCTGCGCCCGGAAGCACTTCGCGTGCTCGGGCCCCTCTTCGACGACCGAGTACTCGGGCGAGCCGAGACCGTGCTTCGAGGCGATCTCCTGGAGGCTGGTCTTCCAGTCCAGGCCGGCGCCGAGGGTCACGGACTGGGCCAGCAAGGGGTCCACGAGGTGGTGCACCAGCTCGGTGGCCGAGGTGATGCCGCCGCTCTGGTAGACCGCCCCGATGACTGCCTCCACGGTGTCGGCCAGGATCGAGTCCTTGTCCCGACCGCCGGTGGTCTCCTCCCCCCGCCCGAGGAAGACGTAGTCGCCGAGGCCGAGGGTGCGGCCCACCTCGGCGAGGGCTCGCATGTTGACCACGGAGGCCCGCAGCTTCGCGAGCTGGCCCTCGCTGGTGTCGGGGTGGGCATCGTGCAGGGTGGTGGTGACCACGAGGCCGAGCACCGAGTCGCCGAGGAACTCGAGGCGCTCGTTGTGGGGCAGCCCGCCCGCCTCGTAGGCGTAGGAGCGGTGCGTCAGGGCACGCTGGAGGAGCGCCTCGTCCACCGGGCCGCCGGACACCTCGATGAGGTGGTCCAGCAGCTCGGCGACGGGGCGCGGTGGTGTCAGTGCACCGGGCGCGGACGCCACCTTCCCCATGGGGAGGCGATCAGCCCTGGTGCTCGGTGCGCTCGGCGACGCCGTAGTGGCGACCCTTGTAGGTGCCACACGACGGGCACGCGACGTGCGGCTGCATGAGCGACTTGCACTGGGGGCAGGTCGTCGTGGTGACGGCCGTCGCCTTCCAGTTGGCGCGGCGCGAGCGGGTGTTGGAGCGCGACATCTTCCGCTTCGGAACGGCCACGTCAGGTCCTCTTCTCTGTCGGCGTGGGCTGG
>DATIAJ010000215.1:0-3180 GCA_035458105.1 Nocardioides sp. | reverse complement strand
AGAACCTCGAAGGAGCCAAGTCATGAAGCTCGTCACTGCCATCATCAAGCCCCACCAGCTCGACGAGGTGAAGGAGGCCCTCGAGGCCTTCGGCATCCAGGGCATGACCATCAGCGAGGCCCACGGCTACGGGCGTCAGCGCGGCCACAGCGAGGTCTACCGCGGCGCCGAGTACACCGTCGACTTCGTGCCGAAGAGCCGCGTCGAGGTCCTCGTCGACGACATGGACGCCACCTCCGTGGTCGACGTCATCCTCAAGGCCGCGCAGACCGGCCGCATCGGTGACGGCAAGATCTGGGTCGTCCCCGTCGAGGACGTGGCCCGGGTGCGCACCGGAGAGCGCGGCGTCGAGGCGATCTGAGCATGACGACCTCCTCGAGCGAGATCGGCTCCAGGCGGCTCGACCTGGCCGGCACCCGCGACTTCGCCGTCGCGGGTGCCGGCCAGGCCCGCCGGGCCGCGCTCTCGGCGTTCAACCGCCAGTGGCTCGCCGAGATCTGGGCGAACGCCACGGGTGGAAGCCGGATCGAGGGAATCGCCCTGGCAGCCGTCGGCAGCATCGGCCGCGGCGATGCCGGGCCACTCAGCGACTACGACCTCGTGCTCCTGCACTCGGAGCGGTCCCTGCCGGCCAAGGAGCTCACGGCGCTCGCCGACCGCATCTGGTACCCCATCTGGGATGCCGGGGTGCGCCTGGACCACAGCGTCCGCACCGTCACGCAGTGCCGGCAGGTCGCGGCCGCGGATCTCACCGCCGCCGTCGGGCTGCTCGACCTCACGCCGCTGGCCGGGGACGAGCAGCTCGTCGTCGCGGCCCGGTCCACGGTCGCCCACGACTGGCGGGGCAACGCCCGCAAGCGCCTGCCCCAGCTCGTCGAGGCCGTCGCCGCTCGCCACCAGCGACAGGGCGACCTCGCCCAGTCCATCGAGCCCGAGCTCAAGGAGGCCCACGGCGGGTTGCGGGACATGACCGTGCTCGCCGCCCTCGCCGAGGCCTGGCTGGCCGACCGGCCGCACGGCGGGGTGGACGCTGCGCTGGCGACCCTCCTGGACGTCCGGGATGCCGTGCACGTCGTCACGGGTCGTGGCCGCGACCGGCTCGGGCGCGAGGACCACGACGCCGTCGCGGCGCTGCTCGGGCACCAGGACGCCGACGACCTGCTCACGACGGTCTCGCACGCCGGTCGGGTCATCGCCTACTCCCTGGACGGCACCCTTCGCCGGGCGGGCCAGTCGCAGCGGGCGCGCACCCTGCGCGTCGGCCCGCGCCGGCCCCAGATGACCCCGCTCGGACACGGACTGTTCGCCAGCGACGGCGAGGTCGTCCTGGGCTCGGCACGGCTCGCCGAGTCCGACGAGGGGATGCCGCTTCGCGCCGGCGTCGTCGCGGCCCGTGCCGGGCTGCCCATCGCCCCCGCGACCCTGGAAAACCTCGCGTCGAGCTCGCCGGCTTCGGCGGCTCCGTGGCCGGTGTGGATGCGCGACCTCCTCGGCGACCTGCTCGCCGCCGGCCCCGGCCTGGTCAGCGTGTGGGAGGGCCTGGACCAGGTCGGCATCGTCGACCGGTGGATCCCGGAGTGGGCCGCGGTGAGGTCGCGTCCTCAGCGCAGCGCCGTCCACCGGCACACCGTTGACCGGCACCTCATCGAGACCGTGGTGCGAGCGGCGGGGCTCGTGCGACGTGTCTCTCGCCCGGATCTGCTGCTCGTGGCCGCCCTGCTCCATGACATCGGCAAGGTCCGCGGCGCGCACGACCACTCGGTCACCGGGGCCGAGCTGACCGGCCCGATCGTCACCCGATGGGGATTCGCGCCCCGAGACGTCGACATCCTCGTGACGCTGGTGCGAGAGCACCTGACGCTCATCGAGCTCGCCACCCGCCGCGACCACCAGGATCCCGCGACCGTCGATGCCGCCATCGCCGCGGTCGGCGGTGACAGCGAGGTCTTCGAGATGTTGCTGGCCCTCACCGAGTCCGACGCCTCGGCGGCCGGACCTGCCGCGTGGACCGACTGGCGGGCCACGCTGCTCGACCAGCTCGCCGTGGCCGTGCGCGATCGGCTGCAGGGCCCGGCGCGCCTCGGGGTGCCGCTCGGCGCCGCTGACTCCGGGGCAGTGCCGTCCGGGGTGCTCGACGCGGGTGGTCTCGCCGCGGTCCGGGCGGGGGAGCCGCACGTGCGTGTCATCGCCACGGGGGGTTCGCACCGCCTGGACATCACCGACCTCGACCGGGTCGGTCTGTTCGCCGACACCGCGGGCCTGCTCGCCGCCGAGGGCCACACGGTGCGCACCGCGATCCTGCGCACGGTCGACGGGATCGCGGTCAACGAGTGGCACGTCGAGTCGCCGAGCGGTGCCGTCCCCGACCCAGGTCGCATCGAGCGCGGCCTGGCACGGCTGGCAGCTGGCGACCGGGGGCCGCTGACCACGCTGGACCGGCGACGGGCGCACCACCCGAGACCCTCCGGCCGCTCGTCGATCGGCACGCCCGGCCAGGCGCGGGCCCTCATCGTCCCCGGGGCCAGCAGCGACGCCACGGTGCTCGAGGTGCGGGCCCAGGACCGTCCCGGGCTGCTTCACGAGCTCGGCGCGGCCTTCGCGGCAGCCGGCATCTCGGTGCGCTCGGCCCACATCGCGACCTATGCCGGTCAGACCCTGGACACCTTCTACCTCACCGGTGCCGACGGGTTGCCCCTGCCGCCGGCCCGGGTGGCGCAGGCGGTCAGCCTCACGATCGACACCTGCGACGGCATCTGACCTCGAGGCAACGTCCGGCATCCTGGGGGCTCGGACCCATCGTGGGCCTGGGACCCTCCGGATGCCGGACGTCACGATCGGCCGCGCGCACCGTTAGCCTTGACCGGTGTTCACCAGCCTCTCCGACCGCCTGACCGAGACCTTCAAGAACCTCCGCAGCAAGGGCCGCCTCTCGGAGTCCGACGTCAACAAGACGATCCGCGACATCCGCCTGGCCCTGCTCGACGCCGACGTCGCCCTGCCGGTGGTCAAGGAGTTCACCCACGCCGTGCGCGAACGGGCGCTCGGGGCCGAGGTCAGCGACGCGCTCAACCCGGCCCAGCAGGTCGTGAAGATCGTCAACGAGGAGCTCGTCGGCATCCTCGGCGGTGAGACCCGCACGGTCCGCTTCGCCAAGCAGCCGCCGACCGTCATCATGCTCGC
>DATIAJ010000214.1:0-16079 GCA_035458105.1 Nocardioides sp. | reverse complement strand
TCGACGGGGGGCTCGCGGCGGACGTCGACCAGGGCGTAGCCCTCGCGACTGAGCGCGGCCAGCAGCCCGTGCAGCTCCGCCTCGTCCCCGAGCACCACGTGGATCGTGGAGCCGCCGGGGTCCTTCGAGACGGTCGCGCCCTCGAAGTCGTCCAGGAGATCGGGCGGCACCTCGCCGACAGCGCGGATCTCGTAGGCCGATCTCGACATGGCGCCCTCGATTCGTGGAGGTGGGGAACCGAATGGCACCACCATGCCCACCCGCATGCCGGGACGCGTCACCCCCGGCGGGTGACGCCGACCGCCCGTGGTCCGTCGCACGGTGGGGCATGACCGGTTCGCAGACCAACGACACCCCGGAAGAGGCGGCTCGAGAGATCGAGCGCCTGCGCGCGGAGCTGGCGAGGTTGAGGAGCGCGCCGCCTGCGGCGCAGCCACCGGTCGCGACCGAGCGCCGGGGCTGGTGGCGCCCGGTGGTCGCGGGTGTGCTGGTCGCCCTCGCCGCGCTGATCGCACCGCTGTCGGTGCTGGCCACGTGGTCCAACGGTCAGCTCCAGGACACCGACCGCTACCTCGCGACGGTGGGTCCACTGGCCGAGGACCCTGCGGTCCAGGAGGCTATCGCGGCTCGCATCGAGCAGGTGATCTTCTCCTACCTCGACGTCGACGCTGCGGTCGACGAGGTCGTCGTCGCGCTCGAGGGCCAGGGCCTGCCCGATCGGGCCGCCGCCACGCTGGGGTCGCTGTCAGGGCCACTCGCGACGGGGATCCGAGGATTCGTCGAGGACCGCATCCTCGCCGTCGTGCAGTCCGACGCCTTCGAGCAGGCGTGGGTCGAGGCGAACCGGACGGCCCACGCCGAGCTGGTCGCCGCGCTGAACGGCGACACGGACGGGGCGGTGGTCATCGAGAGGGGGGAGGTCAGCGTCCAGCTCGCCACGCTCATCAACACCGTCAAGCAGCAGCTGGTCGACGCGGGGTTCGGCGTCGCCGACCGGATCCCGGAGGTCGACGCCACCTTCGCCATCGTCAAGTCCGACGACCTGGAGACGGCGCAGAACCTGCTGGGATGGCTGGACGACCTCAGCATGTGGTTGCCGGTGGTCGGTCTCGCCCTCATCGGTGTCGCGGTCGCGATCTCCCGGGACCGGCGCAGGACAGTGCTGGCCGCAGGCCTCGCGGTGGCTGTGTCGATGCTGCTGCTCGGGGCCGCCCTCAACGTGATCCGACCGTTCTACCTCGACGCCCTGCCCGAGAGCAGCTCGCCGGAAGCGGCCGGAGCGGTCTACGACCAGCTGGTCTCCTTCATCCGGGTGGCGCTGCGCGGGGTCCTCGTCATCGCGCTGACGGTGACCGTCGTGGCGTGGCTCAGCGCGGCGCACGGGTCCGGGGCGGCCGCACGCTCGGCACTGTCGAAGGGGGTGGACGGGCTCCGCCGGGGCCGGTCCCGGGCCGGGATGGACACCGGACGGCTGGGCGTCGCGCTGGCGACGTACCGCGCACCGGTCCGGGCGACCGTGGTCGCAGTGGCTGCGCTCCTCTACCTCGCCCAGGACCACCCCACGGGTGGGACCGCGCTCGTGTTCGTGCTCGTGACCGCGCTCGTGCTGCTCGTCCTCGAGGTGCTGGCCGCCCGCCCGGAGCCGGCCCCGGCCGTGCCGCCGGCACACGAGTAGGCCGACGCTCACCGGCTGCTGTCGTTGGCGTTGCCGGTGGACGGCCGGATCACCAGCTCGAGCAGGGTCCCCGCCACGGACACCACGAGGGCACCGAGCACGGCACTGGCCGGACCGGCGATGTCCATGTTCGCGGTCAGGCCGGCCGTGAGGGCGAAGAGCGTGCCGTTGACGATGAGCGCGGAGGCGCCCATCCGGAGCCAGGACTGGGATCCGACCAGCCACTGCAGCACCGGACCCACCATGGCGTTGACCAGCCCGAAGACCACGGAGATGGAGAGATAGGTCGCCAGCCCGCCGCTGACCTCGATCCCGGGGACGACCGCGGTCGCGATCCACACCGCGCCGGCCATGATCGACCAGTTCACGAGCACGTGGCCGATGGCCAGCAGGTCACCGCTCGTGAGGCCGCCCACCTCGCGGGCCTCGGCCGCCGGCTCGGCAGGCTCGCCCGCAGTCGGGTCGTTGAGCGCGAACCGGCGCCTGAGGTGGACGAGCCACGGGGCGTCGGAGGAGTCGAACTGGGCGCCCATGACCGTGGAGGCGACGACGATGCCGGCCGCCGCCAGGAGCCAGCCGAGCAGCGTGATCGTCACCCCGAAGAGACCGAAGTCCTCGGTGGCACGGGTCATCACGCCCGGCATGTAGATGGGTGTGCCGATGGCGAAGATCGTCATGCCGGCTGCTGAGGCCGCTCCGGTCGCCAGAAGCCGGCGCCAGTGCACCTCCCGCTCGAGCATGAAGTACGGGATGCACGTCCACAGCACCAGCCCGATGGCGGCCGACAGCGGGATCGTCCAGAGCCACTGGGGTGGGAACCGGCTGGCGAGCTCCCGGAGCAGGAAGGAGAGGCCGGTCATCACGGTGAACGCGACGAGACCCAGCCCGGCGTACATCGTGCTGCGCATGCCACGCCTGTCGCGTCCCCACGCGGCCCGGTACATCGACTGCAGACGTCGACTGAACGCCATCGCAGAGTAGACCAGCAGCAGCGCGCTGAAGACCGACACGCTGCTGGACGCCCCGGCAGGGGTGTCGAAGAGCTGCGCCACTGCGTCCGCCGACGCACCCGACAGGGCGAACCGGCGGATGATCGCGTCACTGATCGCGTCCTCCTGGCCGGCCGGTGCGGAGCTGGCCACGACGATGAAGAGCGGGATCAGAGCGGTCAGTGCCTGGGCCGAGAGGACGATGCAGCGGTCGAAGCCCTCCATGAGGGCGAAGCGCCGCACGGACTGCCCGAGGAACGACGCGGCCACCCGGCGCGAGAGGGCGCTGACCTCGTTCGTCCGCTCCTCCGGCAGCAGGCGCATCAGTCGATGCTCGGGGGTGCCCGTGCACGTGTCGTCATCCGTCGGGGGTGAACCATGAGGGCGCGTACGCGAGCGGCTGCGGCTCACACGTCAGGGGTGATACGCCCGTGCCGCTCGCACCCGACACTCGGTGGGTGCAGATGATCGGACACCACCGGCTCGTGGGAGCCCGGTGATGGACCGCCTCCTGGTGGTCCTGGGCGCTGGCGTGGTGCTCCTCGACTACGTGATCAAGTTCCTGGCGATCGGCGTGCTGCCGAGCAACCGGAAGCCCTCGTCGGCCATGGCGTGGTTGATCCTGATCCTCATCGTGCCGCTGGCGGGCTTCCTCGTCTTCCTGGTCCTGGGGCGGACCAGCCTGGGCAGGGGCAGGCTGGCGCGGCAGCGGGAGGCGGACGCGGCGATCCGTGCCGCGACGGAGGGCCTGCCCGCGTCCACGGTCTCCTCACCGGCGTACCTGCCGTCGATGGCGACCCTGAACTACAACCTCGGGTCGCTGCCCCTGCAAGGGGGGAACCAGGTCGACCTGATCCCGGGCTACCACGACGCCATCGCGGCGATGACCGCCGAGGTGGCCGCGGCCGAGACGTCGGTCGAGGTCGAGTACTACATCGCGGCCTGGGACGAGGTGACCGCTCCGTTCTTCGAGGCGTTGGTCGCGGCCACTGGCCGCGGCGTGCGGGTGCGGCTGCTGGTCGACCACCTGGGGTCGAGGGGCATCCCGGGCTACGACGACTTCGTGAAGCGCCTGGACGCTTCAAGCATCCACTGGCGGCCGATGCTCCCGGTCCGCCCCCTGAAGGGCGAGTTCCAGCGCCCGGACCTGCGCAACCACCGCAAGATCCTGGTGGTCGACGGTCGCGTGGCCTTCATGGGTTCGCAGAACCTCATCGAGCCGGGCTACAACAAGCCGAAGAACCACGCTGCTGGACGTGAGTGGGTCGAGCTCGTCGCGCGCGTCGACGGGCCCGCGGTCAGCGCCCTGCGGGCGGTGTTCGCCAAGGACTGGTTCACCGAGACCCACGAGCGCCTGGGCGAGGAGTTCTCCGCGTCGACGCCGCGGACCCACGCCGAGGGGGTGACGGCGCAGGTGCTGCCCAGCGGTCCCGGATACGTCACGGAGAACAACCTTCGGCTCTTCACCGCCCTGATCTACTCCGCGCGGTCGCGCGTCTCGTTGACGAGCCCCTACTTCGTCCCGGACGAGCCCTTGCTGTACGCCGTGACGACCGCGGCACGGCGAGGCGTGGAGGTGGAGCTCTTCGTGAGCGAGGAGGGCGACCAGTTCATGGTCTACCACGCGCAGTGCTCCTACTACCAGGCGCTCCTCGAGGCCGGCGTACGCATCCATCTCTACCCCGCCCCGGCCGTGCTCCACTCCAAGCACTTCTCGATCGACGACGACGTCGCGGTCATCGGCTCCAGCAACATGGACACGCGCTCCTTCGCGCTCAACCACGAGGTGTCGATGATGCTCACCGGCGCCGACGTCGTCGCACGCTTCCGCAAGGTCGAGGACGACTACCGCGCGTTGTCGCGCGAGCTGACGCTCGAGGAGTGGCAGCAGCGCTCCCACTGGCAGCGATACCTCGACAACACGATGCGGCTCACCGCCGCGCTGCAGTGAGGAGACCCGACATGGCGCGAACGACTCACGAGCTGTGGCTCGAGGACCGGCAGGGAGTGCTCGACCGGTGCCGCGACCGGACCTGGTGGCGGTGGATGCACTGGTGCACCTCCATCGGCCTGCTGCTCGCGGTGGTGCAGTGGGGATGGGTCGGCCCGAGCGCGGTCGTCCTCGCGGGCGTGGCCGTGTCGGTGCTGCTCTTCATCGCGTGCGTGGGGAAGGTGGAGGTCCCGCAGGTGCGGCTCGTCGTGGACCTGACCGCGCTGGCCGCCCTCGCGGCCGTGGGTGCGGCCGGCCTGATCGCGGTCTCGGCGACGGTCGGGCTGCTCGTCGTGCTCGTGCTGACGCTCACGTCGCCCGCCGTCCGCCGGTCGCTGCGCGACGCCCGCACGGCGTTCCGGCTGTCCCTCGTCCTGACGCGCGAGGCACGCAGGCGTCCCAGGTTCCTGCCGTGACCACCCCGCCGCGGCCCCCGAGGACGACGTGACGATCACGGTCACCTGGCTCGGGCACGCCACTGTGGTGGTCGACATCGACGGCGTCCGCCTCGTGGCGGACCCCCTGCTGCGGCGGCACAACGGCGTCCTGCGACGCCGCGGCGGCGCCACCACCGCCCCGCAGGACGAGGCCTGGTCCGGCGCCGACGCCGTCCTGCTCTCCCACCTGCACCACGACCACGCGGAGGTCTCCTCGTTGCGCAAACTCGGGGAGGTGCCGGTGCTCACGGCACCGGACAACGCCGCGTGGGTGACGAAGAAGGGCCTGGCCGGGCGGGGCGTCGCCGAGGGGGAGTGGGTGCCCGTCGGCGACGCCGGCGACGTGGCGGTGCGGCTGGTTCCGGCGGTGCACCGGTCAAGGCCGATGCCGCACCGTCCCAACGCGGCCAACGGGCACCTCGTCCGGGGACCGTCGGGGGTGGTCTGGGTCGCGGGTGACACCGACCTGTACCCGGCGATGGCGGGTCACCCGGAGCTGGCGGGCTCGGCGGTCGACGTGGCCGTGGTGCCGATCGGTGGATGGGGTCCGCGCCTCTCGCCGGGGCACATGGGACCGAAGCAGGCCGCGAAGGCGTGCCGGATGGTGGCTGCCCGCTGTGCGGTCCCGGTGCACTGGCAGACGCTGCACGTCCCGGTGGCCGGGAGGTTCCCGCGTGGCTGGATGGACCTCGCCGGCCCGCGGTTCGCGGAGGCGCTCGCCCACGAGGCGCCGACCTGCGAGGCGCGGGTGCTGGAGATCGGGTCGTCGACGACCGTCCCCTGACCGCCGCTCACTCGCGATGGGGGATCCGCCGCCCGCCGGCTGCGCAGCAGACTCGTCCGTGCCCACCGCCGACAGCAGGAGACAGTCATGCCGCACGCGGACGAGACCCTCATGGACCACGATCACGCGGACGCCGACGTCGTCGCCCAGGTCCACCGCTACCGGGAGGTGCGCGAGACCCTCGAGCGCAGCGCCCTCCCGCGCGCGACGTCCGTCGACGGCCGCACCTTTGAGTTCCAGGCCTCGCTGCACGACCTGGAGCTGCGACGCGGGGGGTACGTCGCCCTCGAGGCGGGTGCGGTCACCCGGCTCGGCCAGATCACCGACCTCGCGTCCCACATGGTCACCGTCGACATCGGTGGCCAGGACGGGTCGCGGTCCGGCGTCCTCGTCCGGCTGGCGGTCGGCAGCGGGTTGCTCCTCGACCGTGGTGAGACGTTCCACGACGCCCACGTGAGGCCCGCCGCGCCGGAGGAGGTGGCGGCCTGGCTGGCCCGGACCACGTCCGACCGCGCCGCCCTGCCTGTGGGGGAGCTGCTGCTGGCACCCGGCGTGCCGGCCGCGCTCGACAGCGGTGGCCTGGGCCGGCACACCTTCCTCTGCGGCCAGTCCGGCTCGGGGAAGACGTACGCGCTCGGGTTGCTGCTGGAGCGCGTGCTCGCCGAGACGACGCTGCCCGTCGTCGTCCTGGACCCGAACTCCGACCACGTCAACCTGGGGCGGCTGCGCGCTGACGCCGACCCCGAGCTCGCCACCCGCTACCGCGAGGTGGCCGGCGGCGTGCACGTGTGGGGGAACCAGCCGGGCCAGCGCCCGCTGCGCCTGCGCTTCGACGAGCTGGACGCCCGCACCCAGGCAGCCGTGCTCGGTCTCGACCCCCTGCGCGACGCCGAGGAGTACGCCGCGCTCGTGGACCTCCTCGCCGCCCGTCAGAGTGGGCGGCCACTCATCACCGGACTCTCACAGCTGCTCGACGCCGAGTCCGAGGGGACGCGCCGGCTCGGCAGGAGGGCCCGCAACCTCGGCGTCCTCGACTGGTCGGTCTGGAGCCCCGACGAGCCGTCGATCCTGGCCGAGCTCGCGGCGCCGTCGGCTCGCTGCGTCGTGGTCGACCTCGGTTCGCTCCCCACCATGGGCGAGCAGCGGCTGGTGTCGGACGCGGTGCTGGCCTCCCTGTGGGCCCGTCGGCCCGATCGCAGGCCGGTGATCGTCGTCATCGACGAGGCACACAACATCTGCTCGTCCACTCCGATCGACCCGCTGTCGCGCCTGTCCACGGAGCGCGCCATCCAGGTGGCGGCTGAGGGACGGAAGTACGGGCTCTACCTGCTGGTGTCCACCCAGCGGCCGGGGAAGGTGCACGAGGAGATCGTCTCGCAGTGCGACAACCTGGTGCTCATGCGCATGAACGCCGCATCGGACCTGCACGAGATCGAGAGGTTGTTCTCCTTCGTGCCGCCGGGTCTCATCGCGGGGGCGTCGGGCTTCACCATGGGGCAGGCCCTCGTCAGCGGACGCATCTTCCCCCCGGGTGCGTGCTACGTGCAGATGGGGGCCCGGGTCGCCGAGGAGGGCGGCGCCGACGTACCTGCCACCTGGGCCCGCGCCCGGGTGTGAGGAGGGGCCCGGTCCGGGCTCATCCGCTGCGGGTGAGGCGGGGCGGTGTGCGTGCTTCCTAGGCTCCGAGAGGACGGCGACCGGGTGACCCCCACCGGGTTGCGTCCCCACCGACCCGCAGGAGGAGAGCATGTCCAACGACCTCGACCAGGAGACCGGCGACGACCTCGATCTCATGGGTCCGATCGACTACATCGTGGTGGAGTTCCCGGGGAGCAGGATGACGGGGGAGGGGTTCGCGATCCTCCTCGACCTGGTCGACCGGGGGCTCATCCGCATCCTTGACCTCGCTTTCGTCACGAAGGACCCGGATGGGTCCGTCCACGCGATCGAGATCCGTGACATCGACGGCGACGGGGAGCTGGACCTGACCCTCTTCGAGGGGGCCTCCTCGGGACTGCTGGACGAGGAGGACCTGGACGACGCGGGCACCGCGATCGAGGCGGGCAACTCCGCGGGCATCCTGGTCTACGAGAACGTATGGGCCGCGCCCTTCGCCCGGGCCGTGCGAAAGGGGGGTGGGCAGCTGGTCGCCAGCGGCCGCATCCCGGTCCAGGCCCTGCTCGCTGCTGTCGATGCCGCCGACTCCGCTGCCTCTGTCTGACCACGAGAGAACAGGAACACGTCATGCCAGGTCTTCTCCGCGGTGTCGCACGCACCGCCGTCGTCGCAGGTACGGCCACGGCCGTGTCCAACCGGGTCTCACGCCGGCAGGCGGGCAGGTGGGCCGATCAGCAGCAGCAACAGCAGCAGTACGCCGAGCCGCCGCCGCAGCAGTACGCTCCGCCGCCGCCCGCCCCGCAGGCCGGCATGGACGACAAGCTGGCGCAGCTCAAGGAGCTCGGCGAGCTGAAGGCCGCCGGAGTGCTCAGCGAGCCCGAGTTCGAGCAGCAGAAGGCCCGCATCCTCGCCGGGTGATGCCACGCCTCCACGCCGCCGCATGAGCCACCGCTCCAGCGGGTACCGGTGGAACAACACCCAGATGTAACGCCTCGGGCCTCCGCACGTTGAGGGTGCACGCGGGAAGCTCCCGCGGATCCTGAGCGAGGTGGCGCGATGAGCAGCGGGTTGTGGGACTACCGAGACTCCGTCTGGGAGTATCGCGAGTCCACCTGGACGCTCGACGGCGACCTCGTCGGCTACGAGGTCGTGGCCACGGACGGCCGTCTCGGCACGGTGGTCCGGGCCTCCAGCTCGTCCGCCGCGGTCTACCTCGTGGTCGACGTGGTGGTCGACGCTGCGCGCGCGGGTGCGGGGCTGCGTCTCGTGCCGGCCGGCGCCGTCGCGTCGATGGACCACGAGGGCCGAACGGTCCGGATCGACCCTCACCGGGGTCGAGGTGACGGCCGCCCCGCCCTTCGAGCACGAGCTCGACGGCGCGCTGCGCGCCGAGCACGACGACTACTTCGCCGGCCTGGACCTGCGCAGACCTACTCGCGCTCGTCCTCGAAGTGGACGGTGACGGCGTAGATGACGAGGACGTCCAGGACGATCAGCATCCCGTACCAGCCCGGGGACGCGGAGAGGAACGCCAGGTTGGTCACGGCGCTGAAGGAGGCGATCACGATGGTCGCCACCCGGCTCCAGGGCCTCCGGTAGAACAGCGCGATGCCGGTGAGGAACGCGAAGGTGCCGAGCGCCATGTGGGCGATGCCCCACCCGGCGTAGCTCTGGAACAGGAGGAGCTCCGACGCGTCGGCGTCGTACACCCGGTTCTCCAGGAGGGCGATGAACCCGCCCAGGACGTGGAAGCCGCCGATCAGCACCAGCATGATCGAGGCGAAGCCCATCATCCCCGTCCACAGCCGCGAGGCCGGTTCGTCGTACGCGTCCTGGCGGTTCGACCGGGTGGTGTCGCTCGTCATGGTGCTCCTCCTCGCGCCGACGCTTCCGGCTCAGGCTCGCACCGCACCGGGGCGAGGGGTTCACCCGACGCGGGTGACGTCCGGATGTCCGGTCAGGACTGCGGGGGACCGGCGTCCCTGCGGAGCTCCTCCATCGCCTCCACGAGGGCCGCCGGGGCGTCCTCCGACAGCTCGGCATGCAGCAGCACGACGTCCCCTCGCGCGAGCTCCCGCTCCATGGCGGGACGCACCTCGTCCAGGTTCCCGTCGCTCGACAGCACGAGGAGGGCGGACGAGCCGGGGGTCAGCTGCGAGCCAAGCTCGTCGACGAACTGCTGGTCGATGCCCGACTTGCGCAGGCGCGCTGCCACCGAGGCGACTCCTGCCCCGACCGCGGCCCCCGCCAGCGGCGCCAGCACGACCATGCCCACCAGGCCGCCCAGGACCGACCCCTTGCCGGCGCTCGAGGCTGTCGGGTGCTTCAGGTGCCCGATCACCGGCTCCTTCGCCTGCGGCATCCACGCGATCGTGATGGCGTCGTGGACGGTGAGGACCTTGCGCTCCGCGAGGCTCTTGAGCCGCACGGCTGCGGCCTCCGCCCCGAAGGGGGTGTCGTAGCGCCAGACCGTCAGGGCCGTCATCGAGAACGCCTCACTGGGCCGTCGCGGCGGAGCCCGCCGACGAGGGGGCTGAGGACGGCGAGAAGGGGTGCAGCTGCTCCCGGCCGCCCTGGATGACCAGGCACGTGGACTCGGGGACCTCCCGCCAGGCACCCTGCAGGGACCCCAACGGCTCGGACACCACGAGGCGTGCGTCGTCGGACAGCTGCTGGAAGGTGGGGTTGTCCGGGTGCTGCAGCCGCAGGGCGCTGACGTCGACGTTGTGGAACAGCGAGCGGGACCTGCCCTCGCTGGAGTATCGGAACGCCCACGTGACGTCTCCGTCGGTGGTGGCGACCGTCATCTGGATCGGGAACTGGATGCCGTGCCGCCGCCCTGTCTCCTCGATGAAGCCGACTGCCCGTGCCACCGCGGCCGGTGGGTCCTGCTCGAGCCCGTAGGTGAGGGCGAGGAAGAAGAAGAGCTCCGAGTCCGTCGAGCCCTCGATGAGCGGGAACAGCGCGGGCTCCACCTCCAGCGTCAGGTCGCGCTTGACCGACGAGAAGTCCGCGATCGCGCCGTTGTGCATCCAGAGCCAGCGCCCGTGTCGGAAGGGGTGGCAGTTGCTCTGCTGCACGGGCGTGCCGGTCGTCGCCCGGATGTGGGCGAACACCCGACCCGCGGAGGCGTGGCCGGAGAGCTCGCGCAGGTTGCGGTCGCTCCACGCAGGCTCGGTGCTGTGGTAGATGCCCGGCTCCTCCTGGGCGCCGTACCAGCCCACTCCGAAGCCGTCGCCGTTGACGGCCTCGACCCCGAGCCGCGAGTGCATGCTCTGCACCACGAGCGAGTTCTCCGGCGCGAACAGCAGGTCCGAGAGGAGCACCGGCGAACCGGAGTAGGCGAGCCATCGGCACATGGCGGTCGTCCTTTCCATCATGGTCAGACGCTCCATTCCACGCGCGCTGCGGGGACGACGGCTCACCCGAGCGGGGTGAGGTCGGGCTCGGCGCCGGGTCGTAGCGTCTGGTCGGTGGCAGCCCCCGAACCGCCGGCTCCGCTCGCACTGGCCCGGGGCCTGGCCGCGCACCGTCCCGGCTCGAGGGTGCCGCACACCGTCGTGGTCCTCCCGTCGTACAGCGTGGAGCACGCGCTGCTCGCGCACTTCGGGCCGCGCATCCCCGCCCTGGAGAACCGGCAGCTGCTCACGATGCTGTCGCTCGCGCGGGTTCCCGGGGCCGAGATGGTCTTCGTGACGGCCGAGCGGCCCACCGAGAAGCTCCTCGACAGGCCGGACCTCCTCGCGCGGATCCGGTCGATGACCAGCGGACGGCTGGCCTTCATCGAGCCGTGGAACGTGACCCACCTGGAGGTGCTGGTCGCCCAGCAGCTGGGGCTGCCGCTCAACGGCACGCCCGCGAGCCTGTGGCCGATGGGGTTCAAGAGCAGCGGGCGCCGGATCATGCGGGACGCCGGGGTGCCGCTGCCTCCGGGGCGGGAGGACGTCCGTGGCGTCGACGAGGTCCTCGCAGCCGTGGAGCACGTCCGGCTGGGGAATCCCGGCGCCGAGGGTGTGGTGGTGAAGCTGGACGACAGTGCGACGGGCCTGGGCAACCGCGTGATCAGGTTCGCAGACGTCCCGACCACCACCACGCTCCGCGCGACCGTCGAGCTCCTGGGGCCCGATTACCTGTCCGCGCTCGCCTCCGGTGGCGTCGTCGAGGAGCTGCTGACCGGCGAGGACTTCGCCAGCCCGAGCGTCCAGGGCGAGATCACGCCGGGGCGTCGCGTGCAGGTCGTCTCGACGCACGAGCAGCTCCACTCCGGCGCCCACCGACAGGTCTACACGGGGTGCCGGTTCCCCGCGCGGCCGGACTACCGCAGCGAGCTGGCTGGGTACGGCGCGTCTGTCGGGCGGCTGCTGGCCGACCGGGGTGCCCTGGGCCGGTTCGCCGTCGACTTCGCGGCGACCCGCACGACGTCGCGGTGGCGCCTTGACGGTCTCGAGATCAACCTGCGCAAGAGCGGCACCTCGCACCCGCTGTCCCTGCTGCACAACCTGACGCCGGGCCACTACGACGACGTCACCGGCACCTGGTCGCTCCCCGACGGTTCACGACGCTGCTACCGCTCGACCGACCACCTCGTCGACCCGGCCTGGGGTGGGCGCTCGGACAGCGACGTCATCGACGCCGTCGACCGCGCCGGGCTGACGTTCGACCGGGTGCACGGGGTCGGCGCGGTCCTCCACATGCTGGACGGCCTGAAGGTCGGCGGGCTCGTGGGACTCACGACGATCGGCCGCTCACCCCGGCATGCCCAACGGCTGTACGACGGCGCAGTCGCGGCGATCGCGGGGCGAGGACCACCGGATCCGGGTGAGGCGCACGGACGCAGGTTGTCTGGCAGCATGAGTGGCGGGAGGGACGACGCATGGACCGAGGCACCCGGGCTGACATCGACGGCGAGGGCGTGAGCCCGGGCCACCGACGCCGGGCCGCGGACACACTGGCCCGCCGGGATCCCGGTGGCCTGCTCTACGGCGCGGTGATCGCGGCCGGTTCCCTGGCCGCGGTGAGCGCCAACCTCTCGCACGCCCACAGGGTCGCGCTCAGCGTCACCGCTGTCGTGGTCACCTACTGGCTGGCGCACGTCTACACGGAGAGCCAGGAGATGCTCTTCGAGGGTGACCACCGCCCGTTGTACCGCCGTACCCCGCACGCCGCGGCCAAGGAGGTCTCCATCCTCGTCGGTGCCGCGCCGGCTGTCGCCGTCTACCTCGTGCTCTACCTGCTGGGGTTGTCGTCGAGCGGCGCGGCGCTCTGGGCCCTGTGGTTCTCCGTGGCATTCCTGTCGGTGATCGGCTACCTCGGAGCACACCGGGCAGGCATCGGCGGCTGGCGGCTCGTCCTCGAGTCGGCCGGGGCCGCCTCGCTCGGTGTCCTCGCGGTGATGGGGAAGCTCTTCCTGCACTGAACGCCGGCTGCGCGTCAGTCGACGACCTGCAGCTCGCGGGCGGTGTTGTTGAGCCGCCGTCCTCCGGTGTCGGTGACCGTGACGATGTCCTCGATGCGGACCCCGAACCGGCCGGCGAGGTAGACGCCCGGCTCCACGGAGAAGCACATGCCCGGCACCAGGGGCTGCTCCTCGCCCTCGATCATGTACGGCGGCTCGTGCGTCGTGGTGCCGATGCCATGGCCGGTCCGGTGGATGAACTGCTCGCCGTAGCCGGCGTCCGAGATCACGGCGCGGGCCGCCCGGTCGACCTCCTGGCAGGCGACGCCCGGCCGCACCGCGTCGACACCCGCCTGCTGGGCCAGCCGCACGATCTCGTGCACCTCGCGGATCGTGTCCGACGGCTCGCCGACGCAGACGGTGCGGCTCGTGTCGGAGCCGTAGCCCTGCATGAGCCCACCGAAGTCGAGGACGACCGCGTCACCGACCTCGATGGTGCGATCGCCCGCCTCGTGGTGGGGGTTCGCGCCGTTCGGCCCGGAACCGACCACGGTGAAGTCGACCTGCTCGTGGCCGTGCTCCCGGAGCAGGCGCGCGAGGTCGGCCGCCACGTCGGTCTCCTTCCGCCCCGAGAACCGCACGTGCAGGATCTGCTCGTACGTCGCGTCCGCGGCCGCGCCCGCCGCCTCCAACCGGGCGAGCTCGTTGGCGTCCTTCACCGCGCGGAGCATCGGCAGTCGCGTCGTGATCGAGTCGTACGCCGTGCGCGGTAGCGCCGCCTGAAGGCCCAGCAGGTGCATCGCCCACGTGCTGTCGGAGATCGCGTAGCGACCGTCCGGACGCAGCAGCGCGCTCGCCGCGGCGTACGGGTCGGTTCCGTCGAGCCAGTCGACGACGGTCGTCGCGGCGGTGCCGTCGGCCCGCTCGGCATCCGGTCGCTCCAGCCTGGGCACCAGCATCGTCGGCTCGCGGTCGGCGGTCAGGACGAGCAACGTCAGTCGCTCGGTGATGGCGGTCGGCTGGTAGCCGGTCAGCCACACCAGGTCCGGGCCAGGGGACACCAGGACGCCGTCGACGCCGGCGTCCCCGCCGGCGGCCACGACCCGGGCCATTCGCGCGGCGTAGTCGTCTCGCGTGAACGGGACCGGATTCATGACGCACTCCCTGCGGCAGTTGTCGGGATGGTGTGGAGGTGGGCCGCGGCCGCGGCGGCGGCGTCCCCTGCGGTGCCCTCGGCCGCCTTGTGCCGGCGGATCGCCACGACGGCGAGGAGGATGCCGAGCGCACTGATCACCGCCATCAGCCAGGAGGCTGCGGCCAAGCCGGAGGCGAGGGCGTCGCCCGGGCTGGCGCCGTCGTCGAGCTGGTTGCTCTCGACGGTGGCGTAGATCGTGGCACACAGGGCGGTCGCGACAGCGGCACCGACGTAGCGAGCCATGTTCGACACGCCCGACGCCCCGCCGACCTGCTCCTGCGGCACGGACGCGGTCGCTGCGGACGACGCCGGCCCGTTGGAGAGGCCCATGCCGACGGCGATCGCGAGGATCGGCAGCAGGAAGGCGACGTACGCCCACGACGAGTCGGTGAAGCCGATCCACCCGAAGCCGACCGCCATCAGGATGAAGCCGACGCCGATCACCTGACGTCCGCCGAGCTTCTTGGCCAGCTTGGGAACCAGCGGCGCGACGGCCACGAGTCCGACGGTCGCCGGGAGGGTGGCGATGCCTGCCTCGAGCGGTGTGAAGCCGAGCGCGGCGGGGTTCTGGAAGTAGAGGCTGAGCAGGTACATCAGCCCGTTGATCGTGCCGGCGCCGATGAGGATGGCGAGCGTCGAGCCGACCAGGATGCGGTTGCGCAGCAGCGCGAGGTCGAGCAGCGGCACCGCGACCCGCTTCTCGATCACGATGAAGAGGAAGCCGGCGACGGCCGACGCAGCGAAGCAGCCCAGCGTCGCTGCGGAGATCCAGCCCCAGTCGCCACTCTTGGTGAAGCCGTAGATCAGCGGCACGAGCGTGAGCGCGATCAGCACGGTGCCCAGGTAGTCGATGGAGCGTGGCCGTGTCTCGTCCCGCGACTCCTGGACGGTCATGAAGGTCAGCGCCATGCAGAGGACGGCGACCCCGGCGTCGATCCAGAACAGCCCCTGCCAGCCGGTGACGTCCACGAGGACGCCCCCGAGGAGGGGCCCGGCGGCCGCGCCGACCGCGGCGGCGGCTCCCCACAGCGACACGAACTTCAGCCGTTGGTCCCCGGACGTCGCGACCGTCAGGAGGCTCAGGCCGCACGCCAGGATCGTGGAGCCGGCCGCGCCCTGGACCACCCGTCCGGCGATCACCATGCCGCCGGACTCGGCGAGCGCGATCATGACGCACGAGACCACGAAGAGCGCCAGGCCGAGCTGGAAGACCTTCTTCCGCCCGAACACGTCCCCCAGCGAGCCCGACGTGATGATCACCGCGGCGCCGACGAGCGAGTAGCCGGTCACCGCCCACTGGAGCGTGTCGACGCCCATGCCGGTGTCCTCGCTGATCGCCGGCAGCAGGATGCTGACCGCCGAGGTGTTCGCGTTGACCACCAGGGTGGAGATGCAGGTGGCCGCGAGCACCCCACCCGCCGTGGTCGTCACAGTGGTCGCCTCACTCATCGTCGATTCCCTCTCGTTCAGATCACGGGGTGGTCCCGGTCCCCGAGGTCGGGCTGGCCCCCACGGCGGGCGATGCCGCGTCGCGCCGCTGAGGTCAGCAGCCTGATCCCGAGCCCGAGGACCGCCAGGTTGAGGATCATCTGCGTCGTCACCAGCAGCATCATGCTCTGGCTCGAGGCGACGATGTCCCCGAAGCCGACGGTGGCGAACACCGTGACCGTGAAGTACAGGGCCGTGACGTGGTCCAGGGGCCGCGAGAAGCCCTCGGGGTCGTGGAGCGAGTTGGCCAGGTAGAGCCGGGCGAAGATCAACAGGTAGAGCGGGACCAGGACGGCGAGGGACTCGATCGCGCGCAGGATCGGGTACTTCGACCGGACGATGGCGGGCACCTGTGCGCCGACCACCGCTGCAAAGACGCCCAGCATGAGGACCAGCCACAGCACCCCGGTGCCGTCGTCCGGGCGCTTCGCCGGGAGCAGGAAGTACGCCGCGCACATCACCGACACCGCGACCACCACCCGGCACAGCACGAGGAAGCCCTGCGTCCG
>DATIAJ010000213.1:0-4034 GCA_035458105.1 Nocardioides sp. | reverse complement strand
AGGCTGGCCTCGACCACGGCGACGAGCTGCTCGGCACGGTTCTGCAGGGCCAGCGCAGCCACGAGTGCGACCCGCAACGGGACGTCCACCTCAGCGGCGTGGGGGCGCGCGAGCACCGCCTCGGCCCTGGCCGCCGCCTCGGCCACGTCCCCAGCACGCAGCTGCGCCTGCACCACCTCGGCCGACACGGCGTCGGCGTCAGGGTGGCCGCCGAGGAGCAGCGCCTCGGCGCGTCGGAGCAGCTCGAGGGTGACCGCGGGTGCTTGTCCTGCCGCTCGGCGCGCGGCATGCCGCAGCCAGGTGACTGCCTCCTCGTCACCGCGCTCGGCTCCGCGTACGAGGTGGTCACTCACGGCCAGCGGGTCGGCGCCAGCCGCCATCAGCGTGACGGCGGCCTCGCGGTGCAGGACGCGGCGAGCCGATGCCGGTACCTGCTGGTAGATCGCGTCGTGCACGAGCTGGTGCCGGAAGACGACCCGGTCGTCGACCCGGTCGAGCAGCTGCTCGTCGTACGCCTCACTGAGCTGCCCGACGACCTCGGCCGGCGGTCGACGGGCGACGGCGGCCACGTCGGCGAGCGACACCGCGTCCCCGAGCACGGCCGCGATCCGGAGCAGCTCCAGCGTCGGCCGCGGGAGGTCGCGGAGCCGGCGCACCACCAGCTCGCCGAGGGAGGACGGCAGCTCGGAGACGCTCACGTCGACCTCGGCGGAGGATCGGTGGAGCGCACCGTCGTCCGCCAGTGAGCGCACCATGGCACGGGCCCACAGCGGGTTGCCCCCGGCCTTGCCCAGCATGGCGGTCAGGCGCGGCCCCGGCCGCGCGCCGAGCTCGTGGGTCGCGAGCGCCATGACCTCGTCGGCCGTGAGCGGGGCCAGGCACAGGCGGGGTCCACCACCCGCTGCGAGGTCGTCCAGCAGACGGGCCACGCCGGCGGGGAGCGGCGAGGGACGGGTGGTCACGACGGTCAGCAGCGGAGCGAGCGCCAGCTGCCGGGTGACCGACAAGACGGCCAGGAGGCTCGCGGGGTCTGCCCAGTGCACGTCCTCGGTGACCAGCACCGCCGGGCGGTCCGCACACGCGGTCTCCACCAGGTCGACGATCTCCTCGACGACGCGGTACTGGATGTCGCCGGCCATGGTGGGCGTCTCGGGGCCCTGGCCGGCCAGCAACCGGCCGATGGCGGCGGCGTGCGGATCGTTCGACCGGGAGCTCAGGCCCAGCGCGGAGGCAGCCAGGCCGAAGGGGCGCGTGCGCTCGAAGGGATGGCCGCCACCGGAGAGCACTCGGTGGCCGCGGGAACGGGCCTCGTCGACCACCACCTGCACCAGTCGGGTCTTGCCGATGCCGGCCTCGCCCTCGATCACGAGGACCGACGAAGGACCCGTGCCGAGCCGGGCCACCTCGCCCAGGGCGAGGTCGAGCTCGGCCGCGCGCCCGATCAGCCCGTCCGCAGACGGCACCAGGACCGACTCCGCCACATAGGGAGTCTCCTCCTCGCCGGAGTCGGGGTCCATAGCCGACTGGGAGGGCCGTGGTCGCACGATCGAGTGATGTTTCCTCCGCCGGCCGGGTGCAGCATCGACGGACACCCAGCCGTCCGTCGTCCGCCGCCGCAGCCCCGGACGCCCATCCACTTCCAGGCGAGGAGCGAGCCATGCCACGAATGGTCATCACCCACGACGTCGTCGAGATCGAGCGCTGGCTCAAGGGCAAGGACGAACGTGCCGCAGCACTGGGCGCGATCGGCACCGACGTCACCGACTACGTCGCAGCCGACGACAGCGCGCGCGTCGCCGTGAGCGCGATCATCCACGACACCGCGGCACTGCAGGCTCTGCTCGACGCGCCTCCCCCGGAGGTGCTGGCCCAGATGGAGTCCCACGGCGTCGTGCCGCCGCTCTCCGTGTACGTCGAGCAGTAGCCCACCGGGCGCCCCGAGGAGGAACGCATGCCCATCAAGGTGATCGTCGAGATGACGGCCGCGCCTGGACGGCGCGACGAGCTCAAGTCCGTTCTGGACGCCATGCTGGCGGACCTGGGGCCGACCCTGAACGAGATGGGCTGCCTGGGCAGCGGCTTCTACGAGGTGGTCGACGACCCTGACGCCCTGGTGGAGATCGCGGAGTGGGAGACGTCCGCTGCCCGGGACGCTGTCATGAACGACCCGGCGACCGCTGAGGCGATGGGGCCACTGACGGAGCTGCTGGCCGGACCCTTCAAGGCCACCGTGGTCCAACCCGCGTGACGCCATCTCAGGACCCAGGAGGGACCGGGCATGCCTCACGTGGCATTCGCCATCCCGGTGTTGCCGGGCAGGACCGACCTCGACCGCGACGCCCTTGGGTCCTGCTGGCGTGGCGAGCGGCGAGCGGCGTACGAGGACGCGCGCCGACGCGCGGGAATCACCAAGGAAGCCGTCTGGCTCCAGACCAACCGGACGGGCGACCTCGCCGTGGTCCACCTCGAGGCCGACGACCTCGACGCAGCCTTCGGCGTCCTCGGCGGTACGGCAGCGCCGTTCGACCAGTGGTTCCGCGACCACCTCCGGAACGTGCACGGGGTCTCGCTGGCCGGTATGCCTCTGCCAGAGCTCCTGCTCGACTACGAGTGCGGGGTGTGAGGCGCCCGGCCGGGAGTTGAGGTCGACCCGTCCCAGGTCCCGCCCGCAGGCGAGAAGACGTCATCGACGGGCCCGCGGAATGCGGCATGATCGGTCGCATCCGAGTGGAGGGCGAGACGGTGAGGGCCGATCCGGACAGTGGGTTCTGGTTCCACGGCCGGTGGATTCCTGATCCCTACGAGTGGCTCGAAGGGTTCGATGACCCTGAGGTCAGGGGCTGGATCGAGCAGCAGGAGGCGGCCACGCACGCACTCCTCGACGCGGTCCCGACGCGCGACCGACTACGCGCCGCGGTGACCCGTGCATCGCGCTACGAGCGGCTGTCCCGGCCGATCCGCGCGGGCGGACGCGAGTTCGTCTGGCAGGCCGCTCCCGACGACGAGAAGCTCGCGCTGCGGATGCGGCGCGAGCGGGAAGGGCCGATCGAGACCGTGCTCGACCCGACCACCTGGCCGAGCGTAGAGGCGCTCGTGTACGCCGTACCGTCACCCGACGGCAGGCTCGTCGCCTTCGGCACGGCGAGCGGCAGCACCCACGACGCGCGGATCCAGGTCCTCGAGATCGACACCGGGACCGTTCTCGCCGACGAGCCCAGCGGCACGAGCCACTACCGCCCCGCGTGGCGACCGGACTCGGCGTCGTTCTTCTACCCGGCGGTTGCCGACGGCAGGGAAGTCGTCCTCGAGCACCGCATCGGCACGACTCAGGACCGGCGGGTCTTCGGCGGTCAGGCCGACCACTGGTGCTGGGTCGACGTGACCGAGTGTGGACGGTACGCCGTCCTGTACCAGTGGGACTTCGTCCACGCCAACACCGTGTCCCTGTTGAGGCTGGCCGACGACGAGCTCATGTCGGTGACGACGACCATGCAGGCCGTGAACCAGGTCCAGGTGGTCGACGACGACCTGCTCATCGTCACCGACCTGGAGGCACCGCGCGGGCGGCTGTGCAGGGCATCGCTGAGGAACCCGACCGTGTGGCACACCGTCATCGCCGAGAGCAGCGACACCCTGCAGTCCGTCAGCGGGATCGGTGGCCGCCTGTACGCGGTCTACTCCCAGGCGGCGTCGCACCGGATCACGGTGCATGCCGCCGACGGCGCCAGGATCCGCGACGTCGCACTGCCCGGTCTCGGATCGGTCAACGGGAACGTGGGCGGCGGGGTCGTCAGCGGCGTCACCGGAAGCTGGTACGGCGACGAGGTGTGGGTGGAGTTCCAGTCGTTCGCGCAGCCCTCAGCGACCTACCGCTACGACTTCGACGACGACGCGCTCACCGGGTACCACGTTCCCGATGCGGCGATCGACGTCGTGACCGAACAGGTCTGGTACGAGTCCAGGGACGGCACGCAGGTGTCGATGTTCATCGTGCGGCCCAGGGGGGCCGACGGACCACTGCCGACGCGGCTCAC
>DATIAJ010000212.1:0-4170 GCA_035458105.1 Nocardioides sp. | reverse complement strand
GAGGATGCGCCGACTCGACGGTGTCACGGCGCGAGGATGCGCCGACTCGTCACTCGGAGTCGGAGCCCTCGGCAGCGGCGCCCTCGGTCGCGGCCTCGTCACCCGCAGGCGCCTCGGTCTCGGTCTCGGGGGCGTCGTGCTCGATGCCGGCCTCGGCCTCGGCCTCCTCCAGCTCGGCCTCGAGGGCCTCGGCGGAGATCTGCTGGGTCACGTTGACGATGAGGAGCTCCTCGTCGGCGAGGAGGGTGACGCCGGAGGGGAGGTCGAGGTCCTTGGCGTGGACCTGGGTGCCGACCTCGGCGCCCTCGACGGAGACCTCGAAGGCCTCCGGGATGTGGGTGGCCTCGGCCTCGACGGAGACGACGGCGTTCTCGGTGACGACGAGGGTCTCCGCGGCGGCGTCGCCGACGACGTGGATCGGGACGTCGACGGTGACCTTCTCGCCGCGCTTGACCGCGACGAAGTCGACGTGCTCGATGAGGCGGCGGATCGGGTCGATCTGCACGTCCTTGGTCAGGGCGAGCTGCTCGGAGCCCTCGACGTCGAGCGCGAGGAGCGCGTTGGCGCCACCGTGCTTGAGGGCCATCATCGTCTGGTGACCCGGCAGGATGACGTGCACGGGCTCGTTGCCGTGGCCGTAGATGACGGCGGGGATCTTGTCCTCGCGGCGGATGCGGCGGGCGGCACCCTTGCCGAACTCGGTGCGGGACTCGGCGGTGATCTTCTCGGGGGCAGACATGGTGTTCTCCGTACGTCGGTGTGGGGTTCGGGGGCCTCGGCCGGAGACGACGAACGCCGCGCTCCGGATCGGGGCGCGGCGCAGCAGGTGCGGTCCGGCCCAGTCGATCACGGAGTCCCGTTCGTGCGGTCTCCCTCGCCGAGGCAACCCGGGAACTCTAGTCCCGGGGCGGGCGCGAGGTCGAATCTGCGCGGCTCGGGCGACCACGGACGACCTAGGGTGTCCCGGTGCCCCTGATGCTCCCCGAGGCGCGCGAGCGCGCCGTCCTGCTGACCGACGTCCACACCGAGCTCCACCTCGACCTGACCTCCACCGCGGACTTCGGCGTCGAGGCGACGATCTCCTTCGGCTGCACGCGGCCCGGCGCGTCGACGTTCCTCGAGCTCAACGGCGGCACCGACGTGACGCTCGACGGCCGGCCGGCGCCGTACGCCGACGGGCGGATCGCGCTGACCGACCTGGGCGAGAGCAACACGGTCCGCGTGACGGCCCGCATGCCCTACGTCACCGACGGCGACGGCATGACCGTCACGATCGACCCGGCCGACGGCGAGCGCTACGTCTGCGCCCACACCTCGATGGACATCACCCAGAAGGTGATCCCCTGCTTCGACCAGCCCGACGTCAAGTCGACCTTCACCCTGACCGTCACGGCGCCCTCGCACTGGACGGTCCTGGGCAACGGGCCGCTCGAGGGGCGCACGTCGGGCGAGGGCGCGGACACGCCCTCCGACGTCTGGACGTTCGGCACCACCCCGCCGTTCTCGTCGTACCTCTTCACCCTCGTCGGCGGCCCGTGGGTCTCGGTCACGTGGGACGAGCCGTACGCCCCGGCGCCGGGGGGCACCCTGCCGTTCGGCTGGCACGCGCGGGCGTCGCAGGGCCGTGAGCTGCGGCGCGACGCCGACGAGCTCCGGCGCATCACCAGCGCCTGCTTCCAGCACTACACCACGGTCTTCGAGCCGGAGTACCCCTACGCCGACTACCAGCAGGTCTTCGCCCCCGGCCTCAACTGGGGCGCGATGGAGTTCCCCGGGTGCGTGGTCTTCCGCGACCAGGCGCTCACCCAGGGAACGCCGACCGAGCTCGAGCGCCAGTGGCTGGCCGCGACGATCGCCCACGAGATGGCCCACATGTGGTTCGGCGACCTGGTGACGATGAAGTGGTGGGAGGACTCGTGGCTCAACGAGTCGTTCGCCGACTTCATGGGCTACGACGTGGCCGGCGCGGCGGCGGGCTACACCGACGCCTGGACGTCGTCCGCCATCACCCGCAAGCCCACCGGCTACCGCGCCGACCGCCGCCGCTCGACGCACCCGATCGCGGAGGACACCGACAAGATCGTCGACGTCGACACCGCCTTCGCCAACTTCGACATGATCACCTACGCCAAGGGCAACGCCGCGCTCGCACAGCTCGGCCACTGGCTCGGCGAGGAGGACTTCCTCGCCGGGGTCAACCGGCACCTCACCACCCACGCCTTCGGCAACGCGACGCTGGCCGACTTCCTCGACTCCCTCGACGCCGCCAGCGCGAAGGACGTCCGCGGCTGGGCCGAGGCGTGGTTGCGATCCACCGGCTTCGACACGCTGCGCGTCACGCGCGACGACGACGGCGTGCCCGTCCTGACCCGCGAGGGCTCGCGGTCGCACCGCCTCACGGTGTCGGCGTACGACGACGCGATGCGGCTCGTGGACTACCGCGACGTGCACCTCGGCGACGAGCCGGTGCGGCTCGACGAGCTCGCCGGCAGGGTCGTGGTGCCCAACTCCGGCGACGAGACCTTCGCGGTGGTCCGCCCCGACGAGCAGTCATGGGCAGCGATCACCGCCGGCCTCTCCTCGGTGGAGTCACAGCTGACCCGGGCGATGCTGTGGTGGACCGCGGTCGACCTGTGCGAGTCGCAGGTCATCGGCGTCGGCGAGCTCGTCGACCTCGCCGACCGGCACCTGCGGCCCGAGACCCACCCGCTGGTCTTCGAGGGAGTGATGCGCGCGCTGCAGTCCGTCGTGCGGCGCTACGACGAGCCGGCCGACGCGGTTGGCCACCTCGCGGTGGTCTCCGACATCGCCGGCGGCGCGGTCGAGGCCGGTGACCCGGCCCTGGCCCCCGGCGCCTCGCGGGTGCTGGCCCGCACCAGCGCGGACCGCGACTTCCTGGTCGGCTGGCTCGGCCGGGACGACGTCGACCAGGCCGTCCGCTGGGCAGCAGTGCAGCGGCTGGCCGAGCTCGGCGACGACTCGTGGATCGGCCCCGAGGAGCAGCGCGACAAGTCGGTCGCCGGCCACCACGCCGCCCTCACCGCGCGCGCGCTCGTCCCCACGCCGGAGGCGAAGGCCGCTGCCTGGGCGCAGCTGATGGGCGGCGAGCTCGGGAGCCACGAGTTCGACGCCGTCGGCGCCGGGTTCTGGGGCTGGGACCAGGCCGAGCTCGTCCGCCCCTACCTCGAGCGCTACGTCACCGACGGCCTCGCCCTGGCCCGGCGCTCCGGCCAGGCGATGGGCGACGTGATCGGCGACGCCTTCCCGGTGCTGCCTCTCCCGGTCGACGTACGCCGCGAGCTGCGCGCCGCGGTCGCCACCGCGCTCGAGGGCGACGTGCCCACCGTGCTCGCCCGCTCGTGGAACGACTCGCTCGACGACCTCGACCGGACGCTCTGACAGGCCCCGAGGGCGGTCACCGGACATCCGGTGACCGCCCCGCTCTGCACCCGGGATCCGGGGTGCGAAGCGTGAGTCTCGGGTGCAAAGTCACCCATTCGGCAGGCGCGAGCGCCCGCCACAGCGACCCCGACTGGTCGCGCCGCGGCCGGATGCGGCCTACGCGTGCCCGTCGAACATCGAGGTCACGGAGCCGTCCTCGAAGACCTCGCGGATGGCGCGGGCGATGAGCGGGGCGATCGAGAGCGTGGTGAGCTTGTCGAACTGCTTGTCGGCGGGCACCGGGAGCGTGTTGGTGACCACGACCTCCATGGCGGAGGAGTTCTTGAGCCGGTCGACGGCGGGGTCGGAGAGGATCGGGTGGGTCGCGGCGATGATGACGCCGGCGGCTCCGGCCTCCACGCACGCCTCGGCGGCCTTCACGATCGTGCCGCCGGTGTCGACCATGTCGTCGGTCAGGATGCAGATCTTGCCGTTGACGTCACCGACGACGCGGTTGGCGACGACCTCGTTGGCGACGTCGATGCGGCGGGTCTTGTGGATGAAGGCCAGCGGCACGCCACCGAGGCGGGCCGACCAGCGCTCGGCGACCTTGATCCGGCCGGCGTCCGGCGAGACGACGGCGAGCTCCTGGTCGCCGTACTTCTGCTTGACGTAGTCGGTGAGGATCGGCAGCGCCATCAGGTGGTCGACGGGGCCGTCGAAGAAGCCCTGGATCTGGTCGGCGTGCAGGTCGACGGTGATCAGCCGGTCGGCGCCGGCGGTCTTGAA
>DATIAJ010000211.1:0-3912 GCA_035458105.1 Nocardioides sp. | reverse complement strand
AGGAACGACATGTAGCTGCCGGCGACCGGGGTCGCCTTGAGGAAGCCGTCAGCCGCCCGGACGCCGGTGCCGGAGAGCAGGTCGTCGGGGAGCGAGTAGCCGGTGAAGCCCTCGAGGGTGCCGAGGAGCAGCAGCAGGCAGCCGATCACCCAGTTGAGCTCACGGGGCTTGCGGTAGGCGCCGGTGAAGGCCACGCGGAGCAGGTGGACCATCATCGAGGCGATGAAGATCGCCGCCGCCCAGTGGTGCATCTGGCGCATCAGCAGGCCGCCGCGCACGTCGAAGGAGATGTGCAGGGTCGAGGCCATCGACTCCGACATCCCCACGCCGCGCAGCTGGTCGTAGGAGCCCTCGTAGGTGATGTGACCCATGGACGGGTTGAACCACAAGGTGAGGAAGACGCCGGTGAGGAGGAGGACCACGAAGCTCCACAGGGCGATCTCGCCCAGCATGAAGGACCAGTGGTCGGGGAAGACCTTGCGCAGGTTCTTCTTCATCGCCGTGGCGAGGCCGAGGCGGTCGTCGGCCCACGAGGCCAGCGAGCCGGCGGGGCTGGGCTTGGACGCGGTGGCGGCGTCGGTGCGGTTGCTCGTCGCCACCTTGCTGGTGTCGATGCTCACAGCTTCTCACGCTCCCAGAAACTTGCCCCGATGGGCTCGGTGAAGTCGCTCTGCGCGACCAGGTAGCCCTCGTCGTCCACCGCCAGGGGCAGTTGGGGGAGGGGGCGGGCAGCCGGACCGAAGACCACGCGAGCGTGGTCGGCGAGGTCGAAGGTCGACTGGTGGCACGGGCACAGCACGTGGTGGGTGGTGCGCTCGTAGAGGGAGATCGGGCAACCCACGTGGGTGCAGATCTTCGAGTAGCAGATGATGCCGTCGACGGTCCACTTCTCGCGGCCCTCGAGCGGGGTGATCTCGTCCGGGTCCATCCGGACGACGATGATGGCGGCCTTGGCCTTCTCGGCCTGCTCCTCTGCGCCGTGGAGCTCGGGGTAGCCGTTCTCCTCGGTCGGGAACATTGCCTCGGCGGTGCCGTTGATGAGGTCGCCCATCTCGACCTCGCTGGCGAGGATCGGCGTGCCGACCACGTCGCGCACCACGCGCATGCCCGGCTCCCAGATGGTGTGCGCGAGCTTGTTGATGTCGAGGGCGTTGCCCGGGGCGAGGTCGCGCAGCAGCACGACCGCGGGCAGTCCGAGCACGGCGACGGCGCCGAGCATGGTGTTGCGCACGAGCGGGCGGCGGCCGATGCCGGACTCGTCGAGACCGTCGTTGAGCGCCTGGACGGTGGCGTCGCGGTCCTCCTGGGGAGATGCGGCGGGGTGGCGCATCTCGACGATCTCGTGGTCGGCCATCAGCTTGCGGGCCAGGTGGATGATGCCGGTGCCGATCAGCAGCAGGCTGAGGCCGAGGGTCAGCCCGAGGGTGATCGTGGAGGCACCGAGACCCGCGAAGGTGTCCCAGTTGTCGCCGACCTCGAAGGAGAAGTAGGCGACCACGAAGAGGACCGCGAAGACCATCGCGGCGATGAACATCGCTGCGATCTGCCGCTCGGCGCGCTTCTCGGCCTTGGGGTCGACGTCGGTGGGGCGCCACGTGTGGGCCGGAAGGCCCGGGTCGGCGATCGGCTCGGCCTCGCGGTGCGTGGGCACGTGCGTGTCGTACGGCACCGGGGTGCCGTCGGGCGCGTTGACCGGGTGCTCCGGCGTCGAGGAGTTGTCGTTGCTCACGCGTTCACCTTGTTCTTCTTGGTGCGGGTGGTGTGCGAGGCGATCCAGACTGCTGCGCCCACGAGTCCGCCGATGCCGACGACCCAGGCGAACAGGCCCTCGGACACCGGGCCCAGTCCGCCGAGCGTGAAGCCGGCGTACTCGGGGGTCTCCTCGAGACTACCGAGGTAGGCAATGACGTCCCGCTTCTCCTCGGGGGACAGGTTGCCGTTGCTGAAGTTGGGCATCTGCTGAGGGCCGGTGAGCATCGCCTCGTAGATGTAGCGGGGCTCGACGCCGTGGAGCGTGGGCGCGTAGCCGCCGCGCGGCATGGCACCGCCGGCGCCGTTGAAGTTGTGGCACGCGGTGCAGTTGGTCAGGAAGATCTGACCACCGCGGGAGATGGCCTCCTCGCGCTCCTCCTCCGACAGGTCGTCGATGGAGTAGTCGGACTCGCTGGGGATGGCCGGGCCGGGGCCGAGAGAGGCGACGTACGCCGCCAGGGCAGCGATCTCCTCGTCGTTGAAGACGACCTTCTTGCGCGGGGCCTGCTGGCCCGGGGCCGCCATCGGCATGCGACCGGTGCCGACCTGGAAGTCGACGGCCGCCGCACCGACGCCGACCAGCGACGGGCCGAGCTGGTAGCCGTCGCGGACGGTGGGCACACCCTCGCCGTTCTGGCCGTGGCAGAACGAGCAGCTGGCCAGGAACAGCTCCTTGCCCTTCGCGACCTGCTCGGTCTCGCTCGGCTGGGAGTCAGCCTGGGCGGGGGAGAAGGCCGTGTAGAGGGAGCCGCTGATCAGCAGCCCCAGCAGCAGCACGGCGAGACCCGCAAGAGGTCCCCGACGATGCCGGGAGAGGCGACCAGCGGTTCGGTTCAGCAAACGCACTTTTGAGTCCTTGCCAGTTGCGACGGTGTGGGCTGTCTGGGGGTGCTTACTGGATGACGTAGATCGTGAAGAACAGGCCGATCCAGACCACGTCGACGAAGTGCCAGTAGTAGGACACGACGATGGCGGTGACGGCTTGCTCGTGGGTGAAACGGCGGGCCAGGTAGGTGCGGCCGAGGACGAACAGGAACGCGATCAGGCCGCCGGCCACGTGGATGCCGTGGAAGCCGGTGGTCAGGTAGAACATCGAGCCGTAGGCCGAGCTCGGGATGGTGACACCGTGCTCGATCAGCTCGGCGTACTCCAGCGCCTGGCCGCCGATGAAGATGGCGCCCATGATGTAGGTCAGGATGAACCACTCGCGCAGGCCCCACTTGGTGAAGTTGAGCAGGCCGCCGGTGCGCCCGACCTGACCGCGCTCGGCGGCGAAGACGCCCCACTGGCAGGCGAAGGACGAGGCGACCAGGATCGCGGTGTTTGCGGTCGAGAACGGGACGTTGAGCTTGTCGGTCTCCTGCGCCCACAGCTCGGGGCTCACCGCACGGATGGTGAAGTAGGACGCAAACAGCGCCGCGAAGAACATCAGCTCGCTGGAGAGCCAGATGATGGTGCCCACGCTGACCATGCTGGGTCGGTCGTGGTGCCCGTGCAGACGGGAGGCCGGAATCGTCGCAGTTGCTGTCGCCACGGAAGCATTATGGCCGTTGGCGGGGACAAGGGGCACCCCGACCCCCTGTGTTGTCCCGTCATAAAGTTCACAGCGTGCTCAACCCCCTCCTCGCCCTCTCCGCGGACACCACCGAGGTGCTCCCGGAATTCACGCTCGGACGCGTCCTGACGGACTGGGGGATCGACCCGATCCCGTTCGTGGTGACCATCTGGGCGGTCGGGCTGTACGCCGTCGGGGTGGGCGTGCTGCGCCGCCGCGGGGACCACTGGCCGGTCGGCCGGACGCTCTCGTTCGTGGTGCTCGGGATGGGATCCTTCGCCTTCGCCACCATGTCGGGCCTGGGCCTCTACGACACCACGCTGCTGAGCGTGCACATGGTCCAGCACATGGTGCTGTCGATGGTCGTGCCGCTCGCCCTCGCGCTCGGTGCGCCGGTCACGCTGGCGCTGCGTACGCTGCCGGCGACGCCTCGACGGTGGCTGCTGGCAGTGCTGCACTCGCGCGTGGCCAAGGTCCTGGCGTTCCCGCCGCTGGCGTTCGTGCTCTACATCGCCTCGCCGTGGGCGCTCTACTTCAGCCCCTGGTACGACGCCAGCCTGAGCTCGTCCTTCGTCCACCAGATGATGCACATCCACCTCGTGCTC
>DATIAJ010000210.1:0-7845 GCA_035458105.1 Nocardioides sp. | reverse complement strand
GGCTCGCGGATGTACGGCAACGTCGACGGCGACCTGCTCTACGCCTACGACATGAAGGCCGTCGGCCAGGAGCTCCAGCCGCACCTGTGGGCACGCCTGAAGCGCGCGTAGGTCCCCATGAACGACGACCTCGCGGCGCGGCTTCGGCAGCAGGGGCTGCGGCTCACCCCGCAGCGCGAGCTGATCCTGCGCGCCGTCGAGGAGCTGCGCCACGCCACCCCCGACGAGGTGCTCGCGCACGTGCGCGGCCAGGTGAGCTCGGTCAACGCCTCCACCGTCTACCGCACGCTCGAGGTGCTCGAGGAGCTCGGACTGGTGCGTCACACGCACCTCAGCGACCGTGCGCCGACCTACCACTCCACGCGCGAGCACGAGCACGTCCACGTCGTGTGCCGCGGTTGCCACTCCGTGCGCTCCTACGACCCCGAGCTCGTGCAGTCGCTCGTCGCCGCGCTCGGGGAGGACGGGTTCTCCGTCGACGTGGGGCACCTCGCGATCTTCGGCACCTGCGCCGAGTGCTCGGCCGCTTCGGGCGCGCCTGACGGTCCTGGTGCCTCGGCCTCCCCCAGCAGCGATATCTGAGGACGTCCTGGTAGGTCATTGCCCGGTCTCGCCTACCAAGGCGTCCTCAGGTATCGGGTGGGGCGGGTGCTCGGCCGAGGCCGATTCCGGTGCGCGGCGTAGTCTCGACGGCATGCAGTCCCCGCTCCTCGCCCTGCCCGGGGCCGTCGCCGGCGACGGCATCGACGCCCCGGTGGCCGCCCACTACGGCTCGTTCAACACCGAGCAGCGCAGCCTGGCGCGCGGCGACGGGTTCGTCGACCTCTCGCACCGCGACGTCGTACGCATCTCCGGCCCGGAGCGGCTGTCGTGGCTGCACAACCTGACGACGCAGTACTTCGACGGCCTCGCGCCCGGCACCTGGACGCAGGCCCTCGTGCTGAGCCCGCAGGGCCACGTCGAGCACGCCTTCACCGGCGTCGACGACGGCGAGGCGTTCACCGCCCACACCGAGCCCGGCGCGGGCGCGGCGCTGGTCGAGTGGCTCGAGCGGATGAAGTTCATGACCCGCGTCGAGATCGCGCTCGTCGACGACCTCGCCGTGATGTGGCGCCCCGGTGAGGGGATCGGGCGCTACGACCTGGTGCCCCGCGACAAGCTGGAGGCGTACGCCGACGCGGCGGGGCCGGCGTGCGGGCTCTGGGCCTTCGAGGCGTTGCGCATCGAGCGCGGCGAGCCGCGGCTGGGCCTCGACACCGACCATCGCACCATTCCCAACGAGGTCGGCTGGATCGGCGCGGCCGTCCACCTCGACAAGGGCTGCTACCGCGGCCAGGAGACCGTGGCCCGCGTGCACACGCTCGGCCGACCGCCCCGCCGCCTGGTGCTGCTGCACCTCGACGGGTCGGAGAACCGGCTGCCGCCCGCCGGGTCCCCGGTGTCGTACGAGGGTCGTGACGTCGGCTTCGTCGGCTCGAGCGCCCGCCACCACGAGCTCGGCCCGATCGCCCTCGCGCTGGTCAAGCGCAACGTGCCGGTCGACGCGACGCTCACCGTCGACGAGATGCCCGCCGCGCAGGAGGTCGTCGTCGACCCCGAGGTCGGGCTCCACGTGCGCCCCCTCCGCTGACGCCGGGTCGGGCCCCTGGTTCGCCTCCCCCCGCCCCCGGGCCGCCGGGGTATCTAGGGACGAAATGAGGGCGAAACGGGTGTCGGACCTACCAGAACGTCCCTAGATACCGAGCGGGGGGCGGCGGTACTGGACGTGGGTGTCGGCGGCCGCGTGCCCGAAGCCGAGACGTGAGTAGACGGCGACCGCGGGGGCGTTGTCGGACTCGACGTAGAGCAGCACCTCGTCGACGCCGAGGCCCGCGAGGTGGTGCAGCCCGGCGAGGGTGAGGAGCCGGCCGAGGCCGCGGCCCTGGGCGGCGGGCGCGACGCCGACGACGTACACCTCGCCGAGACGCGCGTCGTGCTGCTTGGTCCAGTGGAACCCGAGCATCCCGGACTCGTCCTCCGCGACCAGCAGGCCGGCGGGGTCGAACCACGGCTCGGCCATCCGGCGGGCGAGGTTGTCGAGGTCCATCCCGCCCTGCTCGGGGTGGTCGGCGAAGGCGGCGGCGTTGACGGCGACCACGCCCGCGGCGTCGGCGTCGCGGTAGGAGCGGATCGTCGTCCCGGCCGGCACCTCGAGCGTGGGCAGGGGGAGCGAGGTCGGGCGGCGCATCACCCAGAGGTCGCGCACCCGTTCCCACCCGTGGCTCGCGGCGAGGCGCGCGGCGGCCGGGTGGTTGCCGTGCGACCACGCCGTCAGCCCGGTGTCGTACGACGACTCGGCGCGCGTGAGCAGCGCGGACCCGAGGCCGCGACCGCGGGCCACCGGGCGGACGACGAGCGAGAGGTCGCCGTCGTGGAGGAGCGCGAAGGCGTCGTCCTCGACGATGACGGACGCCGCACCGTCGGCGAGCGCGATCCGGGCCGCCTCGTCGAGCGGGTCGGCACCGTCGGCGGCTGCGGCCTCGGCGGCGATCTGCTCCACGAGCTTCCGGTCGGCGTCCATGGCCCCGACCCTAGCGACGGCCGCGACGACGTATCTGAGGACGTGGCGGTCGTTGATCGGGAGAAATCCCGACCACGACGTCCTCAGATATCGCGGCTGAGGGCGGGGCCGACCACGGGACCGTGGAGGCGGGTCGGTCAGGACGGTGAGGTCGCCGAGGTGGCGGACGTCGAGCCCTCGGAGGCGGGAGCGTCGCGGGTGGGTACGACGAAGCGGTAGCCGACGTTGCGGACGGTGCCGATGTGGTGCTCGTGCTCGGTGCCGAGCTTGGCGCGGAGCCGGCGGACGTGGACGTCGACGGTGCGGGTGCCGCCGAAGTAGTCGTAGCCCCAGACCTCCTGGAGCAGCTGCTCGCGGCTGAAGACCCGGCCGGGGTGCTGGGCGAGGTACTTCAGGAGCTCGAACTCCTTGTAGGTGAGGTCGAGCGGGCGGCCGCCGATGCGGGCGGTGTAGGTCGCGTCGTCGACGACGACCTCGCCGCGGTGGATCACGTGGGCGGCGGGGTCGTCAGGGACGGCGGCGCTGGCGCGACCGATCGCGAGGCGGATCCGGGCGTCGAGCTCGGCCGGGCCGCAGGTGTGGAGGACGACGTCGTCCATGCCCCAGTCGTGGGCGACGACGGCGAGGCCGCCCTCGGTGACGATGAGCAGGACCGGGGCGTCGGTGCCGGTGGTGCGGATCAACCGGCAGAGGTCGCGTGCCGCGGCGAGGTCCTGGCGCCCGTCGACGAGGACGAGGTCGGACTCCGGGGCGTCGAGCAGCGCGCTGCCCTGGGCCGGGACGATCTTCACCGAGTGCGCCAGCAGGGCGAGCCCGGGCAGCACCTCGGCCGAGGGCTGCAGCGCGCCCGTGAGCAGCAGCAGTGCGCTCATCGCGGGCCCTCCTCGCGGGGCAGGGGATCGGCCGGGGGTCAGCCGGGGATGAGGAAGGATATCCCGCATGGGCGCTGGAGCTGGACGCGATCACGAGGTTGAGACGATCACCGTGCGCTACTGGGCCGGGGCCCGGGCCGCGGCCGGGACCGCCGAGGACGTCCTCGAGACGGACACGACAGGTGCGGCGGCCAGCGAGCTGACCCTGGCCCACGTGATCGCGATGGTCCTGGAGCGACACCCCGGCGAGCAGATGGCCCGCACGGTCGGCGTCTGCTCGGTGCTCCTCGGCGACCAGCCGGTGCGTTCGCAGGACCCCGCTGCGGTCGTCGTACGTCCTGGCGACGTCGTCGAGCTGCTGCCCCCATTTGCCGGAGGTTGAGCGCGCCGACGCAGGTGTGCGATAGAACTGCGTCTCGACGGGCCTCCTACGGGGGATGGCCTGTGTGTCTGGCGCGTGCGCGTCGACATGAGTCCAAGGGGGACAACTACATGAGAAGCACTCACGGGGGAGCTTTCGCGCGCCTCGTTGCAGGTGGCACCGCCGCCGCGACGGCGTTCGCGGGCCTCACGATCGGGCTGGCAGCGCCGGCCCACGCCGCCGTCAACATCAGCGGCAGCCTCGTCGACGCGGCGGGCAACTACGTCGAGGGCCAGGTCTACGCCTATGCCGCCGACGGCACGTTCGTAGCCTCCGACTTCACCGAGAACGGCGCCTTCGACTTCGCGCTCGAGGACGGCGCCTACAAGCTGGAGTTCGACGGCTCCGACTACGTCGACGAGTGGTTCCGCGACAAGGCTGACCAGGCGACCGCCGACGTGATCACCGTCGCCGGTGCGGGCCAGGTCCTGGCCCCGTGGACCGTCGACCGCCTGCCCAACGTCACCGGCGTCATCACGGCACCGTCCGGCCGCCCGGTCAGCGGTGGCAGCGTCACGGTGTACGACGCCGCGACCGGCACCGAGATCGATGAGGCCTCCACGGACGTCAAGGGCAACTTCCGCGTCACCGCCGACCTGCCGTCGGTCAAGCTGAGGTTCAGCGGCTACGACCCGCGCACCTATGACGTCCTCGCCTCCGAGTTCTACATGGACAAGCCCACCCTCGCGGCCGCCGACCCGGTGGTCCCCACGGCGGCCGGCACCAACGTCGGCACCGTGGTGCTCGGCCCGGGCGGCAGCATCGCCGGCCGCGTCACCAGCGAGGCCGGGGCACCGGTCCACCGCGCCCGCGCCTGCTCCAACCTCGGTGGCTGCGACTGGACCGACGCCAACGGCTACTACCTCCTCGAGGGCACCGACACGGGCGAGCACGTGATCACCTTCACCGACCCGCTCGGCGACTACGTCGGCGAGTACTACAACAACGTCCCGCTGGGTTACAGCAACCAGCCCAGCGCCACCCGCGTCGCCGTGGCCCCCGGCCAGGCCGTCGTGAACATCGACGCCGCCCTCGCCGCTGCTCCCGTCGTCGCCCCTGTCGGTGTCGACCTGAGCGGCACCGTGCGTGACGAGCTCGGCAACCTGGGCGTCGGCTACGAGGTCGTCGTCTACGACGCGGCGGCCGACGCGCGCACGCGGGAGGAGGTCACCCGCACGTACACCAACCGCGCGGGTGTCTACCACTTCACCGAGCTCGACCGCATCGGCGGCAGGACGCAGTTCAAGGTCCTCGTCGAGGGTGGCGGTGAGCGCGAGGAGGGCGAGTTCGCCCGCCGCAGCACCTGGTCGGGCAACAAGGTCGGCTACGAGACCGCCACCGTCGTCTCGTCCGCGCCGCAGGTCCTCGACTTCACCCTGCCCGTGGCCGGTGGCATCTCCGGCTCGGTCACCAGCGAGGCCGGCGGCCCGGCGGAGAGCGGTTACGCCGCCTTCACCGACTCCGACAACAACGGCGCCGGGAGCGAGAGCACCGAGGCCGACGGGACCTACGACAACCGCTCCCTGTGGGCGGGCGACTACACCGTGATGTTCGGCGCCTACCTCCACGTCCCGGAGTGGTGGAAGGACGCCCTCCCCGAGGGTGCCACGAAGGTCACGGTCAAGCCCGGCCAGGTCGTCACCGGTATCTCCGGCGTCCTGACCAAGGAGGTCAAGGCGATCGAGCGTCCCGAGGTCGTGGGCAACGCGTGGGTCGGCAAGACCCTGAGCCTCGACGCCGGCCGCTGGAACACCCAGGCCGACTCGAAGATCAGCTATGAGTGGCTGGCGGGCAACACGGTCGTCGCGACCGGCCCGACGCTGAAGCTCACCAGGAAGAACCTCGGCGACAAGATCACCGGCCGCGTCACCAACGACGCCGGCTTCGCCCAGGGCCAGGCCATCACCAAGACGACCTACAAGGTCGGCTACAAGCCCAAGGTGAAGGCCAAGGTCTCCAAGAAGTCCGCCGCGATCACGCTGAAGGTCAAGCCCCTCAAGGCCAAGAAGGTCAAGGCCACGGTCGTCGTCTTCGAGAAGGTCGGCGTCAAGAAGAACGGTGACGACAAGCTCAAGAAGCTCGGCAAGGGCAAGATCAAGAAGGGCACCGGCAAGGTCACCTTCAAGAAGGCGCTCGGCAAGGGCAAGCACAAGCTCGTCTTCACCGTGAAGGGCAAGGGCAAGGTCGGCTCCGGCGACATCATGAAGAAGGTCAAGCTCAAGCGCTGACCCGCTGCTCCACCTGCTCCACCTGCTCCGCCTGCTCCACCTGCGAGGCCCCGGGATCCGTCCCGGGGCCTCGCTCCATTTCGCTGGGCAGCCGGAACAAATCGGTCGTACGCCGTCGTTGGGCGGGTGTGAGCACCGGAGCCTGGATCGTCGTCGCCGCTGTCGTGCTGGCGCTCGGCTTCGGGCTCTGGCGCGCCGCGACCGACGGCCGCTTCCGCGGCACCCACGTCGTACGCCGTCCCGCGGAGGCCGAAGCGACGCCGCCCGCCGCGTCGGCCGAGGCCGCGACACCCGGCGCCGAGCTGGTCGCCGCGGTCGGCGAGGAGCTGGGGGAGCGGGCGACCCTGCTCCAGTTCTCGAGCGCGTTCTGTGCGCCGTGCCGAGCCACCCGTCGGGTGCTGGGCGAGGTGACCGGGCTCGTCGAAGGGGTGGCGCACGTCGAGATCGACGCCGAGCACCACCTCGAGGCCACCCGGACCCTGGGGATCCTCCGCACCCCCACGACGATCGTGCTCGACGCGTCCGGCGCGGAGGTGACCCGGGCGACCGGAGCACCGTCGCGCGACCAGGTCCTGACCGCCTTGGCGCGCGTCTGATCTCAAGATGTGGATGAGTGGATCACATGATGAGACAGACCGCAGCGCAGGCCACGCCAGCGCCTAGGGTCGTCGTCATGTCCTCGACCATGCTCACCAAGCGCCGCGCAGTGGACCACTGCCGCGTGCGCTCGGCGCTGTGTCGAATGTCGTAGCGGTCCCACCGCTCGCCTGAGCCCTCTCGTCCGACTCGTCGTTGTCGGACCGCGCTCGGTCGGTGGGACCCGTGCGCCGGCCACGTTCGGCGCGCCCCGGCCCCGCCGTGACGACCGACCTCAGGAGAGACATGACCACCACCGCCACGCCCCGCGCCTCGACGGGCACCGACAGACCCGCCGGCGCGATCGACCCCCGCGGCCCGCAGCTCGCCGCCGCCCTGACCGCCGTCGTCCTGGCGGCCGTCCTGCTGCTGCCGACGTCGTACGCCGTCCCGCTGCTCGCCGCGCAGGCGGTGCTGTTCGCGGTGGGTGCGGTGCGCGGGGTGCAGGCCACGCCGCACGCCTGGCTGTTCCGCACGCTCGTCCGCCCGCGCCTGGCGCCGCCCACGGAGTGGGAGGCCCCCGAGCCGCCGCGCTTCGCCCAGGCCGTGGGCCTCGCCTTCGCGCTCGTCGGGCTGGTCGCCTTCGCGGCCGGCGCCACCGTCGTCGCCCAGGTGGCCGTCGGGCTCGCGCTCGTGGCCGCCCTGCTCAACGCCGTCTTCGCCTTCTGCCTGGGATGCGAGGTCTACCTGCTCGTCCGCCGCTTCATCGCCACCGTCTGACACCGAACCGGGTCTCGTGACAGGCGCCAGGGCGCCTTCCTCGACCACCTAGAAACCAAGGAGCACACCAACCATGAGCCGCGAGAACTCGCTCGTCACCGCCCAGTGGGTCGAGGACAACCTCGACACCGACGGGATCGTCCTCATCGAGGTCGACGAGGACACGACCGCCTACGACAAGGGCCACATCCGGGGAGCCATCAAGCTCGACTGGACCACCGACCTCCAGGACCAGGTCCGCCGCGACTTCGTCAACAAGGAGCAGTTCGAGGCGCTGCTGTCCGAGCGCGGGGTGTCCAACGACGACACCGTCGTGCTCTACGGCGGCAACAACAACTGGTTCGCCGCCTACGCCTACTGGTACTTCAAGCTCTACGGCCACTCCGACGTCAAGCTCCTCGACGGCGG
>DATIAJ010000209.1:0-3491 GCA_035458105.1 Nocardioides sp. | reverse complement strand
GCAGTCCGCCGACGTTGACCTGGCGCTGCTCCGCCTCGAAGAGGAGGTCGAGCGCGCGCTTTCGGGCCTTGGTGCGGGCGGCCACGGGTCAGCTGACCCGACCCAGGTAGGAGCCGTCGCGGGTGTCGACCTTGACCTTGGCGCCGGTCTCGAGGAACAGGGGCACGGCGATCTCGGCGCCGGTCTCGAGTGTGGCGGGCTTGGTGCCGCCCGTCGAGCGGTCACCCTGCAGGCCCGGCTCGGTGTACGAGATCTCGAGGACGACCGACGCGGGCAGCTCGATGAACAGCACCGCGCCGTCGTGGCGGGCCACGATCGCTTCCTGGTTCTCGAGCATGTACTTCGCCGCGTCGCCGACGACCTCGGGGGTGACCGAGATCTGGTCGTAGGTGTCACCGTCCATGAAGATGAAGTCGGTGCCGTCGTTGTAGAGGTACTGCATGTTCCGCTTGTCGACGTTCGCGGTCTCGACCTTGACCCCGGCGTTGAAGGTCTTGTCGACGACCTTGCCGCTCAGGACGTTCTTGAGCTTGGTCCGCACGAAGGCCGGGCCCTTGCCGGGCTTGACGTGCTGGAACTCGACGACGGTCCACAGCTGGCCCTCGAGGTTGAGGACGAGGCCGTTCTTGAGGTCGTTGGTCGATGCCACGGGTGGATCTTCACTTTCGTCGACGTCGGCGGCCGCACACCGCTCGAGGGCAGGCGGCACCCCGGCGAGGGGGTGGGGAACCGCACGAGTCTATCGCGCAGGGACCCCTGCCCCGTCCGGCCCCCGGTCACCCCCCTCAGATCGCGATCGTGAGGTTGGCGACGTAACCCGAGGTCACGTCGCCGGTCACGCTCGCCAGCTGGTGGATGCCGCCGTCGTCGCCGAAGACCATGTCGCGGGTGAGGGAGGTCCTGGTGAGGTTGGCAGCGCTCGAGACGTAGGTCGCCCCGTCCGCGTACACCGCGTCGCAGGCCGCCTGGGGCAGGGCGACCTGGCTCGTCCTGACGATCTGACCGTCGCTGGTGGCCTCGGCCGTACTCCGGTAGACCTCGAAGTGGATGTGCGGCCACCGCCCGTCGTAGCACCCGGGGAAGACGGTGGTGAAGGTCGCGGTCCCCGCCGGGTTGGTCGGCTGCACCCCTCGCAGGTAGTTCTCGTCCTCGACGCCCTGGGAGTACATCGAGTACCGGCCCTGCGCGTCGGCGTGCCACGCGTAGACCGCGACCCCGGCCATGGCGGAGTAGCCGCTCGAGGAGTCGAGGACCGTGAGGTTGAGGGTCAGCGGCACCCCCGCCGCCGTCGTCGTCGACGTGCCGAACGACGAGGAGATGTCCTGGCGCACGATGCCCGAGTCGTCGAGCACGTCGACCCCGTTGCTGCCGTCCCCGGGGTAGGGCCCAGCCGTCTCGTCGGGCACCACGGTGTCGGCGGCCGTGGCGGATGCCGTCACGGCCGCGGTCGCGCTCCTCGTCGTCGAGACCGCGCCGGACGACCCGTCGGTGCATCCCACCAGCGCGAGGAGCCCCGCGCCGGAGAGCATCCCGAGCGCGGAGCGCCGAGCCAGGAGGGTGCGGACGTCGAACTCCAGGCCGCGGTCGTGGTCGGGGGGCACCGCCGGCTCGGCGGTCGTGGACGCGGGCTGCGTGTGGTTGCTCATGACGGCCACGATGCAGCAGCGATCCGTGTGCTCACCATGCGTTCGCTGTGCCCTTCCTGTGCGCCCGGCCGGAAGGGCGCGGGGTGGGCTCATCGGCAGATGGCGTCGTAGGTGTCACGCAGGACGGCCTCGTCCGGCCCCACGAGCCGTGTCGGCGCCCCGATGCCGTCGAGCACGATGAAGCGCAGCTGCGACCCCCGGGTCTTCTTGTCGCGCTGCATCGCGGTGAGCAGGACGTCCCAGTGGCTCGCCTCGTAGGACGTGGGGAGCCCGACGGACGTCAGCACCGCCCGGTGGCGCTCCACCACCTCCGGCGCGAGGTGGCCTGCACGACGACCGAGCTCGGCGGCATACGTCATGCCGATCGACACGGCCTCACCATGGCGCCGGCGGTACCCCTCGACGTGCTCGACCGCATGGCCGAAGGTGTGGCCGTAGTTGAGGATCTCGCGCAGCCACGACTCCTTGAGGTCAGCCGCGACGACCGCGGCCTTCATGGCGATGGCCCGCTCCACGAGCTCGCGCAGGTGCGGCCCGTCCCACCGGGTCGCCCCTTCGGGGTCGGCCTCGACGAGGTCCAGGATCCGCGGATCGGCGATGAACCCGGCCTTGATGATCTCGGCGAGCCCGGCGACGAGGTCAGGTCGCGGCAACGTGGCCAGGGCGTCGAGGTCGCACAGGACCCCGGCGGGCTCGTGGAAGGAGCCGACGAGGTTCTTTCCCTCAGCGGTGTTGATGCCGGTCTTGCCCCCCACCGCGGCATCGACCATGGCGAGCAGGGTCGTCGGCACGTGCACGACGGCCACTCCACGCAGCCACGTCGCCGCGACGAAGCCGGCGAGGTCGGTGACGGTGCCACCGCCGACGGCCACGACGGCATCCGAGCGGGTGAAGGCGTGTCGACCGAGCGTGGCCCACAGGCCGGCGGCGACCTGGGCGGTCTTGGCCCCCTCGTTGTCGGGCACGGCGGCCTCGTGGACGGTGAACCCCGCCGCGCGCAGCTCCGATACCACCGGGGCCGCCAGCCGCGCCAGCGAATCGGGTCGCACGACGAGTACCTGCCGCACCCCGTCCGCGAGCAGGTCGGTGACCCGGTCGCACACACCATGGCCGACGACGACGTCGTACGCGGACCCGACGGAGACCACGGTCGGCGCCGGCCCGGTCACGACTCCCCCAGCAGCCCGGCGATCTCGCGGGCGACGTCCTCGGGGGTACGGCCCGCCGTGTCGACGCGGTACGTCGCGACCCGCTCGTAGACGGGGCGGCGCTCGTTCATCAACCGCACCCAGGAGGCCCGGGGGTTGACGGCCAGCAGGGGCCGGCTCTGGTCGAAACCGACCCTGCGCGAGGCGTCGGCGATACCGACGTCGAGGAAGACCACGGTCTGGCCGACGAGCACCGCCTCGGTCAGCGGGTCCAGGGGCGCACCTCCACCGAGGCACAGGACGCCCTCCTCGGCGGTCACCGCACGACCGACCTCGGCACGCTCGAGCGCGCGAAAGGCCGGCTCACCGTCCTCCACGAAGATGTCGGAGATCGTGCGGCCCTCTGCGGCCTCGATCGCGGCGTCGGTGTCGTGCAGCGGCACGCCCAGGAGGGCAGCGAGCGCCGCGCCGACGGTGCTCTTGCCCGAGCCGGGTGGCCCGACGAGCACCACCCGGGCGCTCACTCCTGGTCCCAGGTGCGCATCGCGGCGGGGATCGCGGCGAGGTAGGACGCGTGGTTGCGGGCGGTCTCGCCGACCGAGTCGCCCCCGAACTTCTCCAGGCACGCCTCGGCGAGCACGAGGGCGACCATCGCCTCGGCGACCACGCCGGCAGCGGGCACGGCACACACGTCGGA
>DATIAJ010000208.1:0-25169 GCA_035458105.1 Nocardioides sp. | reverse complement strand
TGCGGCCGGTCGGGGCGCGGGCGCGCCGGCCGGGGCGGCGGGCCGGCCGAGACCGGAGAGGTCGATGGCACCGGGGCGGCTGAAGGGCTGCTGCGTCATGACCCAATCCTAGGGAGACGCGCCACGTCCGCGGGCGCGGGTCGGTAGCCTCGCTCCATGGGATCCCGGGGAGCCGCCCTGATGACGCGGCACCGGCGCAACGTCGGCCTCCTCGTCCGCTTCGGCGTCGTGGGCGCCTCCGGCGTGCTGGTCAACCTGCTCACCCTGGTCCTCCTGCGCCGCTTCGGCCCGCACTTCGACGATGCCGTCGTCGCGCTGGGCTCGTCCGGGTTCAACCTGCGCTGGTACCACGTGTACTCGACGATCGCCTTCCTGGTGGCCAACCTGTCGAACTTCCAGCTCAACCGCACCTGGACGTTCAAGAGCAACCTCGCCGCCCCGTGGTGGCGGGAGTACTGGCCGTTCCTCGCGGTCGGCCTCGCCTGCCAGGTGATCGGCCTGGCCCTGCTCACGCTCCTCATGCACCCCGGCTCCCCCATCAGCCTGCCGCGCGAGGTCTTCGACGACTCCTCCGGGCTCCGCAGCCGGCTCTACTGGTCCCAGATCATCGTGATCGTCGTGGTGACGCCGCTGGCGTTCGTGCTGAACAAGCTGTGGACGTTCGCCGCCGTGCGGAGCGCCCGGCTCGGCCTCCTCGACGAGCGCCGGAGCGACGACGTACGCGTGCCCTGAGGCGCCTCCTCGCCTGTCGCCGGGCCGCTACCGCGTGGTAGAACTTCCCGGGGTCTCGAGGGAAGGGCACGTCGCATGACGACATCGGGGTCGTACGACTTCAACGGCTACCAGGTGCTGGTCATCGGCGGCACGCGGGGCGAGGGGCACACCATCGCCTCGGCCTTCGCCTCGTCGGGGGCCTCCGTGACCGTCACCGGCACGATGATGCTGCGCTCGCTCTACGACACCGACCTCTCGGCCTTCGACTACGAGTCGGTCAACCTCGCCCGGCAGGAGTCGATCGACCACCTCGTCGGCACGATCAGCCACATCGACGTGCTCGTGCTCGCGGCGTCCTGCCACCTCCCCTACGGCCTGCCACCCAGCGAGCAGGCGTTCATCGCGGGTGCGGCCCGCTCGGGGCTGCTCGGCCCGATGTTCCTGACGACCCGGCTCCGCCTGAAGCTCGGCCAGAGCCCCGCCCTCGGCGGCGGGTGCGTCGTCAACACCGGCGCGGTGACCAGCTGGCTCCAGCTCTCCAGCACGCCGGAGGCCGCGCAGCGTGAGCTGGCCGAGACGACAGCGCGCGCCGGTCGCAACTGGGCCGGCCTCGGCGTGCGGGTCAACTCCGTGCTCCACGAGGGCCGCTCCGTGCTTCCCCGCCAGTACGCCCCGAGCGCGCCGGCCGGCGGCAGCCGGGTCGCCGGCGGCACCATGGTCCGTACGCAGCCCCGGGCCAGCGACGCCGTCACGGACGCCACCCTGTTCCTCGCGAGCAGCGCCGCCGCGCGGATCACCGGGCAGACCCTGCGCATCAGCTGACGGAGCCCCCGGCGACGGGTCGTCCTGGCAACATCGGCGAATCGCCGCGCGCGACGAACGGCCGAGGTTACATTTCACCCACACGGAAGCAACAGCGGGCCCACAGGGGTCCTTCGCCGTCTCGGGTCGGCCGCTCCCTCGTCACTCGGAAGGACGTGCCCCCTTGACCGCAGACCTCGTCTCCCCCCACCCGCTCGCGCGGGGTGGTTCCTGGGCCGGACGCACCTCGCGCCGGGGGCGCGACAAGCTCCTCGAGCAGTCACCAGGCCCCGGCACGCCCGTCGGTCACGTCTGGACGTCGCTGGTCGACGTGCTCGGCGCCCTCGACGGGCCGTCCTCGGCACTGCTCGCGACGGCGGACGGCGACGCGGTGGCCGTCCACGGCCTCGCGAAGGACGACGTCGCCCGGATCGCGCGCCAGAGCAGGGCGGCGTTCGCGGCGCGGACACCCGGCGGCCCGGACCCGGACGAGGCGGTCGACACGGTCGAGCTCACGGTGGGCCTGCGCCACACCGTGATCGCGTCCGTGCCGGCGCCGGAGGAGCGCCACCTGCTCACCGTGACCGCGCAGGGGGTCAGCGTGCAGGTGCTCGAGGCCTGGACGCGCCGGCTCGCCGACGACATGCACGAGGCCCTGGCGGCCTCCGCCTAGGTGGCCGCGTCGTCGTCGAGCAGCTCGTCGGCGGCGGCGTAGGGGTCCACCTCGCCGGCGACGACGCGCCCGGCGAGCGCGTCGAGGTCGGCGCCGGAGCCGGCCCGACCCCAGCGCTCGCGCAGCGTTGCCAGGGCGATCGCCTCCACCTCGCGTCGGGCCCGGAGCGTACGCCGACGGGCGAGCTCGCCCGACTCGCGCAGCCAGGCCGCGTGCCGGTCGACCTCGGCGAGCAGGTCGTCGATGCCCACGCCCGTGGTGGCCACCGTCTGGACCACGGGCGGACGCCACGCACCGTCGCGCCGCTCCGCCATGGCGAGCATCGTCCGGAGCTCGCGCCGTGTGCGGTCGGCCCCCTCACGGTCGGCCTTGTTGACGGCGTACACGTCTCCGATCTCGAGGATCCCCGCCTTCGCGGCCTGGATGCCGTCGCCCATCCCCGGGGCCAGGAGCACGAGCGTGGTGTCGGCCAGCCCCGCGACCTCGACCTCGCTCTGCCCGACGCCGACGGTCTCCACGACGACCACGTCGCAGCCGGCGGAGTCGAGGACCCGCACCGCCTGGGGCGTCGACCACGCCAGGCCGCCGAGGTGACCGCGCGCGCCCATCGAGCGGATGTAGACGTCACGGTCGAGCGCGTGGTCGCCCATGCGCACCCGGTCACCGAGCAGGGCGCCACCGGAGAAGGGCGAGGAGGGGTCGATCGCCAGGACGCCGACGCGCTTGCCAGCTCGCCTCATCGCCGCGATGAGGGCGTTGGTGGAGGTTGACTTGCCGACCCCCGGGGCGCCGGTGATGCCCAGCACGTGGGCACGACCCGCGTCCGGTCCGAGCGCCGCCATCACCTCGCGCAGGAGGGGCGAGGCGTCCTCGACCAGGCTGATCAGCCGGGCGACGGCGGCCGGGTCGCCCTCACGTGCCCGCGCGACGAGGTCGGGGACCGCTGGGGCACCCCGCCTCGCCACGCCGGACGTCATCCGTTCCTCACGCAGACGGGACGCGGACGATCAGGGCGTCGCCCTGGCCGCCACCGCCGCACAGCGCGGCCGCGCCGACACCGCCGCCGCGGCGCTGCAGCTCGAGGGCCAGCGTGAGGACGACCCGCGTGCCGGACATGCCGACCGGGTGCCCGAGCGCGATCGCGCCGCCGTTGACGTTGACCTTGGCGTCCTCGATCCCCAGCTCGCGCGCAGACGCGATGCCGACGGCGGCGAACGCCTCGTTGAACTCGACGAGGTCGAGGTCGGCGGGCGAGATCCCCTCCTTCTCGCACGCCTTCGCCGTCGCGGCGGCCGGCTGCAGCTGGAGGGTGGAGTCAGGGCCGGCCACCTGGCCGTGCGCACCGATCTCGGCGAGCCAGGTCAGGCCCAGCTCCTCGGCCTTGGCCTTGCTCATCACGACCACGGCCGCGGCGCCGTCGGAGATCTGCGAGGCCGAGCCCGCGGTGACGGTGCCGTCCTTGCTGAAGGCGGGGCGGAGCTTGCCGAGGGACTCCACGGTCGTGTCGCCCCGGACGCCCTCGTCCTCGCTCACCACGACCGGGTCGCCCTTGCGCTGCGGGATCTCCACGGGGACCACCTCGTCGGCGAAGACGCCGTTCTTCCACGCGACGGCGGCCTTCTGGTGCGAGTACGCCGCGAAGGTGTCCTGCTCCTCGCGGGTCAGGTTGGCCCCGGCGGCGTTGCACTCCTCGGTGAGCAGCCCCATCGCCTGGGAGGTGAACTGGTCGAAGAGGGCGTCGTAGGCCATCGAGTCGACCAGCTTCACGTCACCGAACTTCACGCCCTCGCGCGACTTCGGCAAGAAGTGGGGGGCCTGGGTCATCGACTCCATGCCGCCGGCGACGACGATCTCGCACTCACCGGCGCGGACGAGCTGGTCGGCCAGCGCGATCGCATTGAGCCCGGACAGGCACACCTTGTTGATCGTCATGGACGGCACCGACATCGGGATGCCGCCCTTCACCGCGGCGACGCGTGCGGGGTTCTGGCCGGCGCCGGCCTGGATGACCTGGCCCATGATCACGTAGTCGACCTGGTCGCCGGTGACGCCCGCCTTGTCGAGGGCGCCCTTGATCGCGACCCCGCCGAGGTCGGCGGCCGACTGGTCCTTCAGCCCGCCGAGCAGGCGGCCGATCGGGGTGCGAGCCCCGGCGACGATGACCGAGATTGAGTGGGCCGAGTCGGACATGACGGTGCCTCCAGCGATCGGTTCGAGAGTGAGGGGTCGTGCTCCTTCGGACACTACCCACCACGGTGGCCCCGTCGGGAGGGTGTCCCCTCCAGGCAAAGTGAGGCGCTCGTCACAGGAACGGGCTCCTCGAGGCGCGATCACCAAAATGTGGGAGCCCTGCTCGCCTCACACCCTTAGAGGTGAGGCGGCGTGGTGGGATTTTCTCCGTCGCGGTCCTCGGGAATCGCCTTCACCCCCACCACCCGAGGAGCGCCAGATGAACCGGTTCCGTCGTACCTCCACCTCCCTCGCAGCCGCGGCCACGGCCGCCGCCCTCACCGTGACGCTGGCCGCCCCTCCCGCGGGCGCCCGGACCGACGACCTGGCCGGCCTGTGGCTGCTCAACGAGGGTTCCGGACAGGTGGCGAACGACCTCTCCTTCAGCAGCAACCGCGGCGAGCTCGGATCGACGTCGAGCGCCGACGCGCAGGACCCGACGTGGATCACCCTCCCCCGGCTGTTCCTGCTCAAGCGGGCGGCGCTGCGCTTCTCCGGGTCGCAGAGCGTGCGGATGCCCGACGCCCCGTCGCTCGAGCCGGACGGCGTGACCATCCTCGCCCGGGTGCGCAGCACCGGTCCCGGGGCGTACCGCTACGTGATGTCGAAGGGGGCCTTCCAGTGCGAGCGCGCGTCCTACGGCCTCTACACCGGCAGGGACGGCGGCCTCCAGTTCTACGTCTCCGACGGCACGCAGTTCCACCTGTCGGCCGACGCCGGCACCGGCCTGTGGGACGGAGCGTGGCACACGGTGCGGGGCGCGTTCGACGGCCAGGAGCTGCGGCTGTACGTCGACGGGGCCCAGGTGGGCGCACCCGCGCCCGCCCCGGTGAGCGTCGCCTACGGGATGGCGGACGGTGACGACTTCTACCTCGGCGACTACGGCGGCCCCTGCGCCGACCCGCTGGGCTTCATCGGTGACATCGACGCCGCGGCCGTCATCGGCCACTACGACCTCGACTCGGGCCTGGCCCAGTAGGCGCGGACGGGGAGCCTGGCCGGGGGCGTGGGAGTGGCGACCGTCACACACCCTCGCCCCCGCGCCCGGCGTCGTACAGCATGTGCCCATGACCCCCGAGCTGAGCGACGTCCGGCACCTGTTCACCGCCATCGACCACGTGGGCATCGCGGTGCCCGACCTCGACGAAGCGACGGCCTTCTACCGCGAGGCCTACGGCATGGAGGTCCTCCACGAGGAGGTCAACGAGGAGCAGGGCGTCCGTGAGGCCATGGTCGGGGTCGGCGACTCCGGCTCGTGCATCCAGCTGCTGGCGCCGCTCACGCCCGAGTCGACGATCGCCAAGTTCCTCGAGCGCAACGGCCAGGGCATGCAGCAGCTCGCCTTCCGCGTCGACGACGTCGAGCACGTCGCCGACGTGCTGCGCTCCCGCGGCCTGCGCCTGCTCTACGACGCCCCGAGGCGCGGCACGTCAGACAGCCGCGTCAACTTCATCCACCCCAAGGACGCCGGCGGCGTGCTGGTCGAGCTCGTCGAGCCGGCCGCACACGCCCACTGACGCGTCCGCACCTCGTCTGCCCGCAGCGACGTACGTCACACCTCCGACCGCTCGAGGTTACTCGCCGGTATCTTGACCGCCACCCGTGCCACCGATGCCTCACCCGATGCCTCACCAGGAGACACCCGTGCAGAACATCCTCGACGCCATCCAGTCCGGCAACGCCACCTCGGAGGACTTCGCGAGCCTCCGGCTCCCGGACTCCTACCGTGCCGCCTTCGTGAAGAAGGACGAGGTCGACATGTTCGAGGGGGTGGCCTCGAAGGAGAAGGACCCCCGCAAGTCGATCCACGTCGACGACGTGCCGCTTCCCGAGCTCGGGCCGGGTGAGGCCTTCGTGGCCGTGATGGCCAGCGCCATCAACTACAACACCGTGTGGACGTCCATCTTCGAGCCGGTCTCGACCTTCGGCTTCCTCGAGCGCTACGGCCGCAACAGCGAGCTGACCAAGCGCCACGACCTGCCGTACCACGTGGTCGGCTCCGACCTCTCCGGCGTCGTGCTGGCCGTCGGTGCGGGCGTGACCAAGTGGAAGCCCGGCGACCGCGTCGTGGCCCACTGCCTCTCGGTCGAGCTCGAGGGCCCCGACGGGCACAACGACACGATGCTCGACACCGAGCAGCGGATCTGGGGCTTCGAGACCAACTTCGGCGGCCTCGCCGACGTCGCGATGGTCAAGGCCAACCAGCTGATGCCCAAGCCCGAGCACCTCACCTGGGAGGAGGCCGCCTCCCCCGGACTCGTCAACTGCACGGCCTACCGCCAGCTCGTCAGCAAGAACGGCGGTGACATGAAGCAGGGCGACAACGTCCTCATCTGGGGCGCGTCCGGCGGCCTCGGCGGCTTCGCGACGCAGTACGCCCTCAACGGCGGCGCGACGCCGGTGTGCGTGGTCTCCAACGAGGAGAAGGCGGCGATCGCCCGCAGCATGGGCGCGGAGCTGATCATCAACCGCTCGGAGGAGGGCTACAAGTTCTGGAACGACGAGGGCACCGAGCAGGACCCGCGCGAGTGGAAGCGCTTCGGCGCCCGCATCCGTGAGCTCACCGGTGGCGAGGACATCGACATCGTCTTCGAGCACCCGGGACGCGAGACCTTCGGTGCGAGCGTGTTCGTCACCCGCAAGGGCGGCACCATCACGACCTGCGCGTCGACCTCGGGCTACATGCACGAGTACGACAACCGCTACCTCTGGATGAACCTCAAGCGGATCATCTCCAGCCACTTCGCCAACTACCGCGAGTCGTGGGAGGCCAACCGACTCATCGCCAAGGGCAAGATCCACCCCACCCTCTCGAAGACCTACACGCTGGACGAGGTCGGCCAGGCCTCCCTCGACGTCCACCAGAACGCCCACCAGGGCAAGGTCGGCGTCCTCTGCCTCGCCCCTGAGGAGGGTCTGGGAGTGCTCGACCACGAGATGCGGGCCCAGCACGAGAGCGCCATCAACAGGTTCCGCGGGGTCTGACCCCGCCTGAGGTCTCGGGCCTGAGACCTTTCACACCCCGGTTCGCGCGACTCGATCGAAGTCGCCCGCGAGCCGGGGTGTGTCTTTTCCGACGCATCGGAGAGACTGGCACCGACGCAGACCGTACGACGTGAGAGAGGGTGCCTCACCATGGCTTCCGACCAGGGCCTGTCCATCTTCGACGAGCCGGAGTCCGCCGACGGCAAGGCCACCTCGAGTGGTCGCACCGCGGGCGCGACCGCCGGCGAGGAGACCCAGGTGCTGCCGGTGACGCCCAAGGACGAACCCGAGGCCCGGCCGCAGAACACCGCCACGCGACCGACGTCCCCGTCCACCCCCGCGACCCCGACCCCGGCTCCGACCACGACCGCCGAGGCAGCCCCGAACGCCCCGACCTCGGCAGCTCCGTCCGAGGTCGAGACGACGCGGCGCTCGCCCGTGGTCCCCCCGGCCGCGCCGCGCACCGCGGTGCCCACCACGACCGCCGCACCCCTCCCCGTGGTCCGCCGCGGTGGCTACGACAAGGCAGCGGTCGACCAGCGCGTCCACCAGCTGCTGAGCGAGAAGTCTGGGCTGGCCACCAGCCTCGCCAGCAGCGAGGAGCGCGTCATCGAGCTCGAGACCGAGCTCGAGGAGCTGCGCCGGGAGGTCGCGGAGAACACCAACCCCACCTACGCGGGGCTCGGAGGACGCGCCACGTCCATGCTCAAGATGGCTGAGGACGAGGCGGCCGACGTGCGCACCGCCGCGCGTCGCGAGGCCGACGAGATCCGCGCCCAGGCCGAGCGTGACGCCCACAGCATCCGTGCCGACGCCGCGCGCGAGGCCGACGACATGCGCATGGTGCAGCTCAAGGAGCTCGACGAGATGCGCTCTCGGCTCACCGCCGACGCCGAGACCGAGCGCGGTCTCGCCAAGGCCGAGGCCGAGGACCTGCTCGCCTCCGCCCGCCGCGAGTCCGACCAGGTCCGCCTCGCCGCGCAGCAGGAGACCAACGAGATGCGCGTGACGGCGACCCGTGAGGCCGAGCAGGCGCGCGCCGCTGCCGACCGCGAGGTCCAGGAGGCGCGTCGCACCCTCGCCGTGGAGAAGGAGCGGCTCACCCGGGAGGCCGCCGAGCACCACAGCAACGCCACCGCGGAGACCCAGCGGTTGGTCGCCGAGGCCGAGGCGCGCGCCAACGCCGCCGAGCAGCGGGCGCGGGAGGCCACGGCCCAGGCGAACGCCCACCGGCAGCAGGCCCAGACGGAGTCCGAGGGCCTGCTCACCCGGGCCCGGCGCGAGGCCGAGCAGATCGTCGCCTCCGCCCGCACCCAGGCCGACTCGATCGGGGCGACCAGGGTGGCCGAGGCCGAGCGTGAGCTGGCCAACATCCAGGCCGAGGTCGACCGAGCCGCGAAGCGCCGCGACGCCATCACCGCCCAGCTCGGTGCCCTGCGCGACGTCGTCGCGGGCTTCGGCGAGGACGAGTCCTGAGCTGGCGCGACCGGCTCCGGGAGCGCGTCACGTCCGGCTCCGGCACCTCGCCCGACCCCGGCTCGCCATCGGACGCGACCCTCGCGCTGCGTCGGGCCGCTGACGACCCGGTCGAGCTCCCCCAGGCGCTCGAGGAGGTCGTCGACCAGGTCAACGACGACGCCGACCGCGCGGAGGCAGCTGCGGACGCCGCCGAGGAGTCGGCCCGCTCCGCCACCGCGATCGCCGAGCAGATCGACGACGCCACCGACCTGGTCGTCGACGAGGCCACGCCGGCGCCGTACGTCCCGGCCGACCCGGCTCCGGCACCGCTCCTGCTGCGGCACTCCCCCTTCAACATCGGGTTCTTCGGCGCCCTCGGTGCGCTGCTCGCGGTCTTCCTGAGCGAGCAGCTGCTCAGCATCTCGTCGGTCCTGGTGCTCCTGGTGATGTCGATGTTCCTCGCGATCGGCCTCAACCCGACCGTCGAGCTCTTCATGCGTCGCGGTCTGCGGCGCAGCCTGTCGGTGCTGCTGGTGCTCGTCGTGGTGATCAGCGTCCTGGCGCTCTTCGTCGTGGCCATCGCGCCGGTGATCAGCGAGCAGATCGCTGCGATCACCCGCAACGCTCCGGGCTGGCTCGACGACCTGCAGAGCAACGCCCAGGTGCAGAGGCTCGACGACAGGTTCGACGTCGTCGCCAAGGTGCGCGAGTACGTCCAGAACGGCGACTTCGGGGAGCGTGTCTTCGGCGGCGCCCTCGGCGTCGGCCTTCGAGTGCTCTCCGCCGTGGCCAACAGCTTCATCGTCCTCGTGCTGATGATCTACTTCCTCGTCTCGCTGCCGAGCATCAAGCACGCCGCGTACTCCCTCGCGCCCGCCTCGAAGCGTCCGCGGGTCAGCGAGCTGGGCGACAAGATCATCCGCTCCACCGGCGCCTACGTCGCCGGCGCGTTCCTCGTCGCGGTCTGCGCCGGCCTGAGCACGCTGATCTTCTCGTTCGTCGTCGGTCTGGGCGACTACGCCTTCGCACTCGCCTTCGTCGTCGGGCTCTTCTCGCTCATCCCGGTCGTGGGTGCGTTCGTGTCAGGAGCGCTCATGACGCTCCTGGCCCTGACGGTCTCCCCGACCGTCGCACTGGTGGCGCTGGTCTACTACATCGCCTACCAGCAGGTGGAGTCCTACTTCATCTACCCGCGGATCATGAAGAAGTCCGTCGACATCCCGGGGTCGGTGACCGTGGTGGCGGCGCTCGTGGGCGGCTCACTGCTGGGCATCATCGGTGCCCTGCTGGCCGTACCGGTCGCCGCGGCGCTCCTGCTCCTGCACCGCGAGGTGTTCCTCAGGCGGCAGGACGCCCGCTGAGGTCGTGCTCCGGCTCCGGCAGGGGCTCGACCATGAGCGGCGCGCGCCCCTCGCCCAGCTTGACCACGACCACGCCGACCAGCACCAGCAGGCCCCCGGCCAGCTGGACCGGGCGGGGCAGCTCGCCGAGCAGCAGCCACGCCCAGATGACCGCGGCGAGGACCTCGCCGAGGGCCACGAAGGACGCCAGCCGGCTGCCCAGGCGGCGTCCGGCTGCGATGCCGGTGACGTAGGAGAAGGCCGCGGTGACCAGTCCGAGCGCGACCACCGGGATCCACCACGTGACGGCCCGGCCGTCGTAGACCGCGTCGGCGGTCGAGGCGTGGAACGGCAGTGCGCCGCTGAGTCCCGCGAGGAGCAGCACGGCACCACCGACCAGGAGACCGCCGGCAGCGAGGGTGATGCCCGGGAGCCCGTTGTCCTCGTCGGCCGAGATGACGAAGTAGGTCGCGGCACCCACCATGGCGCCGAGGGCCCACACCACGCCGACGACGCTGAGCTCCGCGCCTGAGACGACGTCGAGCACGAGCGCCAGGCCCCCGGCGGCGATGGCGGCGCCCAGCAGCGTCGTGCGCGACGGGCGGTGCCCGTGGCGCAGCCACAGCCACACGACGACGGCGACCGGGGCGGTGTACTCGAGCAGCAGCGCGACGCTGACCTGCATGTAGGTGACGGCGTAGAAGTAGCAGAGCTGCGCGCCGGCGACGGCTGCGATGCCGTAGACCGTGATGAGTCCTGCGTTGACGCGCAACAGGTGCCAGCGCCCGCGCACCGCGAGGATCCCGGGGACGACCAGCACGGCGGCGGCGATCGCGATGCGCAGTGCGACCGTGGCGCCTGCACTCCAACCCGTGTCGAGCAGGCCGCGGGCCAGCACACCGGACAGTCCGAACGACGCGGCGGACGCGACCGCCAGCGCCAGGCCGGTCGTCGTCCTGGAGCGCGTGGTGTCATGGGTCAAAGCCGTCACGGTCATGACCGTAGGCGCGACTCCTGTAATGTGTCAACATGCTTTTCACGGATGACACGGACGCGGCGCTGCAGGCAGCCGTCGCGCTGGTCAACTCCACCGACGAGCCCGGCGAGCCGCTGGGCTCGGTCGACGACCTGTCCGCGTTCCTCGCCTCCTGGCCCTACACGGGACGGCACGACGCGACCGCCGACGAGCTCGAGTCCGTACGCCGCCTCCGCCCGGCGCTGCGGTCGCTGCTGCTCGCCGACCGCGACGAGGCGGCTGCCATCGTCAACGACATGCTCGCGCGCGCCAAGGCGCTCCCCCAGCTGCAGCGCCACCACCACTGGGACTGGCACCTCCACGCCGTCGACCCCGACCGGCCGCTCGACGAGCGCGTCGTGGTGGAGACCGCGATGGCGATGGTCGACGTCATCCGGGCCGACGAGATGTCCCGGCTCGACACCTGCGCGGCCGACGACTGCGACGACGTCGTCCTCGACCTGTCGCGCAACCGCTCGCGCCGCTACTGCTCGACCACCTGCGGCAACCGCGAGGCCGTCGCGGCCTACCGCGCGCGGCAGCGGACCTGAGGGCTGATCGTCCCTGACCTCAGGGCAGGAAGCGCCGCAGCACCTCGAGGAAGACCTCCGGCTGCTCGGAGTGGACCCAGTGGCCGGCGTCCTTGACCAGCACCCGCCGGTTGCGCGGGAAGCGGCGGTCCATCTCCGGCGCGTAGTCGTCGGAGATGTAGTCGGAACGGGCGCCGCCGACCCACAGCACCGGGCCGTCGTACGACGCGTCACCGAGCTCCTCGGCGGGCCAGCCGACGAGCGATGCCATCTCCTCGCCGAGCAGGTCGAGGTTGACCTGCCAGTGCCAGCCGTCGTCGGTGCGTCGGAGGTTCTGGAGCAGGAAGCTGCGCACGACGCGGTTGGGCACCGCCTCCTCGAGCGCCGCCTCCGCCTGGCCTCGGCTGCCCAGGGAGCCGAGGTCGAGCTCACGCATCGTCTCGATGTAGCCCACGAACTCCCGCCCGCTCTCGTACGCCGCCGGGGCGATGTCGACCACGACCAGCCGCTCGACCAGCTCCGGGTGCCGCAGGGCGAGGCACATCGCGATCTTGCCGCCCATCGAGTGCCCGACGAGGGCGACCGGCTCGTCGCCCAGCTCGGCGGCGACGAGGTCGGCCAGCTCGAGGAAGTCGAAGGTCTCGGTCCAGGGCGAGCGGCCGTGGTTGGGCATGTCGAGGAGCACCACCCGGTGGTCGGCGCTGAGGGCCTTCGCGGCCTGCGTCCAGTTCTTGCCCTGCCCGAAGAGTCCGTGGCAGAAGACGACGCGGGGCCCGGACTCGCCGAGCTCGGTGCGGTGCAGGCTCACCCGCCCATCCTCGCGCAACCGGGTCAGGTGGCGGCGACCGGCCCGTCAGAAGTCGAAGCCGTCGAAGCCGTCGAACATGCCGCCGATGCCGTCACCGATGCCGCCGAACATGTCGCCGAGGCCCTCGCCGATCGCCCCGATGCCCTCGCCGAGGCCGTCGAAGCCGCCGCCGAAGAGCATGCCCATGAACATCCAGTCCATCGGCGAGAAGGCGCCGAAGTAGCCCTGCGCGTAGGGCTGGTAGGCCCGACCACCCTGCCAGTAGGGGACGCGGCGTGAGCCGACCATCACCTTGCGTATGTCGGGCTCGGCACCGGCACGCACCCGCTCGACGTCGAGCGCACACGCGGGGACCTCGCGCTGCGCGCCGCCCGGCGGGGTCCACGGCACGTCGGCGACCGAGAGCCCGTGACGCGGGTCGAAGAAGCACGGCGGCCGGCGCTGCGGCAGCGGCTCCCCCGCCACCCGCGCCCGCACGCACGCCATCGCGTAACGACCGTCCTCGAGGATCTCGGTGACGTGCTTGACGTCCTCGGGACGCGTGAGCGCGGCAGCGGCCGTCTTGGCCGACTCGTAGGCGTCGAGGGCGCGCTGGTAGTCGGCGTTGGCGCCCGCGTCGAGCGGCTCGCCGGCCATCTCGATGTCGAGGTCCTGCAGCTCCACGCCGAGGGCGGTGACGTCCTCCTCGGCGAGCTTCTTCACCGGTGCGACCTCGGCCTCGGCACGCGCCAGCTCTCGCTTCTTGCCCGTCTTGCCCGCGCCGACGGCGACCGCGACGAGGCCGCCGATGACGACCAGCAGGAGCACGAGTTCCATGGCCCCAGAGTACGCAGCGGCGGCAAGATCGCACGGGCGGCTCGAACGGGCCGGACCTGCAAGAGCAGGCCGCCCATCGACCCCCGACGATGTGCGACCTGCTCCGACAAGCGGCCGGTGGGCAGCGGGGCCATCCCCTCGCGCGGCCACGATGCCCTCGGCGTACGAGAAGACTCCCGCGAAGCGTCCGGTCCCGGCATCCGTAGTCCTACGTAACTCTGCGCGCAGGGGCGATAGATTCCTTTCGTGCTGTCCCCCTGTCTCGGTCGCGACGACGTCCAGCGTGCGCTGCACGAAGCACTGGAGGAGTCGCGATGGGTCACCGTCGTCGGCCCACCCGGCAGCGGCAAGACGCTGCTGGTGCGCCACGTCGCGGCGACTGCGGCCGCGTCGTGGGTCGACGCCCGCAACCTGCACACCATCGACGACGTGCTGGTCGCGGCCCTGGAGAGCCTCGACGCCGAGACCGCGCCCGGCGACTCCCTGGTCGGCGCCCTGGGCCGGGCGGTCGACGGGCGCGAGTGCCTGCTCGTGCTCGACGGGCTCGACCTCGACACGACCGCTGCCGGGCCGGTGCTCCAGTCGGTGCTCGAGGCCACCCACGAGGCCCGCGTGGTGGTGACGGCACTGACCACGGCCGGCCAGCCGGCGGAGTCCGTCGTACGCGTCGGGCCGCTGCCGGTGCCGTCCCAGCGTTCTCCGCTCGAGGGTCCCGCTGTCGAGCTCTTCCTGCGCCGCATCCGCACCGCGGGCGGCCAGCAGGTCGACCTGGCGGAGCATGCGCACGAGGTACGCCGCCTGCTGCGCGCCACCGGTGGGCTGCCGCTGCTCATCGAGCAGGTCGCCGTGCAGTCCGCGCTCGTCGGGCTCAGCAACGCCCTGTCCGCGGTCAGCCTCGACCAGGCCGTCGACTCCGCGCACGACCTCCTCGACGAGGCCAGCGCCACCGCCCTGCGCCGCATCGGGCTGCTCGACTTCCAGGTCGGGCTCGGCGTGCTCGCGCGCGTCCTGGACGTCTCCGTGCCGGAGGCTGCCGAGATCGCGGGCAACCTCGTGCGGCGCAGCCTGCTCGAGCTCGACCCGCAGGGCCACTTCGACATGCTCTCGCCCATCCGCGGTCGCGCCCGGGCGCTGGCCACGCCCGAGGACCAGGCGGCGGTCCGCGCCGGCCTGCTCGCGTGGGCGCAGGCCCACGCCCCGGAGCACGACAACTACGGCGCGGCCGACGCCGAGTGGCTGGGCGACCTGCCCGCGATGCGGCACGCCGTGCTGACCGCGTGCGCGGACCCGGCGACCCGCGCCGACGGCTACTCCGTCGCGAACCGCATCTTCTCCTCTCTCTACACCTCGATGCGGGCCCGCGAGGCCGTCGAGATCCTCGAGGGCGCGATCTCCAGCGGGGACGGACCGCCCGCCATGGGCGCCCAGATCGCCCGCCGGGCCGGGATCGCGGCCTCGGAGGTGCGCGGCACCTACGAGGGGCTGTGGCTGCTCGCGCGATCCGACGAGCACGCCTCGGCCGCGCCCATCCCCGAGGAGCAGCTGTCCAAGACCGCCTCCATCCGGGCCGAGATGCACCTCGACGCAGGCGACCTGGCCAGCGCCGAGGTCGAGGCCAGGCGCGCGATCGCCCTCGACCCCGACGGCTCGATCACCCGCCAGGCCACCCGCACGCTGGCCGACGTCTATGCCTCGCAGGGCCGTTTCGCCGAGGCCACGGCGGCCGCTGTCGCCGCGATGCCCGCCCGCACCACCGGCGACGAGCGCTGGATCGACCTGTCGCTGCGCACCGTGCTCGCGCGAATCGCGCTCGAGCAGGGACGCATCGCCGAGGCGATCGCCGCCACGCGCGCCGTCGTCGTCGAGGCCCGCGAGCTCGCGGAGGACCGGGTGGGGCTGCTCGCCGAGACGCTGCTGCGCAACCTCGACCCGTCGTGGGTGCCCACCGATGTCGTCCGCGAGACGCTGCCCTGGGCCGTCCGCCTGCCGGTGCTCGCCCAGGACGGTCGCGACCTGCTGGTCCGGGGCGACGCCAAGCGGGCGGCGGGCCTGGCGGCCGACGTGGTGGCGCTCGCCGACTCCGCCCGCCTGGGCCGCGACGGCGTCGACGCACGGCTGCTGCTCGGCCGGGCCCTGGTGGACCTCGGCGACCTCGACCAGGCCACGACGACGTACCTCACGGCCCTCGACCACTGCCGCACCATGGGCCTGCCCCTGCGCGCCGCGGACGTGCTCGACGGGCTCGCCGGGGTTGCCCGGGCGCGCGACCTTCCCGAGGCGCGCGACCTCGCCGCGGCGGCCTTCGCGCTGCGCACGCCGCGCAAGGCGGTGCGGTGGGGCTACTCCGCCGACTACGACGTCGTACCGGCGCAGCGGGCACCCGAGGAGTGGCTCGACGGCGACGACCTCTCCACCGACGCCGTCGCGCTCATCACTGCCGTCTTCAGCCGGACCACGTCCGCGAGGCCGTCCGTGCTCGACGCCCTCACCGCCGCTGAGCGGCAGGTCGCCGAACGGGTCGCGCACGGACTGACGAGCCGCCAGATCGCCGAGGAGCTCTACGTCTCGCCGCGCACGGTCGACGCCCACCTCACCCACATCTACCGCAAGCTCGACATCAACACGCGCGCGCGGCTCGCCGCGCTCGTGGTCGACAACCGCTGACCGGGCACTTCCTGCCCGTCCTGGACGCCGACCGGGCACTTCCTGCCCGTCCTTCGCGTGCTGGCCGCTGTCGGTGGGCCGCTGCAGGATGGGCCTCATGAGCCGGACCATCCAGGTGACCTTCGACGCCCACGACCCCGAAAGGCTGTCCCGCTTCTGGGCCGACGCGATGGGCTACGTGAACCCGGGCCCGCCCGGGCGAGAGCTCGCGCCGGGGCAGGACCCCTTCGACGCGTGGCACGACCTCCTCGGCGAGATCGGCGTGCCCGAGTCGGACTGGAACTCCCGGTCCGCGGCCGAGGATCCTGACGGCGACGGGCCACGCCTGTTCTTCCAGCGCGTCCCCGAGGACAAGTCGGCGAAGAACCGGGTCCACCTCGACCTGCGCGCGGCGCCGGGGCTCGAGGGAGAGGAGCGGATGGCCGCCCTCGAGGCCGAGTGCGAGCGTCTCGTCGCCCTCGGCGCGAGCCGAGTCGAGCGGCACGAGTCGGCCCCGCCCCTGACGGCCGGTCACCTCGTGATGCGGGATCCCGAGGGCAACGAGTTCTGCCTCGACTGACATGACGCCCTGCAGCGCCATGGTGCTGCCCTAGCGGTCTGTTTGGACACGACCTTCTGGTGCCCGCAGTCCTCGCAGGTCAGGGAGTACGGGCCACACGGTCCCCGATGCGACGCTGCACGGACTCGCGGCGGACGGACGTGCCACCGCACGCCTCGCAGGACTGGGGCTTGGGTCTGATCGGAGCGGCCCATGCGGCGACCGTACGTGTCCCTACCGACACCGAGCAGCGAATGGTGTTGCGCCTTCAGGTCCTAGGAATCGCCCCACTAGACCACCGCATCACCGAGCGGCCCGTCGGCTTACCCTGTGGTGAAAGAGGCGGTTGCCATGTTGCTGTTCTGGATCCTGGTCGGGTTGATGGTCGCCCTGTTCGTGTGGGCAGCCTGGCGTCAGCAGCGGTACGCCGGGACGTCGTCCTACGACCGCCAAGGCTTCGCAGACCCGCAGGCGGGAGTGAGACTGGGCCCGACGGCCCGGACCCGTCGCTAGTCCTCACCACGGGGTCGTGTGGGTGTGCGCACCTATCGTTTCCGGTTCGTATGACGTCCCGCGCCCGCGCCTCAGCGCGCGCTGTAGTCGCGGAAGCCGCGGCCGGTCTTGCGCCCGAGGTAGCCGGCGGTCACCAGGTGCTCCAGCAACGGCGCGGGGGCGAAGCCCGGCTCACGGAACTCGAGGTAGAGCTCGCGCTGGATGGCCAGCGAGACGTCGTTGCCGACCACGTCGAGCAGCTCGAACGGCCCCATCGGCAGCGCACAGCCCTGCTTCATGGCGGTGTCGATGTCGTCGGCGGTGGCGTAGTGCGCCTCGAGCATCTTCACCGCGTCGTTGAGGTAGGGGAACAGCAGCGCGTTGACGATGAAGCCGGAGCGGTCGCCGCACCGCACCGCCACCTTGCCGACCTTCTCGCACAGCGCGAGCACGGTCTCGGTGACGTCCTCGTCGGTGGCGACGGTGGACACCACCTCGACCAGCTTCATGATGGCCGCCGGGTTGAAGAAGTGCATGCCGATGACGTCCTGCGGACGCTTGGTCACCTTGGCCATGGAGATGATCGGCAGCGACGACGTGGTGGTCGCGAGGATGGCACCCGGCTTGCAGATCTCGTCGAGGTTCTCGAACAGCGTGGTCTTGACCGCGAGGTCCTCGGCGATCGCCTCGACGACGATGTCGACGTCCGCGAGGTCGTCCAGCGACGTGGTGCCGCGGACCCGGCCGAGCACCTCGAGCTTCTGCTCCTCGGTCGCGCGACCGCGCTGGATCTGCTTGTCGAAGCTCTTCGTGATGGTGGCGACCACCCCGTCGACCTTGTCCTGGCCTCGGCCGGTGAACAGCACGTCGTAGCCCGCCTTGGCGAACACCTCGACGATGCCCGAGGCCATCGTGCCGGTGCCGACGACGCCCACGAGCGAGATGTCGTGGCGCAGCTGCGGCTTGTCGTCCGCGCTCGGGGTGTGGGCGTCGGCGACGACGACCGGGCTGTCGGGCGCCTCGTAGGTGTAGAACCCGCGGCCCGACTTGCGACCGAGCAGGCCCGCGGTGACGTACTGCTTGAGGATGGGCGCCGGTGCGTGCAGGCGGTCGCGGCCCTGCTTGTACATCGTGTCGAGGATCTCGTACGCCGTGTCGAGACCGATCAGGTCGAGCAGGGCGAGCGGGCCCATCGGGTAACCGCAGCCGAATCGCATGGCGGCATCGATGTCCTCGCGGGAGGCGTACTTGCCCTCGTACATGGCGACCGCGTGGTTGAGGTAGCCGAAGAGCAGGGTGTTGGCGATGAAGCCGGCCTTGTCGCCGCACACGACGGGGTTCTTGCCGAGGTCGACGAGGAGCGACTGCACGGCGGCGAGCACGTCGGGCTCGGTGACGACGGTGCGGATGATCTCGACGAGGTTCTGCACGGGGGCGGGGTTGAAGAAGTGGACGCCCACGACCCGTCCGGGTCGGGAGTTGGCGGTCGAGATCTCGGTGACGCTCAGCGAGGAGGTGTTGGTCGCCAGGATCGCATCGGGGCGGACGATGTCGTCCAGCGCGCGGAAGATCGACTTCTTGACCTCGAGCGACTCTATGACGGCCTCGACCACCAGGTCGGCGTCGGCGAGGTCCTTCATGTCGGTCGTGAGCGTGATGCGGCCGAGCAGCTCGTCGGCCTGCTCCTGCGTCATCTTCTCGCGCTTCACCGCGCGCCCGGTGGAGTGCTCGAGGTGCTCGCGCCCGCGCTGGACGGCCGCCTCGTTGACCTCGACGCCGACGACCGCGTAGCCGTTGCGGGCGAAGACCTCGGCGATGCCGGCCCCCATGGTGCCGAGGCCGATCACGCCGACCGTGGTGAACTCGTGAGTAGCCGTCTCAGTCATGGACGCATGCTCCCATGCCGTCCCGGCACCAGGGATGTGGGAAGCGTCACTCCGGCGCGGCCGTCGGAGGGCGGACGACCCGGACCTCGTCCCCCGGCCGGACCGGGCCGGGACGCAGCACCCTGGCGCACAGTCCCCGCAGCCGGCGTGGCCTGCCCTCGGGCCCGTTGACGAAGGCCAGGGCGTCCTTGCCGAACCGGGCGATGAACTTGCCGCATCCGTTGTGGGGCTGGTCCGTGACCACGATGACCGCGCCGTCGCGACCGCCGATGTGCAGCTCGGTCCGGGCCGGGAGGTTGTCGTGCGACAGGTCGAGGTCGACGAACATCTGGTCGCCGGCCAGCTGCTCGCGCCCGGGGTCCTTCGCGAGGAACTCGATGAGGCGGTGGTTCATCAGGTTGAGCTGCATGTCGGGGTGCGCCGAGCCGTCCGCAGTGCGGCGGCTGCCCCGCTCGACCCACGTGTCACCCACGAGGCCCTCGATGACGTCGAGGTGACCGACGTCGAGGACCTCGCGCGCGCCCGGGCCGGGACGGCGTACGACCGCACGGAGCACCCCGACGTCACGCGGGCTGGCATCGATCGCGGGCAGGAAGCCGGCGATCTCGTCGGTCGTCCGGTGGGGACGGAGCACCCGCCGCATCCAGATCCTGCGGCCGTGTCGCGACAGCCCGAGCCGCTCCTCCTTCGCCGAGATCGCGAGCTGGGACGCCGTGCGCGGGTCGTCGTCGGCGAACTCGGTGAAGCCGTGCCGGGCGTAGAAGGGTGCGTTCCACGCGATGTCGGCGTACGTCGTCAGGGTGAGCGCACCGTGCCCCTTGAGCGTCGCCCGTTCCGCCGCGCCCTCCAGCAGCGCGGTCCCGACACCGCGTCGCGCGTGGTCGGGGTGCACCGAGAGCTGGTCGAGGTGGGCGTGCGACTCCAGGTCGACCACGTGGGCGAAGCCGATCGCGGGGTCCCCCGCGACGAGGATGAAGCCCGGCTCGGCCGCCCGGTCGTGCCCGCTCACGGCCGGGGAGGCGAGCGCGGCGCCGGTGAGGTCCCCGAGCGCCTCCTCGAACATCGCGAGGCCGGAGTCCTCGATCGCCGCCAGCAGGGGGAGGTCGCGCGCCCGCGCGGGGCGTACTGCGTGGTCGGTCACGAGGTCACTGTAGATTCGCCCGTCGTGAGGATCGTCGTCGCACGCTGCCAGGTGGACTACGCCGGACGGCTCTCGGCCCACCTGCCGCTCGCCACCCGCGTCCTGATGCTCAAGTCGGACGGGTCGGTGCTGATCCACTCCGACGGCGGGTCCTACAAGCCGCTCAACTGGATGTCGCCGCCGTGCACTGTGCGCGAAGGGGTCTCGGAGGACGGCCAGGCGGAGTGGCTCGTGACCGCGACGAAGTCCGACGACACCCTGCGGATCCTCATCGACGAGGTCCTGCACGACACCTCCCACGACCTGGGCGTGGACCCGGGGCTGCAGAAGGACGGCGTCGAGAAGCACCTGCAGGAGCTGCTCGCCGAGCACCCGGCGAGCCTCGCCGAGGGCCTCACCCTGGTGCGCCGGGAGTACATGACCGCCATCGGACCGGTCGACCTGATGTGCCGCGACGCCGACGGCCTCTCCGTCGCGGTGGAGATCAAGCGGCGCGGTGAGATCGACGGCGTCGAGCAGCTCACCCGCTACCTCGAGCTGCTGAACCGCGACCCGCTGCTCACCAGCAAGGGGCCGGTCCGCGGGATCTACGCCGCCCAGGAGATCAAGCCCCAGGCCCGCGTGCTCGCCACCGACCGCGGCATCGCCTGCGCCCTCGTCGACTACGACGCCCTCCGCGGGATGGACGACGCCGAGCACCGGCTCTTCTGATGGCGCCCGAGCGCATCTTCCACATCGCCACGGCGGCGGACTGGCGCCGGACGCTGGAGACCGGGACCTACACCACCTCGACCATCGGGCGCAGCCTCGAGGAGGAGGGGTTCATCCACGCCAGCCGGCGTGAGCAGGTACAGGGTGTCTTCGACCGCTACTACCGCGGCGCCGGCGAGCACCTCGTGCTGCTCACGATCGACCCGGCGCGGCTCACCCACGCCGAGGTGCGGGTCGAGCCCGTCGGCGACGACACCTACCCCCACGTCTACGGCCCGATCGACCGCGGGGCTGTCGTCGACGTGACGCCGCTCGACCGGCGCGGCCGGTCCGAGACGCTCACGTCGCTGTGGGTGAAGGGGATGGCCGTCCGCATGGGGCTGGCGCTGGCGGTCATGGCCGCCGTCGCGCTGCTGCTGTGGGCCCTCGGCGTCACGCGCTGAGGTCCCTCGTCGACGGACACCATGCAGGCAGTTCGCGAGCCGCGTGCGGGCGGTCGAGCGTGGGACGCCGACATCGGAGCACCAACTGCCTGCACGGTGCACAACCGCTACGGACCGACAGCGGACCAACATAGGCAGTTCGAACGACGGCCGGCCGGGCTGAGCGTGCCCGGAGGCTGGATCGCCGTGAACTGCCTACGTTGCTCGCCCGGACTATTCAGGGCTCCGGCAAGGACAGGTGCACTCAGGCGAGCGCCCGACCCGCCCACGACCGCGCCACCCAGCCGTCGGCGTCGGCCTCCAGCGTGACCACGCCGCAGTTGGGCAGCGGCAGGTCGCGGGTGTGGTCGGGCGCGAGGTTGTGGGCCAGCAGTGGCAGGACCATGCACATCACCCCGCCGTGGCTGACCACCAGCACCGACTCGCCCCGGTGCGCGTCGGCCACCTCGTCGAGGACGGCCCGGTAGCGCTGCACCACCTCGAGCCCGCTCTCGCCGCCGGGGATGCGGGCGGAGAGGTCGCCACCCAGCCAGGCGGCGAACGTCGCCGCGAAGGGATCGGGGTCACCCGTGGTCCCGGCCGCGTCGCCGACACCGAACTCGCGCAAGCCGGTGCGTACGGCGACGTCGACGCCGAGCCGCGCGGCGACGATCTCCCCGGTCTGCACCGCACGCGACAGGTCGCTGGTCCAGACCCGGGCGATCCGCTCGCCCTCGAGGCGCTCACCCAGCTCGCGCGACTGGGCGCGTCCGAGCGGGCTCAGCCAGCCGCCGGCGTCGCTCAGCAGCTCGCTCTCGTAGTCCGCAGCGCCGTGCCGGGCCACGATCACCCGGGCGGCGCACTGCAGGTCAGCCATCGGCCAGGCCCGCCACCTCGTCGGCGCTGCCCCACGAGAGCGTCATGCCGGCGCCGCCGTGGCCGTAGCAGTGGATGACGTCGCCCACCCGCTCGAGACGCACCCCGGGGCGGGCCGGGCGCAGCCCGACCTTGTGCCGTAGCACCCGGGCGCCCTCGAGCGCGGGGACGAGGGCGGTGGCGCGGTGGAGCACCTGCTCGGCGACGACCGGGTCGGGGGTGCGACTCCACTCCCCCTCGACCTCCGTGCCGCCGAGCACGACCTCGTGGGTGCGCGGCACGACGTAGGTGAGCCCGGACCTGTCGAGCGTCCAGCGGTCGAGGCCGACCTGCTCGACGACCACGACCTGGCCGCGCACCGGGTGCACGGAGGGGTCCGCGCCGAAGTGCCGGGCGCCGAGACCGGTGGCGTTGACCACGAGGCTCCCGTCGGCGGGCAGCGCGGACAGGTTCATCCGGGTGACGGTGCCTCCGAGCTCCTCCACGCGGGTCACCAGCCAGCGCAGGAAGACCGGCATGTCGACGACCGGGCTGACGAACGTCCAGCCGTCGGAGTAGCCGGGCGGCAGCGCCGTCTCCCGGTCGAGCGACGGCACCGCGCCGCGCCACCACGGGTCCGGCTGGTGCTCGCGCAGGACCTCGGTGCCGGTGAGCATCCGCACGCCCGTCCGCTCGTCGTCGGCGAGCGTCGCGAAGACGTCGTACGACGCCCTCCCCCACGCCGTCACGCGGTCCTGCGGGAGGGCGCGGTAGGGGTACCAGAGGGCCGCGGCGATCGCGGACGTCGTCTCGAGGGGCAGGTCACGCGCGACGATGTCCACGCGGTGCCCCGCCTCGAGCAACCGCACGGCGCACGTCAGTCCGACGACCCCGGCCCCCACGACGATGACGCGCCCCATGGATGCAGTCTGTCAGCCCCCGGCGCCGGCCTGGCGCGGAGCGGTGGGGTCCTCCCCCTCGCCACCGTGCTCGCGGGCGACGTACTCCTCGATGTCCTCGATGTCGTCGCGGTTGCGGGTGGCCACGGCCAGCAGGTCGCTCATCGTCGCGACCTCCTCGACCTGCTCCTTGATGAACCACTGCATGAACTGCTCGGAGGCGAAGTCGCCCTCCTCGCGCGCGGTGCGCAGCAGCCCGCTGATCTGGTCGGTGACCCGGCGCTCCTGGGCCAGGGCGAGCTCGACCGGTGCCACGACGTCCGCGAAGGTCGACGTCGGCGCGTCGACGCCCGGGATGACGACCTCGGCGTCGGTGTCGACGAGGTACTGGACCATCATCATCGCGTGCCCGCGCTCCTCGAGCGCCTGCTCGTAGAAGAAGGCCGCCATCCGGGGCATCGTCAGCGCGTCGTAGTAGATGGCGCAGGCGAGGTACTGGTTGTGGGCGGCGAGCTCGTTGCCGATCTGGGTGTTGAGCTGCTCGACGAAGCGGGAGGCGGGCACGTGGGCTCCTCGGTGGGGGTACGGGCGGTCGCGCGTCGGCCGGGACGTCAGGCGGCCTTGGCGAGCTTCTTCTTCGTGACCTTCTTGCCGTCGAGCCGCACCAGCTTGCGCTTGTGCACGGTGTAGCCAGCGGGAAGGGTGCCTTCCTTCAGCATGCGCAGGGGGCAGCGCTGGCAGCGCTTCTTGGCCACGCAGCACTCGGTCTTGGGGAGCTTGCGCGTCAGCCGGACGGGGTCGACCGCCTTGGCTCGCAGCTTCTTGTCCTTCTTGCCCACGCCGGGAGGGTAGCAGAGGGTTAGGCCAGCCTTACCTGTCCTCGTCCAAGCCGTGGGCAGCGCGGATGACGTCCACGAAACCGCCCATGATCTCGGTCAGCCCGAAGTCCTTGGGCGTGTAGACCGCGGCGACGCCGCGCTCGACCAGCGCCCGGGCGTCCGAGCTCGGGATGATCCCGCCCACGATGACCGGGACGTCCCCGAGCCCCGCGGCCTCGAGCCCGTCGAGCACGTCGGGAACCAGCTCCATGTGCGAGCCGGAGAGGATGGAGAGGCCGACGAGGTGCACGTCCTCGGCCACGGCCGCAGCCACGATCTGCTCGGGGGTGAGGCGGATGCCCTGGTAGATCACCTCGAAGCCGGCGTCGCGCGCTCGTACGGCGACCTGCTCGGCGCCGTTGGAGTGACCGTCGAGCCCCGGCTTGCCGACCAGCACCCGCAGTCGACCGCCCAGCTCCTCCCCGGTCGCCTTCACCCGCTCCCGCACGGCGGCGAGGTCGGCACCGGCTTCCGCGACACCGACGGCGCCGCTGACACCCGTGGGCGCGCGGAACTCGCCGAAGACCTCGCGCAACGTGCCGGCCCACTCCCCCGTCGTCGCGCCCGCGCGGGCCGCGGCCAGCGTGGGTTTCATCAGGTTCGCGTCGGTCTTGGCCGCCTCAGCCAGCGCGGCCAGCGCCGCGGCGACCTCGGACTCGTCGCGCTGCGCCTTCCACGCCTCGAGGCTCGCCAGTGCGGCGCGCTCGGCCTCGGGGTCGGCGGCCTGGATCGCGGCGTCGAGGTCGGCGGTCAGCGGGGACGGCTCGGTCGTCTCGAACCGGTTGACCCCGACGATGACCTCCTCGCCGGACTCGATGCGGGCCCGCCGGGCGGCGTGGGCTGACACGAGGTTCTGCTTCATGTAGCCCGACTCCACGGCCGCGATCGCCCCGCCCATCGCTTGCACCCGGTCGATCTCGGCCCGGGCGCCCTCGACCAGCTCGGCGACCTTGGCCTCGATCACGTGGCTGCCGGCGAAGATGTCGTCGTACTCGAGCAGGTCGGACTCGAACGCGAGCACCTGCTGGAAGCGCAGCGACCACTGCTGGTCCCACGGCCGCGGCAGGCCGAGCGCCTCGTTCCAGGCGGGCAGCTGGACGGCCCGGGCGCGGGCGTCCTTGGACAGCGTCACGCCGAGCATCTCGAGCACGATGCGCTGGACGTTGTTCTCCGGCTGCGCCTCGGTGAGGCCGAGCGAGTTGACCTGCACGCCGTAGCGGAACCGGCGCATCTTCGGGTCCTGCACGCCGTAGCGCTCGCGGGTGATCTCGTCCCACAGCTGCACGAAGGCCCGCATCTTGCAGGTCTCCTCGA
>DATIAJ010000207.1:0-9642 GCA_035458105.1 Nocardioides sp. | reverse complement strand
GGTCCAACAACGTGTACTTCTACCAGCTCGCGTGGGCCATGGGCCCCGAGCCGATGATCAGCACGGCGCGGAGCCTGGGCGTCGGCAGACCGACCGGCATCGACCTGCCCGGGGAGGTCGGCGGCTACCTCGGCACCCCGGCCTCGGTCGCCCGCGACGGCGGGACGTGGTTCCCCGGCTCCACCGTCATCCTCGGCATCGGACAGGGCTACCTCACGGTGACGCCGCTGCAGGACGCCCTGTGGACCGCAGGGATCGCGACCGGTGCCATGGTCACGCCGCACCTGGGCCTGGCGTACGGGGAGGGGCGTGGCCGGTCCGCCCTCCGGTGGCCGCGACCGCGGCGGCTGCCGTACGCCGACAGGCTGGGGCCGGTCCGCGACGGCATGGCGCTCGCCGCGTCGTCCGGCACCGCCGGCATCCTGACGGCCCTGCCCGTCCGGGCCGGCGCGAAGACCGGCTCCGCCCAGGACCCGTCGGCCCTCAACGGTGCTCCGGACTCGTGGTTCACCGCAGCCGCCCCGATCGAGCGCCCGCGCGTGGTGGCGACCTCGTTCGTCCGCGGCGGTGGTCATGGGGTCAGCACGTCCGGGGCCGTCGTGCTGCCGGTGCTGCAGTACTTCTTCGCCCACGAGGAGGAGATCCTGCGGACGGGACCTCGGAGCCGGCGCGACCGGTGACGGCCGGGTCGGCGGTCAGCCCGCCTCGAGGAACGCGTCCTCGTAGGCGCGGACCACGTCGGGGTCGGCCAGGCAGCGGGCGGCGCCCTCCGCCACGCAGGTGAGCGGCCGGTCGGCCATCCGGACGGGGAAGCCCAGCGCGGACTCGACCATCTTGTCGAAGCCGCGCAGCAGGCTGGAGCCGCCGAAGACCACGACCCCCTCGGTGAGGACGTCGTCGGCCGCCTGCGGGGGCAGGTCGTCCAGCACGCCCGCGAGGGCGGTGATGATCGCGTCGGCCGTGGGCTGCAGCGCCTCGAGGACCTCGGCGGAGTCCAGGGTCTTCAGGCGCGGCCGGCCGGTGGCCAGGTCGATGCCCTGCACGACGGACGAGAGGCCCTCCTCGGCGTCCACCGTGCACTTCAGGGCCTCCGCCGCGAGCTCGCCGACGAGCAGCTGGTGCTCGGCTCGCAGGTAGCGGTAGAGGGTGAGCGTCATCTCGTCGCCCGCTATCCGCGACGAGCGGTGCGACAGGACGCCGCCGTAGCAGAACGCGGTGATCTCCGAGGTGCCGCCGCCGATGTCGAGGACCATGTGTGCCCGGGGCTCCAGGGGATCGAGGCCGCAGCCGACCGCGCCCGCGATCGGCTCCGGGAGCAGCGCGGGCTTCCGCATGCCGGCTTCGTCGGCCACCTCCAGCAGGGCGCGCCGCTCGAGGGCGGTCGCCCCGGCCGGCACTCCGATGACGGCGCGGGAACCGATCCGCTGCCACGCGGGCAGGTCCACCTTGGCCAGCAGCGCGGCCATGAACGCCCGGGCGGCCTCGAGGTCGACGATCACCCCGTCGTGGAGCGGACGCACGGCGGAGAGCCCGACGGGGCAGCGACCCATCAGGTCGCGTGCCTCGCGCCCGACCAGCAGGGGCCGGAGCCGTCGCGTCCTCGCCTCCGAGGTGCGGACCACCATCACCGACGGCTCGTCCAGCACCACCCCGCGGGTCCGGTGGCACACCACCGTGTTCGCGGTCCCGACGTCGATACCGAAACCACCGCTCATCGTGCCCCCTGCGTGAGATCCCAGGCCTTGGTCCACGCTACGGCTCCACGCCCGCCGTGACAGGGGTCTTTGGTCCCGAGCTGATGTCACCGCACGCAGCCCGAAATGAGCGACGGACCCACGTGTCCGTAGGTCCGTTGTCGCCGATGTCTTGCGACATCACAGGGCGCCTCCGGCAGGATTCGAACCTGCGGCACCTGGTACCGGAAACCAGTGCTCTATCCCCTGAGCTACGGAGGCCCGCACCGTTCCGGATCGCTCCGGACCTGGTGCGCGGTGAAGACTACCGGTCGTGCGGCGCGGTGGTGAAACCGCCTCAGCGCAGGGCCAGCGACCCGGACGTGACGACGGGGAAGGGCAGGCGCTCGTGCTCGGCGATCCGCGCGTCGAGCTTGGCGGCGACGTCGTCGGGCCAGGGCGCGGTGCGCCGGTCCTCGAGCTCGATGTGCAGGAAGATCTCCTCGACCACGCACGCCACCTGCTCATGCGTCTCGTCCAGCAGGTAGATCAGCACGTGGGCCGCACGCTCGGAGCGGCCGAGCATCCGCACCCGGGCCGACATCGTGTCGCCGGTGCGCAGCTCGTTGAGGTAGCTGACGTGGTGCTCGGCGGTGAAGCACGCGTGACCGTGGGTCAGGGGCCACATCTGTGGGATGCCGACCTCGACGAGCGACTCGTCGAGCCCCTCGCTGGCGATGCCGATGTAGTGGCGGACGTTGAGGTGGCCGTTGATGTCCTCGAAGGGCATCGGCACGGGCTGCTCGACGTAGGCCGGGAGATCGATCAGCTGGTCGTAGGTGGGGTGCGTCGTCACGACCCGAACCCTAGGGCAGGACGTGGAGCAGGTACGCGGGCCACGGCGTGAAACCGGTTCGGCCCCTGCCGCGGACCGCCGATAGGCTTGTCCGGTGAATCCCGATCAGCTCTCCGAGACCATCGTCGACGTGCTGGAGGCCCTCGTGGCCGACGGCGCGATCACGCTGCCCGACGGCGTACCGACCCAGGTCACGGTGGAGCGACCCCGGCAGAAGGGGCACGGCGACTACGCCACCAACGTCGCGCTCCAGCTCGCCAAGCGGGCCGGGACCAACCCGCGCGCCTTCGCCGACCTCGTCGCCGAGCGGCTCCGCGCCGCTGACGGCGTCGCCGAGGTCGAGGTCGCCGGACCGGGCTTCCTCAACGTCACGGTCGAGGCCGGGGCCCAGGGCCAGGTCGCGGCCGACATCGTCGCGGCGGGCGAGGCGTACGGCTCCTCCCAGACCCTGGCCGGGCAGTCGGTCAACATCGAGTTCATCTCGGCCAACCCGACCGGCCCGCTCCACCTCGGACACACCAGGTGGGCCGTGCTCGGCGACGCCATCGGGCGCGTGCTCGAAGCGGCGGGCGCCTCAGTGGCGCGTGAGTTCTACATCAACGACCGCGGCAACCAGATGGACCTCTTCGGCGCCTCCCTCGAGGCGTCCGCGCTGGGCAACCCGATCCCGGAGGACGGTTACCAGGGGGCGTACATCGCCGACCTTGCCGCAGAGATCGTCCGCCGGCAGCCGGACATCGTCGACCTCCCCGAAGGGGAGCGGCTCGCGGCCTTCCGTGAGGCGGGCTACGCGCTGCAGCTGAAGGAGCAGCAGGACCAGCTCGACGGCTTCAACACCCACTTCGACGTGTGGTTCTCCGAGCGCGACCTCCACGCTGACGAGTCCCACGGCTCGGTGGCCGACACCTTGCGGAGCCTCAAGGACAACGGCCATCTCTTCGAGGCCGACGGCGCGCTGTGGATGCGCACGACGGACTTCGGTGACGACAAGGACCGGGTGCTGATCCGCTCCAACGGCGAGCTCACCTACTTCGCCTCCGACACCGCCTACTACCTCAACAAGCGCGCTCGCGGCTTCGACCACTGCATCTACCTGCTGGGTGCCGACCACCACGGCTACGTCGGCCGGCTGCGCGCCATGGCGGCCTGCGTGGGCGACGACCCGGCGCTGACCCTCGACGTGATGATCGGCCAGCTGGTCAAGATCATGCGTGACGGCGAGGAGCTGCGGTTGTCCAAGCGGGCCGGGACGATCGTCACGCTCAACGAGCTGGTCGACGAGATCGGTGTGGACGCGCTGCGCTACTCGCTGGCCCGCTACCCGGCCGACAGCCCGCTCACCCTCGACGTCGCCGAGATCACCAAGGCCTCGAGCGACAACCCCGTCTACTACGTCCAGTACGCCCACGCGCGCACCTGCCGGATGATGGAGAACGCCGCCGACGTCGGGATGTCCCTCCCGGGTGAGGCGTACGACCCCTCGCTGCTGGTCCACGAGCTCGACGGCCGCCTGCTCCGTGCGCTCGCCGAGTTCCCGCGGGTCGTCGCCAGCGCTGCGGAGCTGCGCGAGCCGCACCGCGTCGCCCGCTACCTCGAGGACACCGCCGCCGTGTTCAACCGGTGGTACGACACCAAGGAGTGCCGGATGCTGCCGCAGGGTGACGAGCCCGTCACGGCGACCAACGAGGCGCGACTCGTCCTCGTGCAGGCGGTGCGGACAGTTCTCGCCAACGGGCTCGACCTGCTCGGCGTCTCGGCCCCCGAGAGGATGTGATCGGGCGTGCCCACCGCACACCCGTCCGGTTGGGCCCACGCGGACGGCGCCCTGCGCGGGCCGCACTGGCTGCGTGAGCCGAGCGACCCCGACGCCCTCGTCCCGCTGCTCTGGTCGCGGACGGCGACCAAGGTCGACGGCGTCCTGAGCGTCGGTGGCGTGCCGCTGCCCGAGCTGGTGCGCGAGCACGGCTCACCGGCGTACGTCCTCGACGAGGCCGACTTCCGCAGCCGGGCCGTCGCCTTCCGCGACGCCTTCGCTCGCCAGGGATCGGTGCAGTTCGACGTCTACTACGCGGGCAAGGCGTTCCTCTGCACCACGGTCGCCCGGTGGCTGGCCGAGGAGGGGCTGTCGCTCGACGTGTGCTCGGGCGGCGAGCTGGCCGTTGCCGAGCGGGCCGGGTTCCCGATGGAACGGGTCGGCTTCCACGGCAACAACAAGACCGTCGGCGAGCTGGAGCGGGCCGTCGAGCTCGGCGTGGGTCGGGTCATCGTGGACTCCTTTCACGAGATCGAGCGGCTGGCCGCCGTCACGGCCGAGCTCGGGCGGACCACGGGCGTCATGGTGCGGGTCACCGCCGGCGTGGAGGCCCACACGCACGAGTACATCGCCACCGCCCACGAGGACCAGAAGTTCGGCTTCTCGATCGCCAGCGGCGACGCGATCGAGGCCGTACGCCGGGTGCACGACGCGCCGGGGCTGCGCCTGCTCGGCCTGCACTCCCACATCGGCAGCCAGATCTTCGACACCTCCGGCTTCGAGGTCGCGGCCCGCCGGGTGCTGGCGCTGCACGCCCGCGTCGTCGAGGAGGTGGGCGTCGAGATGCCGGAGATGGACCTCGGTGGCGGCTTCGGCATCGCCTACACGACCCAGGACGACCCGTCCGAGCCCGCCCTGCTGGCGAAGGAGATCACCGAGATCGTCGAGCACGAGTGCCGCGGCCTCGGCGTCACGGTGCCGCGGCTGTCCATCGAGCCCGGCCGGGCGATCGTCGGGCCCTCCATGTGCACCGTCTACGAGGTCGGCACGGTCAAGGAGGTCGCCCTCGACGGCGGGCTCGTGCGCACCTACGTCTCGGTCGACGGCGGGATGAGCGACAACATCCGCACCGCCCTCTACGACGCCGACTACTCCGCGACGATCGCCTCCCGCCCGTCCGGCGCGCGACCCGCGCTGTCGCGCGTGGTCGGCAAGCACTGCGAGGCCGGGGACATCGTCGTCAAGGACGAGTTCCTGCCCGGCGACGTACGTCCCGGTGACCTCGTCGCGGTGCCCGGGACCGGTGCCTACTGCAGATCCATGGCGTCCAACTACAACCACGCCCTGCGTCCTCCGGTGATCGGAGTTCGGGACGGGAAGACTTTCACCGTGCTGCGACGAGAGACTGTGGCCGACCTGTTGACGACCGATGTGGGTGTGCCTGATGAGTGAAGGTGGCAAGCGGCTCGGCGTCGCGGTGCTCGGCTGTGGTGCGGTCGGCTCCCAGGTGGTGCGGCTGCTCGCGGAGCAGCACGACGACCTGGCTGCCCGGGTCGGTGCACCCGTCGAGCTGGTGGGAGTCGCCGTACGACGCCTCGACGCGCCCCGCGACGTCGACGTGCCCGAGGGCCTGCTGACCACCGACGCGCACGGCCTGGTTGCCCGCGACGACGTCGACCTGGTCGTCGAGGTGATCGGCGGCATCGAGCCGGCGCGCTCGCTCATCCTGTCCGCGCTCGACAACGGCGCCAGCGTGGTCACGGCCAACAAGGCGCTGCTCGCCGAGGACGGCCCGACCCTGTTCGAGGCGGCGGCCAAGGCCGAGCGCGACCTCTACTACGAGGCGGCCGTCGCCGGCGCGATCCCGATCCTGCGCCCGCTGCGCGAGTCGCTCGCCGGCGACCGCGTCACCCGGGTGCTGGGCATCGTCAACGGCACCACCAACTTCATCCTCGACAAGATGGACACCTCCGGCGCCGGCTTCTCCGAGGCGCTCGAGGAGGCCCAGGAGCTCGGTTACGCCGAGGCCGACCCGACCGCCGACGTCGAGGGCTTCGACGCCGCGGCCAAGGCGGCCATCCTGGCCAGCCTCGCCTTCCACTCGCGGGTGACCGCCGCCGACGTCCACCGCGAGGGGATCTCCGAGGTCACGGCGGCCGACGTCGCCAGCGCCCGCGACATGGACTCGGTGGTCAAGCTGCTCGCGATCTGCGAGCTGCGTCCGGGTCCCGACGGCCAGGAGCAGGTCGCCGCGCGCGTCCACCCGGCGATGATCCCGCGCTCCCACCCGCTGGCGAGCGTCCGCGAGGCCTACAACGCCGTCTTCGTCGAGTCGGAGGCGGCCGGACAGCTGATGTTCTACGGCCCCGGCGCGGGAGGCGCGCCCACGGCGAGCGCCGTGCTCGGTGACCTGGTCACGGTCGCCCGCAACCGCCTCGCCGAGACCCGCGGCGCCGGCGAGTCGGCCTATGCCGACCGTGCCGTCCTGCCGATGGGGGAGACCCGCACCCGCTACCACGTCGCGATCGACGTGGACGACCGCGCCGGCGTGCTCGCGGCCGTGGCCAATGCGTTCGCCGACCACGACGTGTCGATCCAGACCGTCCGCCAGGAGGGCCGGGGCGCCGACGCCCAGCTGGTCGTCGTCTCGCACGCCGCGCCCGACGCGGCGCTCAGCGCGACCGTCGACCAGCTGCGCAGCATGGACATCGTCCGCGAGGTCACCTCGGTGATGCGGGTCGAGGGAGGCGACGAATGACCACCACCGTCAGGACCCACCAGTGGCACGGGGTGATCGAGGAGTACCGCGACCTCCTCGACCTGCCCGAGGGCATGCCCGCCGTGACGCTCCGCGAGGGCGGCACCCCCCTCGTGCACTCCGAGTGGCTCTCCGGGCTCACCGGCGGAGAGGTGTGGCTCAAGGTCGAGGGCGACAACCCGACCGGCTCGTTCAAGGACCGCGGCATGACGGCCGCGATCTCTCATGCGTTGCACCTCGGCGCCGAGGCGGTCGTCTGCGCCTCGACGGGCAACACCTCGGCGTCCATGGCGGCGTACGCCGCGAAGGCCGGGCTCAAGCCGCTCGTGCTCATCCCCGAGGGCAAGATCGCCGCCGGCAAGCTCGCCCAGGCGGTCGTGCACGGTGCGCAGGTCATCATGGTGCGCGGCAACTTCGACGACTGCCTGTCGATGGCGATCGGCCTGTCGAAGGGCTACCCGGTCGAGCTGGTCAACTCGGTCAACCCGGTCCGGCTGCAGGGGCAGAAGACGGCGTCGTTCGAGATCGTCGACTTCCTCGGCGACGCGCCCGACGTGCACCTGCTGCCGGTCGGCAACGCCGGCAACATCTCGGCCTACTGGCTCGGCTACCAGCAGTACGCCGACCTCGGCCGCGCGACCAAGCGGCCGCGGATGCTCGGCTTCCAGGCCGAGGGCGCGGCGCCGCTGGTGACCGGCGAGCCGTTCCCCGACCCGGAGACCAAGGCGACCGCGATCCGGGTCGGCAACCCCGCGTCGTGGCACCTCGCCGAGCAGGCGGCCAAGGAGTCCGAGGGCGGGTTCGCGGCCCTCTCGGACGCGCAGATCCTCGCCGCTCAGCTCGAGCTCGCCCGCAACGACGGCGTCTTCGTCGAGCCCGCGTCGGCGGCCGGCGTCGCCGGTCTGCTGGCGGCGCTGGAGTCCGGCCAGGTCTTCTCGGGCGCGACGGTCGCGATCACCGTCACCGGCCACGGCCTGAAGGACACCGCCACCGCCCTGGAGTCCTGCGGTGACATCGTCGACACGGTCGTCGACGCCGACGTCGAGGCGGCCGCGGCCGCAGCCGGCCTCGGCTGATGACCCAGTTCGTCGCCGGGCCGGTGCGGGTCACCGTCCCGGCGACCTCGGCCAACCTCGGCCCGGGATTCGACTCCCTCGGCCTGGCGCTGTCGCTGCGTGACGAGCTCGAGGCGGAGGTGCTGCCCGAGGGGCTCGTGGTCGACGTCGACGGCGCCGGCGCGGACGGCGTACCCCGCGACGAGTCGCACCTGGTGGTGCGGTCGATGCGCGCGGCCTTCGAGCTGATGGGGGAGCAGCCGCCCGGGCTGCGCCTGCGCTGCCGCAACGCGATCCCGCACGCACGCGGGCTCGGCTCGTCGTCCGCCGCGATCGTGGCGGGCGTCGTGCTCGCCCGGGCACTGGTCGCCGGTGGCCAGCTGCTCGCCTCCGACGAGGCGCTCTTCGACCTCGCCGCCGACCTCGAGGGCCACCCCGACAACGTCGCTCCGGCTTTCTTCGGCGGCTTCGTCATCTCCGGCCGCGAGGACGGGCACTGGTACGCCGTCCGCGCCGGGGTCGACCCGCGGGTCACCGCCGTGGCGTTCGTCCCGCCGACCGGGGTGGAGACCACCGTCGCCCGCGGCTTGCTGCCCGACTCCGTGCCGCACGCCGACGCCGCCGCGAACTCCGGGCGCGCCGCGCTGCTGGTGGCCGCCCTCAACGGGCAGCCCGAGCACCTCCTCGCCGCGACCCGCGACTGGCTCCACCAGGACCAGCGCGAGCCCGCCATGCCCGAGACGCTGGCGCTCGTACGTCGACTCCGCGCGGACGGCGTGCCCGCGGTGGTCTCCGGTGCCGGGCCGACCGTGCTGGCCTTCGGGTCGGCCGACACCGCCGACCTGCTGGCGCGGTGCCCGAGCGGCTGGACTACCCATCATCTCTCGATCGACGTCGACGGCGCGCGGCTCGTCTGAGGGCCGCGTCGAAGGTGGCGGCAGATTGCACCTGTGGCTGACGGATGCGTGCGATGTGCCGCCACCCGGTGACAGGAACACGCCAGACTTCTGCGCCGTCAGGCCGTCGCAAGGACGGAGCCCTGCTAACCTGACCGCGCGCCGTTCGGCGTACCAGCCCGTCCCGGTCCCCGCGATGTCGCGAGGTCCGCGTGGACGGGCGCCCACCATCCGCCTCGCCGGCCGCTCGTGTCGGTCCGGGAGGCGACGCGACGTGCGAAGGATCCACGTGACCGAGACCCCCTCTGCTGCTGCGGAGAACGCTGCCACCAAGCCTGCCAAGAAGTCGGGCGGGCTCAGCTCGATGCTCCTCGCCGACCTCAAGTCGATGGCCGCGGGACTCGGCATCGCCGGAGCCGGCTCGATGAAGAAGGCGCAGCTCGTCGACGCCATCCGGGCCCTCCAGTCCGGAAGTGGCCCGGCCCAGTCGGCGCCGGCGCCCGCCCAGCCGGAGCGGTCCGCCGAGCCCGCCGCGGCCGCCGAGCCGGCGCCGCAGACGACCGTGCGCACCCGCACCCGCAAGCAGCGCCAGGCCGAGCAGCAGGCTGAGCGCGCAGGGGGCGCGACCGAGGACCGGTCCGAGCAGAAGCC
>DATIAJ010000206.1:0-3392 GCA_035458105.1 Nocardioides sp. | reverse complement strand
CGGCGCGGAGATCAAGGCCGCCTTCGAGAAGGGCCTGGCCGAGGGCCCGGCGCTGGCGATGGTCGACTCCGACCGCGGCATCACCAACCTGCACGTCCCCTCCGACGTCATCATCGACGCCTCGATGCCGGCGATGATCCGCACCTCCGGCCAGATGTGGAACGCCGACGGCGAGCAGCAGGACACCCTCGCCGTGATCCCGGACTCCTCCTACGCCGGTGTCTACCAGGCCGCCATCGACGACTGCCGCACCCACGGCGCCCTCGACCCCTCGACCATGGGCTCGGTGCCCAACGTCGGCCTGATGGCGAAGGCCGCCGAGGAGTACGGCTCGCACGACAAGACCTTCGAGATCCCGGCGGCCGGCAAGGTCGAGGTCCGCAACGCCTCCGGCGACGTGCTGATGTCGCACGACGTCGAGGCGGGCGACATCTGGCGCGCCTGCCAGACCAAGGACGCCTCCATCCGCGACTGGGTCAAGCTCGCCGTCACCCGTGCCCGGGCCAGCGAGACCCCGGCGATCTTCTGGCTCGACGAGACCCGCGCCCACGACGCCAACCTCATCGCCAAGGTCAACCAGTACCTCCAGGACCACGACACCGAGGGGCTGGACCTCCGGGTGATGGCGCCCGCCGCCGCGACGACGTACTCCCTCGAGCGCATCCGCAAGGGCGAGGACACCATCTCGGTGACTGGCAACGTGCTGCGCGACTACAACACCGACCTCTTCCCGATCCTCGAGCTCGGCACCAGTGCCAAGATGCTCTCGATCGTCCCGCTGATGAACGGCGGCGGCCTCTTCGAGACCGGCGCCGGCGGCTCGGCGCCCAAGCACGTGCAGCAGCTCGTCAAGGAGGACTACCTCCGCTGGGACAGCCTGGGTGAGTTCTTCGCACTCGCTGCCTCGCTCGAGCACCTCGCCGGCTACGACGACAACAAGCGGGCGAAGATCCTCGGCGACACCCTCGACAAGGCCACCGAGACGTTCCTCAACGAGGACCGCTCGCCCGGCCGCAAGCTCGGCACCATCGACAACCGCGGCTCCCACTTCTACCTCGCCCTCTACTGGGCCGAGGAGCTGGCGAAGCAGGCGGACGACGCCGACCTCGCCGCCGCGTTCGCCTCGCTCGCCTCGAGGCTGCGCGAGAACGAGCAGACGATCGTCGACGAGCTGCTCGCCGTGCAGGGCAAGCCGGCCGACATCGGTGGCTACTTCCGCCCTGACGCGGAGAAGGCGGCCGCGGTGATGCGTCCGTCGGCCACGTTCAACGAGGCCATCGCCTCGCTGGGCTGAGCGCGACCCCCGTCACAGACGAGGGCCCCCGGGAACAAACCCCGGGGGTCCTCGTCTTGCGCCAGGTGATGACGACGACTGCCGAGACCTCCGCCCCTCCCGCCGACCCCTCCGGCGACCTCGACGTCCCGTCGGTGACCGCGCGCCACTTCGGCCTCGCCGTCCTCGCGCTGGCGATGGGCGGGTTCGCCATCGGCACCACCGAGTTCGTCACGATGGGCCTGCTGCCCCAGATCGCCGCCGGTGTCGACGTCTCGATCCCGACCGGTGGGCACGTCATCTCGGCGTACGCCGTCGGGGTGGTCGTCGGCGCGCCGGTGCTGGCGTTCCTCGGTGCCCGTCTCCCGCGGCGCGCCCTGCTGGTGTCCCTGATGGCGGCCTTCGCCGTCGGCAACGGCCTGAGTGCGCTCGCGACGTCCTACGAGCAGCTGATGCTCGCCCGCTTCGCCGCCGGCCTGCCGCACGGCGCCTACTTCGGTGTCGCCTCGCTGGTGGCGGCGAGCATGGCCCGCCCGTCCCGCAAGGGCCGCGCGGTGTCGCTGGTGATGCTCGGCCTGTCGGTCGCCAACGTGATCGGCGTACCGGCGGCCACCGTGCTGGGCCAGGAGCTCGGCTGGCGCGCGGCCTTCTGGGCCTCCGCCGCCCTTGCCGTGCTGACCCTGGCGCTCGTCGTGTGGCTGGTCCCCTCCGTGCCCGGTGACGCGGGCGCGAGCGGTCGTCGCGAGCTCTCCGCCTTCAAGGTCCCGCAGGTGTGGCTGACCCTGCTCGCCGGCGCGGTCGGCTTCGGCGGCATGTTCGCCGTCTACTCCTACATCGCCCCCGTGGTGACCGACGTGGCCGGCCTGGGTGAGCGGTCGGTGGCGGTCTTCCTGCTGTCCTTCGGCCTCGGCATGGTGGCCGGGACGTGGCTGGCCGGGGTGATGGCCGACTGGTCGATCTTCCGCTCGCTGATCATCGGCGGCGTGGGCATGGCGTTCACCATGCTGGCCTTCTGGCTCGCCGCCCCCCACGGCTGGGCCGCCCTGCCCGTCGTCTTCCTCATCACCACGCTCGGCTCGGTGCTGGTCGTCAACCTCCAGCTGCGGCTGATGGACGTCGCCGGCGACGCCCAGACCCTCGGCGCCGCGATGAACCACGCCTCGCTCAACATCGCCAACGCGCTCGGCGCCTGGCTGGGCGGGCTCGTCATCGCGGCCGGCTGGGGGCTCCGCGCCCCCGCCCTGGTCGGGCTCGGCCTCTCCATCGCCGGGGTGGCCATCCTGCTGCTGTCGGCCGCCCTCCACGTGCGGGGACGAGACGCCGTACGCGCCTGATCCGCGTCGCCTTGCGGGCAGGTCCGTGCACGCCTTTTCCGTTGATGTTGCGTGGTGTTAACACGGGCGGAACTCTTGTGTAGCCCGGACTTGTAACGATCCAATCCATGAGGGCGGGCGGTCCGCCCAACATCTTCCTGAGGGGGAGTCATGGACGAGGACAAGATCGCGCGGCAGATGGAGCGTCGTCGGCAGCTGGCTGACCGCAACACGGGTGCGGTGGTCGAGCTGCTCCGGCGGCGCGAGGAGCTGCGCGGGATCTACCCGGCAGCCGACCTGGTCGCCGAGAACATCGGCTGGGTCGTCTGAGCAGTCCTGGCGCAGGTCCCCGCCCACCGAGAGGGCGGGGACCCGCGTTCACAGCGTCCAGCAGTTGGCGAGCTGGGGCAGTCCGGCGAAGCGCGCCTCGAAGAACGGCAGCGCCTCGGCCAGGTGCGGCGCCATGCCGCCGACGTGGAGCGGCGCGACGTTGGTCGAGAAGCGGACGTTTGCTCCGGCCGCGCACCACGACCGCGCCATCGCCCGCCCGACGCCGTACGGGATGGTGTCGTCGAGCGCGGAGTGGGTGACCAGCACCGGCACCCGCGGCCGGATCGTGCCGATGCGCTGAGCCTCGATGATGGAGGCGAACGGCTCCCGCGTCATCAGCTCCGACATCGGCCGCCCGTCGGCACTCAGCGTCGATGACCGGACGAAGGCGTTGTCGAGCAGGTCGAAGACGCAGTCCTGCTCGACGCCGTCCATCGCCGCCCGGCCGGCGTCGTTGAGGTACGGCGTCAGGTTCA
>DATIAJ010000205.1:0-21574 GCA_035458105.1 Nocardioides sp. | reverse complement strand
CAGCATCGTCTCGGCGCTGACCGCCCCGGGATCGCTGTCGTCGCAGGCGGCCAACCTCAACGACTCGCTGGCCCCCGACCGGCCCTGGCTCGACCTCACCTACCAGCTGCTGCGGATCGCCTTCGCGCTCGTGCCGGTGGCGCTGGCGGCCTACCTCCTGGTGCGCTCGGGGACCAGGGTCAAGGACGTGTGGGCCCGCGACGGCGGCTGGAGCACGATCGGTGACTGGGGCCGCGGTGCGCTGCTGGCCGCCGGCGTCGGCTCGGTGGGGGTGGTGTTCTACCTCGCCACGTTCGCGCTCGGCACCAACCTGACGGTGGTCGCCCAGTCGCTGCCGGAGGAGTGGTGGCGGGTCCCGGTGCTGGTGCTGTCGGCCGCGCAGAACGCGGTGCTGGAGGAGTTCGTCGTCCTCGGCTTCGTGCAGGTGCGGCTGCGGCAGATCGGTTTCGGGGACAGCGCCGCGATCGGGCTCGCTGCGCTGCTGCGCGGCAGCTACCACCTCTACCAGGGGCTCGGCGGGTTCGTCGGCAACCTGGCGATGGGCCTGCTGTTCGGGTGGCTGTTCCGCCGCTGGGGCCGGGTGATGCCGTTCGTGGTCGCCCACACGCTGCTCGACGTGGGCGCGTTCGTGGGGTACGCCGTCCTCGCCGGGCGGGTGGGCTGGCTGCCGACCCCCTGAGGCTCCACGTCCAGCGGCGCTACTCGCCCGTCTCGACCTCCTCGCGCTGCTCCTCCTCGGTGAGGACCGGGCGGCGCCGGCTCAGCAGTCCGCCCGCCCACAGCGCCCAGAGGACGAGCACCGGCTGGAAGAACAGCCGCCCGAGGCGCGCCGCGTCGGTGTCGAGACCGAAGGCGTCGTTGCCCTCGACGTACTGGGCGATGTTGCCGGGGAAGATCGCCACGAAGAACGCGGCCAGCAGCGCACCGATGGTGCGCCGGTGACGCGGCAGCGCGACGAACGCCCCGCCAAGGGCCACCTCCACGACCCCGGAGCCGAGCACCGTGAGGTCCTCGTCGACCGGGAACCAGTCGGGCACCTGGGCGCGGAACTCCTCGCGCTGCGTGGTCAGGTGCAGCACGCCGGCGGTCACCAGGAAGCCGCCGAGCACGACGCGGCCGAGGGTCTGTGCCTTCATGCGCTGCAGCCTAGGCGGACGCGCCAGGGGCGGGCGGCACGAGGACGCCGGGGTTCATCAGGCCCGCAGGGTCGAGCGCCTGCTTGACCGCCCGCATCAGGTCGACCTCGACGTCCGACTTGTACGACGCCGCTGCCGCCGCCTTCGTGCGCCCGAGGCCGTGCTCCGCGCTGATCGACCCCGCCTCGCGGGCCACCGACGCGTAGATGGCGGTGGTCAGGTCGGCCGCGGCGGCCCGCAGCGTGTCGTCGTCGCTGCGGCCGTCGGCCAGCGGCGCGTTGAGGTTGTAGTGGAGGTTGCCGTCGCCGACGTGGCCGTAGGTGACCAGGCGGACGCCCGGGCACACCTCCTGCAGGTGTGGCCCGATCGCGTCGGTCCACTCCGCGAGCCGCGCGATCGGCAGGGTGACGTCGTGCTTGAGCGTGGCGCCCTCGACCTTCTGCACCTCGGAGATGCCCTCGCGCAGCCCCCACAGGGCGGACCGCTGGGCGGGGCTGCCCGCGATCGCCGCGTCGGTGGCGCAGTCGGACTCGACGGCCTCGCCGAGCAGCGACTCCAGGACCTCGTCGAGCCCGTCGTCGGAGGCGGACCCGGCGAGCTCGACCAGGACGTACCAGTCGCTCGGCTCGCCCAGGGGATCGGTCGCCCCGGGCAGGTGCTTCAGGACGAGGTCGATGGCCTGGCGGTTGGCGATCTCGAACGTCGACAGGTGCACGCCGGCGTGCTGCTGGGCCAGGCCGAGCAGGGAGACCGCGGCGTCGACGGACGGCACGGCGACCCAGGCGGTGGCGTGCCGCGGGGTGGCGGGGAAGAGCCGCAGCACCGCGCCGGTGATGACGCCGAGGGTGCCCTCCGCACCCACGAACAGCTGGGTGAGGTCGTAGCCGGTGTTGTCCTTGCGGAGCCCGCGCAGCCCGTCCCAGACCCGGCCGTCGGGCAGCACGACCTCGAGGCCGAGCACGAGCTCGCGGGTCATGCCGTAGCGCAGCACCGCGGTGCCGCCGGCGTTGGTGGAGAGGTTGCCGCCGATCGTGCAGCTGCCCTCCGACCCCAGCGACATGGGGAACAGCCGGTCCACCTTCTCGGCCGCAGCCTGCACGTCGGCCAGCACCACGCCGGCGTCGACGGTGACGGTGCCCGCGACCGGGTCGACCTCGCGCACCCGGCGCATCCGCCCGAGCGAGAGGACGACCTGGCGGCCCGACGCGTCGGGCACACCGCCGCCGACCAGCCCGGTGTTGCCGCCCTGCGGGACCACCGGCACGCCTGCTCCGGCGCAGGCCGCCACCACGGCCGCGACCTCCTCGGTCGAGCCCGGCCGAACCACCGCGAGCGCTCGCCCGGCGATGGTGCCGGTCCAGTCGACGACGTACGCCGCGACGTCGGCGTCGTCGGTCAGGACGTGGCCGGCGCCGACGCTCTCGCGCAGCCGGTCGAGCAGGTCGTCCATGGTTCTCCTCGCGTGGTCACCCGGATGGTCGCGCACATCCTCCCGCACACGGTGGCGGGGGTGGCGTGGGCGTCTCGTGGCCGCGAGGCGCCTTGGACGTCGCGACCGCCGCCCGGCAAGGATGGTGTGGTGGCCACCGACACCCAGCGCCCGGTCCGCGTCGTCCAGCTCGGCGGGCTCATGCCCTTCGTGCGCGAGTGGCTCGCGGAGCGGTACGCCGCCCCGCTCCAGGAGGACCTCGCCGACCCGGCCGGGGTCGAGGTCGCGGTGGTCGGCGGCGGGGCGCCGGCGGGCGCGGCCGAGATGGACGCCCTGCCCGACCTGCGCGCGATCGTGAACTTCGGCGTCGGCTACGACAACGTCGACGTGGCAGAGGCCGGGCGGCGCGGCATCGTCGTGTCCAACACCCCCGACGTGCTCACCGACGCGGTGGCCGACCTGGCGGCCTTCCTCGTCGTCGACGTGCTGCGCGGCATCACCGCCGCCGACCGGTTCGTACGCAGCGGCGCGTGGGCCCGAGGGCAGAAGGTGCCGCTGACCCGGGACGTGCGGGGCGCCGTCGTCGGCGTGCTCGGGCTGGGCCGCATCGGGACCGCTGCGGCTCAGCGGCTCGAGGTCTTCGGTGCCGAGATCCACTACCACTCGCGCAGCCCCAAGGACGTCGCCTGGGCCTACCACGCGAGCCCGGTCGCGCTGGCGGCGGCGAGCGACGTGCTCGTCGTCCTCACGCCCGGCGGTGCCGGGACCGACGGGCTGGTGGACTCCGCCGTCCTCGACGCGCTGGGCCCGGAGGGCTACCTGGTCAACGTCGCCCGCGGGTCCGTCGTGGACGAGGACGCGCTGGTCGCGGCGCTCGAGGCGGGCCGCATCGCCGGAGCGGGGCTGGACGTCTTCGCCGACGAGCCGCACGTGCCGTCGGCCCTGCTGCAACGCGACGACGTCGTGCTGCTCCCGCACGTCGGCAGCGCCACCGTGGAGACCCGCGAGGCGATGGGCCGGCTCGTGCTCGACAACGTCGACGCCTTCCTGGAGCGCGGCGAGCTGGTGACCCCGGTCGGCTGACACGGCTGCCCTCCTCCGGTTGACGTACGTCGACTCCGCCTGGCAACACCCGCCGCCGGATCACCCGACGGGGCCCAGCGCAACGAAGTGCCCGGTCGGCACGATCAAGAGCAACGAAGTGCCCGGTCAGCGGCGGGACCTCTTGCCGCGGGCGACCTCGGTGGCGAGGGCCTCGAGCCTGTGCTCCCAGAACCCCCGGAACTGTTCGACCCACGCGTCGACCTCGCGCAGGCCGGACGGGTCGACGGCGTAGAGCCGCCGGGTGCCGTCGGGGCGGACGGTCGCGAAGCCGTGCTCGCGCAGCACCTTGAGGTGCTGGCTGACCGCCGGCTGGCTGATGCCGAACTCCTCGCGCACGACGGCGGCCACCTCGCCGGCACTGGTCTCGCCCGCGGCGAGCAGCTCGAGGATGCGGCGGCGTACAGGATCGCCGAGGACGTCGAAGGCGTGCACGTCAGGCTGGCGGCTCGGCGCCGGTGTAGAACGCGGCGGTGCGGGCGGCGGCCGCGCGGGACGCCGACGGGTCGCCCGAGGTGGCGGCGTCGGCCTCGCCCCACAGCGTCGCCGCGCCGGTCATGAAGGACTGGCCCTCCGCCGAGGCCCCCCAGCCCTCGACCTCCTCGTGCGGGATCGTCGTCCCGGTGGCGAGATGCTCGGCGAGGCCCATCAGCCCGAGCTCCCAGCCGACGCCGACCGCGCCCGGGCCGTACGTCGTCATGTGCTCGTTGCCGCGCACGTCGGCCGCGTGGCGGAGGGTCAGCGTCGTGCCGTCGGGCGCCTCCTCGAGGTGGACGTCGACCCACGAGGTGTCACCGGCGAACTCCCACGTGAGGGCGAAGTGCTTCGGCTCGTCGCACGCGGTGATCTCACCGCCTGCGTTGCCCTCGACCTGGTAGCGACCGCCCAGCCTGAGGTCGCCGGACACGGGGGCGAACCACCGCGGGATGCGTTCGGGGTCGGTGATCGCCTGCCAGAGGTCGGCCACGTCGGTGCGGTAGGTGCGGGAGGCGACCACGACCTTGACGGGCGTGCCCTCGTGGGTGCTGTCCTCGATGGCGCGGGTGACCGCGCCCAGGTGCTTGGCTGCGTCGAACATGCTCCGACGATGTCACGTGGTGCTTATATTAGTCAAGACGAAAATAAGCGGAACGCGCGCCCGCCGGCGGCGACAGGTAGGGCGTACGCCGACCCGGATCGGCCGGTCGAGCTGCACGAGAGCGACCACGAGCGTCAAGGAACCCCTGCGCCCGTCAGGCCCGGAGGCTTAGGGTCGGGGTGCCGCGTGAGGCGACGCGACTGGAGGTGCGATGCAGGACGACACGGTGAGGGCGAGGCGCCATGCCGACGCCCCCTGGGCCGACGAGCAGACGCGCCAGCACCTCCAGGTCCTGGTCGAGGGCGTCGCCACCCTCGCCGGTTTCGCGCAGTCGTCGCTGACGTTGCGCCGCGACGGCCACTTCGAGGTCGTCGCCGCCGCGGGCGTCGAGGACGGCTTCGTCGGTACCCAGGTGCCGGCCGCGTCGATCGAGAACGAGCTCGCCGGGGCCGACGAGTGGGGCGTGTGGCGCTTCGTCCCGCACGACCGGGCCAGCGAGGAAGCCCTCGCCTACAGCCACATCCCCGACGTCACGCCGCTCGAGGGAGACGACGCGTGGCACCCGCTCGACCTCCTCGCCGCCCCCGTGCACGACGACCAGGGCCGGCTGCGCGGCCTGCTCTCGGTCGACATCCCCGACGACGGGCGCCTGCCGTCGCCGCAGAAGATGGAGGTGCTGACGCGCTACGCCGGGCTCGCGCGCACCCTCGTGCTCCTCGCCCTCGAGCGCGAGGAGCTGAGCGAGCAGGTGCGGATGGCCACGGAGGCCCGCGCGATCGTGCGGCAGGCCCTCGGGGAGCCGACGCTCGAGCTGGTGCTGGAGGCGTGCCGGTCGGCGGTCGTGTCCTGCTTCGACGCCGTCGGCATGTGGCTGACCGCCTTCAACCCCGACGGGGTCGGCTCCACCACGACGTCGTACGCCGTCGGCAACGCGTACGACGCGCCCCCGTTCGCCGAGATCGACGACGTCGTCGTGCGGTTGGCGCACCGCTACTGGGCCGACCAGTACGTCGCGCCGTTCTCCCGCGACAGCCTCGACCAGCCGGGCCTGGCCACCGACGACGCGAAGCGGCTGCTGGCCTTCCTCGAGCGGATCGGACTCGGCGCGGTGCTCTTCGTGCCGCTGGGCGTCGGCCCGGAGTGTGTGGGCTTCCTGGTCCTCACCCGGGTCTCCGACGCGCGCCCGTGGACCGACATCGAGATCGACGCGGCCCGCGACATCGGCCGCGACCTCGGTCTCGCGGTCGGCAAGGCCCGCCAGCTCGAGCTCGAGCGGGCCATCGCCGACCGCCTGCGCCGCCTCGACAGCTATCGCGTCGAGGTGGTCAACACGATGGGCCACGAGCTGCGCAACCCGCTGTTCTCGATGAGCGCCAACCTCGAGCTGCTCGACACCCGCAGCCTCGACGAGGAGGCGCGCAGGTCGGTGGCGGCCGCGACGCGCGGTGCCACCCGGATGCGCGCCGTCATCGACGACATGCTCACGATGGCCCAGGTCTCCGACCCGCACCGTGAGTTCGACCCGATCGCGGTCGACCTGCGCCGGGTGGTGCACGACGTCTACGACGAGTGCCACGCCGGGGCATCGGCCGGCGACGTCACCTGCGAGGTGGACCTGCCCGACGAGCCGGTGCTGGTGCCCGGCGAGCCGGAGGAGCTGCACCGCCTGCTCACCAACCTCGCCTCCAACGCCATCAAGTACACCGACCCCGGCGGACGGGTGACGGTCCGCGTCGGCACCGACGGCGACACCGTCGTCGCGACGGTCACCGACACGGGCATCGGCATCTCCCGCGCGGACCAGGAGCAGCTGTTCCGCGAGTACTTCCGCTCCACCAACCCGGCTGCCCTCTCGCGTCCCGGCACCGGCCTGGGACTGGCCATCGTCGCCAGGATCGTCGCTCGCCACGGCGGCACGATCGACATCGACTCCGAGCGCGGGCGCGGGACGACCGCCACGCTCACGCTGCCGGCGTACGTCAGCCCGGAACCGTCGACAGCGTCATGAAGGTGCTGAGCGGGTCCTCGACGTAGGACCCGAACGGCGGGCACGGCCTGAACCCGGCTCGCGCGTAGAACCGGCGGGCGGGCTCGAAGAACTCCATGCTCCCCGTCTCCAGCGACACCCACGACACCCCGCGCGCCCGGGCGTCGTCGAGCGCGTGCGCCAGCAGGCGGGTCGCCACGCCGGTGCCTCGCACGAGCGGCTCGGTCCGCATGCTCTTCAGCTCCTCGTGCGCCTCCTCCACCGCGACCAGCGCGACCGTGCCGAGGATCCGGTCGTCGTCGACGCCCACCCAGAGTCGTACGCCGTCGGCCTGCAGCGCGGTCAGGTCCAGCGCGTGCCGGCTCTCCGGTGGCGCGGTCGGCTCCATGTCGTCGAGGTGGGCCTGCAGGAACGCCGCCAGCCGCGGGTCGCCGAAGTCGGCGCGGATGATCTGCACGGCGACAGTCTGGCGGGCCCGGCTTCACCGAGGTGCCGTTGGTTCCTGGGCCCCGGGCATGGACGGCGCGGCGACCTGGTGCCACCGTTGGGTCATGGCACCACGTCTTGCCGTCGACTACCTCGTGGTCGGTGCGGGCGCCATGGGAATGGCGTTCGCCGATGCGCTCGTCGACCACGCCGACGTCCGGGTCGCGATCGTCGACCGGCGCCACGGCGCGGGCGGCCACTGGCTCGAGGCCTACCCGTTCGTGCGCCTGCACCAGTCCTCCGCGTTCTACGGGGTCGCATCGACCGTCCTGGGCGGGGGCCGGCTCCAGGACCACGGCCCAGAGGTCGGGCTGCAGGAGCGCGCCACCCAGCCCGAGATCGTGGCCTACTACGCCCAGGCCGTCGACCGGATGCAGCAGACCGGGCGCGTCCAGCTGCTCCTCGGCAGCGACTACCTCGGCGATCGCACGGTGGTCTCCCGCGTCTCGGGGCAGCGGTTCGAGGTGCCGGAGCAGTGCCGCATCGTCAACGGGCACTACCTCGCCCCGAGCATCCCGGCGGAGATGCCTCCTCCCTTCGCCGTCGGCGACGACGCGCGCGTGCTGCCGGTCAACGAGCTCGTGCACCTGCGGGAGGCGCCGAGCCAGTACGTCGTCGTGGGTTCGGGGAAGACGGCGACCGACGCCTGCGTGTGGCTGCTCGGCCAGGGGGTCGACCCGGACGCGATCTGCTGGGTGCGGCCCCGCGAGCCGTGGATGTTCAACCGGGCGCTGATCCAGCCCGACCCCGCCGTCTTCCTGGGGGTCGGTGCGGCGATCTTCGAGGCGGCCGCGGCGGCGGAGTCGTTGGACGAGGTGTTCCTCCGCCTCGAGGACGACGAGGTCATGCTGCGCATCGACCGATCGGTGACGCCCACCATGGCCAAGACCCCGACGCTCGCCCAGTGGGAGCTCGACGAGCTGCGCACCATCGAGGACGTGGTACGCCGCGGGCACCTGCGCCGGGTCGACCGCGGTCGGCTCGACTTCGCCGACGGTTCCACCCGTCAGGTCGCTGACGACGCCGTGGTGGTGCATTGCGCTGCGGACGGCCTGAAGTACCCGCCGCTCGTGCCGGTGTGGCGGCCAGAGGACATCACCCTCCAGCCCATCCGCACCGGCTTCCCCTGCTTCGGCGCCGCTGTGACCGGCTACGTCGAGGCCACCCGCACCGACGACGAGGAGAAGAATCGGCTGTGCCCGCCCTCGGGCTACGGGGACTCGCTCGCCCAGTGGGCAGGGATGAACGTCCACGGCACCCGTGCGGCCCTGTCCTTCTCGGCCGCGAGCGACGTCAAGGCGTGGGCCGACGGCGTCGCCCTCAATCCGGCTCGCATTCCTGCCGGGTACCCCGCGTCAGCGTCACTCGACAGTGTCCGCGAGCGACTGGCGGCGAGCACCGGGCCCGGTCTCGAGGCCCTGACCCGGCTGATGGCGACCGGCTGAGCCCCGCTGGTCGAGGAGGTCGCGCAGCGACCGTCACGAGACCGAGACCGTGGGTCTCGTGACAGGCGCCAGGGCGCCTTCCTCGACCAGCGGGGGGCTTGCTCCCGGTCAGTCGGCGGGCAGGTAGACCCGCTGCGGGATGGTGTCGTAGACCGACGGGTCGAGCGAGTCGATCGAGCCGTCAGCGACGGAGTCGACCAGGCCGCCGAGGCCGATCTCGATCTGCTTGCGCAGCATGCCGTTGCGCTTCATGCCGTCGTACTGCGTCTGGCTCGACGTCTCGAAGAGCACGACCGCACTGCCACGCAGGGCGAACGAGCCGAGCGCGGTGCCCGGCAGGTTGGTGTCCTGCGGGTAGAGCGTGAGGTCGCCGTAGCCGGACTGGCCGTAGTCCTGCAGCGCCTCGTAGACCGCGACGTTGGCCCGCTTGGAGGCGTCCATGTCGAACTTCGGCCACGTGCCGAATTCGCTCGGGTCGTCGATGAACTTCGCCGAGATCGACAGCGGCGACATGCTCTCGAGGTCCTCGGTGGCGTAGCAGGACCACTGGTTGTGCAGGTCGATGAAGTAGTCGACCGTGCCGAACTCGGACTCGAGGCCGCGGTAGACGTCGCGGACCGTCTGCGCCTCGGGCGTGATGTACCACCCGGTGTCGGCGCTGTTGCCCGGGAAGTCGGCCGGCTGCGGGACGTAGTCGAGGTCGGGGTTGAAGTCGCGGTTGACGTCGAAGCCCTCGACCCGGCTGTTGTAGTTCCACGCCGGGGCGACGCCCGCGAGCTGCGGGAACGCGGCGACGACGTCGGCCCAGGTCATCTCGTTCTGGCGGGTGTCGCGCTCGCCGCCGTCCACGTTGAGCCGTGGGATGGCGACGATGGTGACCTCCTCGCGGAGGGCCTGGGCCTCCTTGGTCGACCCGCCCCAGCGGCGGAGCAGGTCGAGGAGCGCCTCGGTGCCGTGGTTCTCGTTGCCGTGGATCTGCGACTCGACGAAGACGACGGTGTCGCCCTCGCCGACGCGGGCGGTGTAGATCTCCCGGCCCTGGTTGCTCTCACCCACGACCTCGACGTCCACGACGCCCTTGGTCGAGCGCTCGATGCTCTCGAGGGTGCGGCTGAGCTGGGCGTGGTCGACGAACCCGTTGTTGCCCGAGCCGGAGGCCTCGGTGCCGCAGTGGGACTCGGTGGGGATGGCGGTCGCGGGTGACGAGGTGGTCATGGCGACGATCCCGAGAGGAAGGGCCAGTCCGGTCAGGACGGCCGTCCAACGTCGTGCAGACATGCGTTCTCCACTTCAGTTGCGCCCGGCGAGCCGAGCGATCGACAGGGTCCACGCACCGTACGTCGGCCCTCCGACAGCTGCCACCCACCTGAGGGCGGTGCGACGGTCCGTCAGTCCCAGAACCACGTGAGGAGCTCGTTCGCCAGGGGCGTGGCCAGCCAGCCGATCGTCGCGATCCCCACCACGGCCGCGGCCGCGTAGAGGACGATCTCCCCGGCGGTCAGGGTGCGTCGCCAGGTCCACGCCATGAACACCGACCACATCGCCACCCCGCCCGCGACGAACGGCGCCGTGGGCACCCCGACGACGGCGACGAAGCTGACCACGCCGCCGAGCGCGGAGTCGTACGGCCACATCGCGCCCAGGTCGTAGGCGTAGATCGTCTGGTCGGCGGGGCGCTGGTGGACGCCGTTGACGTAGTACGGCAGCGCGAGGCAGACGGCGTACGGCACCGCGGCGAGGAGGGCCGTCAGGAGGGCGAGCCCCGGACGATGGCGTGGCACCGCGAGCGCGGGCTGCGCTTCGGAGGGCATGACGGCCATGCCCGCAGTCTGCCGTTCCGGCCCACCCGGTCCATCGCCCCGATCGGGGATCATCCGCCGACGGCCGCGTAGCCCTCGCGGTACGACGGGTACGCCGGCGCCCAGCCCGTCGCGCGCAGCCGCGCGTTGGAGAGGCGCTTGCCATGACCCTGCGCCGGGTCGGCCGGCGGGGGAGCGGGGGCGCCGAGCCGGTCGGCGAGGTACGCCGCGACGTCGCCGAGCTGGGCCGGCTCGTCGTCGGTGCCGAGGTAGAGCAGCTCGGGCTCCGCAGCCATGGTCAGCAGGTGCACGACTGCCGCGGCGGCGTCGGCCCGGTGGATGCGGTTGGTCCAGCGGTTCGGGTCGTCGATCCGACCCTCGCGAACCTGGTCGAGCAACCGCGTGCTGGCGCCGCCGTACAGCCCCGACAGGCGCAGCACGCTCCCGTGCGCGATGCGGTCGTGGAATGCCTGCTCCGCCGCGACCAGCTGACGGCCCGGCCCGTCAACGGGCGCCGGAGGCGTCGTCTCGTCCTCGAGCTCCGGGAGGTCGCGGCTGCCGTGCACCGCGGTCGACGAGACGAGGACCGCCCGCACGGGCGCCTCGACCAGCGCGTCGAGCGCCCGCGCCATCCCGTCGACGTACGTCGACCGGTAGGACTCCTCGGTCCTCGGCCGCGCAGTCAGCGCGACGACCACCAGCCGCGGGCGTACGTCAGCCAGGTCGGGCGCCTCACGCGTCAGGTCGACGGACCGCCCGACGAGCGGCGCCGGCACCAGCGAGGCGCTGCGCCGCAGGGCGAGCACGCTGTGGCCGAGGTCGGCCAGGCGCAGGCCGACCGCAGCGCCGAGGTCGCCGGCGCCGATCAGGAGCACGTCCGGGGTCACAGGCGCACGCTACGACAGCGCAGGTCGCTGACTCTCTGGGCAGCGGCACGATGTCGTGGCACCGTGGTCGGGTGAAACGTCCACCGCCACCCTTCCTCGCACTCGTCGCCGCAGCCGCTCAGCACGGGCTGTCCCGGGACGCGTCCCCGGCATCGGGCCTCCGGCGTCCCGCTGCCGCTGCTGTCGCGGCGGCATCCGTCGTGCTCGCGGGCGGTGCGGCGAGCCGCTTCCGCGCACAGAGAACGACCGTCGAGCCGTTCGACCCCTCGAAGGCGTCGTCCCTCGTCGTCTCGGGCCCCAACGCCCGCACGCGCAACCCGATGTACGTCGGCATGGCGGGCGTGCTCGTCGCCAACGCGCTGCGCCGGGGGTCGTGGACCGGGGTCCTGCCGATCGTCGGCTTCGTGGCGGTCATCGACCGCTTCCAGATCGCGGCCGAGGAACGCGCGCTCACGGAGAAGTTCGGCGCCGACTACACGACCTACTGCGCGAGCGTCCCGCGCTGGCTCGACGCACGGTCGGTCCGGAGGTAGGTACGGCCAAGGCGTGACGCGTCCGGCTCGACGGCTTTCCGGGGGGCGGCACATTGCGCACCGGTGAGCCACTTGCGTGCGATGTGCCGCCACCCCGGCCCGATCGGCTGGTTGGTGGCGGCACATCGCATGTCGAAGGGCAGTTCCGCTGCAATCTGCCGCCACCCCGGGCGGCACACCGCCCGACGACCGCCGCATGGGCCGGCCCGACGCGGGCACTGGGATGACATGACCCACCGATCGACCCCCGCCGACCGCGAGTCTCGCAACGAGTCACGGAGCGAGGAGCGGGAGCGGACCGCCCCCGCGCCCGACGCCTCCCGCAAGCCCGACTCGCCCGCCGACCTGGTGAAGCCCACGTGGGGCTACGCGCTGCGCAAGACGGTCCGCGAGTTCATGGACGACGAGTGCACCGACCTCGCCGCGGCCCTCACCTACTACTCCGTCCTTGCCCTCTTCCCGGGTGCCATCGCCCTGCTCTCGCTCGTCGGCCTGGTCGGCCAGCAGCAGCAGACGGTCGACACCTTGCTGCAGATCCTGCGCGACGTCGGTGCCTCGTCGGCCGCGGAGACCCTCGAGGGGCCGCTGACCGAGCTCGCCGGCAGCCAGAGCGCCGGGCTCGCGCTGGTCATCGGACTCCTGACCGCCCTGTGGTCGGCGTCCGGCTACGTCGGCGCCTTCGGTCGCGGGATGAACCGCATCTACGAGATCGACGAGGGCCGTCCGATCTGGAAGCTGCGCCCCACGATGCTGCTGGTCACGCTCGTGACCGTCGTGCTCGCCGCGATCGTCGCCGTCGGGCTCGTGGTGACCGGACCCGCCGCCGAGGCCGTGGGCGGCGCGATCGGGCTGGAGTCGACGGCGGTGACGGTGTGGAGCATCGCGAAGTGGCCGGTGCTGCTGGCGGTCGTCGTACTCATCGTGGCGCTGCTCTACTACGCCACCCCCAACGTGAAGCAGCCGAAGTTCCGCTGGATCAGCGTCGGCGCGATCGTGGCCATCGTGGTATGGGTGATCGCGTCCGCTGCATTCGGCTTCTACGTCGCCAACTTCTCCAGCTACGACAAGACGTACGGCTCCCTGGCCGGCGTCATCGCCTTCCTGCTGTGGCTGTGGATCACCAACCTGGCCCTGCTCTTCGGTGCCGAGCTCGACGCCGAGCTCGAGCGCGGCCGCCAGCTCCAGGCCGGCATCGCCGCCGAGGAGGAGCTGCAGCTGCCCCCGCGGGACACCCGCAAGTCCGACAAGGCTGCCGCCAAGGAGCAGGAGGACATCGAGCGGGGCCGCAGGCTGCGCGAGTCGCACGGGCGCGACTCCTAGCCGGGCGCCGCCGTTTCCCTCAGCGGCCGGTCAGGAAGGCGTCGACCTCGGCCGCGGTGGGTGCGGACTCCGGCCCGCGCCGGGTGACCTTGATGGCGGCGGCCGCGTTGGCGCGGCGGCAGCCCTCCGCCCACGGCGTACCGGCGGCCACCTCCGCCAGCAGGGCGCCGGTGTGGGTGTCGCCCGCGCCGTTGGTGTCGACGGGCGTCTGCGGGAACCCCGGGACGTACGTCGTCTCGCCGCCGACGTGCACGGCGCAGCCCTCCGGTCCGTCGCGGACGATCGCGACCGCGTCGCCGCGCAGGAGCGGGGCGACCGCGCTGGTGAGCGCCGTCAGGTCGCCGGGCACCTCGTCGCCGACGGTGCGGAGGACGTCCTCGGCCTCCTCGGCGTTGCTCGACCAGACGTCGGTGACCGCGAGCATCGCGGCGCGGACGTCCCCGTCCAGTCCGGCGAACGCCGCGCCCGGGTCGAGCACGACGACGACATCGGGGTGCAGCGTCGGCAGCCAGGCGAGCAGCGGGTCGCGGGTGGTGTCGAGGGCGAGCGAGAAGCCGGTGACACAGACGAGGTCGCCGGGACGGGGGTCCGAGGTGGCCAGGGAGTCGACGCTGATCCGCCGCTCCGCGCCCAGGGTCGTCACGAAGGTGCGCTCCGCGCTGGGCTCGACCATGACGACGCAGATGCCGGTGTCGAGACCCTGAACCGGTGGGGCCGACACCCCGATCCCGGCGTCGGTGAGTGCTGCGCGGATCAGGTCGCCGTGGGGCCCCGTGCCGATGGCCCCGGCCTGCACGCACTCCGCACCGAATCGCGCCGCGGCCAGCAGCACGGTGACCGTGCCACCCGCGTAGTCGGTGGCCGAGGAGGCCATCACGTTCTGCCCGCGGACCGGCAGGTCGGGGACCTCGACGACGACGTCGACCAGCGCCTGGCCGGTGTGGATGACCCGGCTCACGCGTGGGTGCCTTCGCGCAGCACCTCGTCGGTGGTGGCGAGCGTGATCTGCGGCGGGTAGAGAGCCATCACCTTCATCGCTGCCTCGTGGTTGTCGGGCGTCGAGCCGGCGCAGGCGTCGGTGACGACGGTGATCGTCGCGCCCGCATCAGCGGCCGCCAGTGCCGTCGACACGACACAGCAGTCGGTGCTCACCCCGGCGAGCACGAGGTGGGGGAGGGGGCCGGTGACCGCTTCGAGCTCGGCGCCCCACTTGCCGAAGGTGGGCAGCGAGACCACGGTGTCGGTGAGTCCCTCTGCCTCGGGGACGAGGTCGAGCAGCGGGTCGCCCTCGGGGACGTCGGCGAACGGCCAGGCCCGCATGTACGCCTCCCAGCTGCCCTGCGGCTCGCGGGCGGGCACCCAGCGCGTGACCACGGTGCGCCGGCCCGCGGCGGACGCGAGTCGTCGTACGGGCTCCACGATGTCGGGGAACATCGGCGAGCCCCACGCTGTCCGGGGAGGCGAAGATCCGCTGCGGGTCGATGACGACCAGCCAGGCGTCGGGGTGCATGCCGCCACCCTGTCAGAGACGCGGGTCGGGCGGAGGGTGCGACTGTGCACCCGAGACTCCCGCTTCGTGGTCGAGATCTCGGCCGTGAAGCGGGGCGGTCACCGGATATCCGGTGACCGCCCTCGCGGAGACGGATCTACTTGACCTCGGCACGCAGGACCGCGCGCAGGCCGAGGGCCAGCGGGATCCAGATCCAGAAGAGCGAGGTGAGGCCCAGCTGCTGCCAGCTCTCGCCGGTCATCTGTCCGTCGAAGAGCGGGATCATCGCGTAGTTCACGTCGACCCAGGGCTGGAGCTCCGCGAACCACTGCTGGAAGGCGGCCAGGGCACCGAGGGCACCGGGGAGCACGAGGGCGTACACGAAGTAGCCGACGATCGCGCCCGCGGAGCTGCGGAACAGCGCACCGAGGGTGAAGCCGATCAGCATGCCGAGGGTGTTGGCGAGCAGGATCCCGGAGAACTGCTGCAGGGAGACGTCCCACACCGGGTCCAGGCCGGTGATCGTGGACCCGACCAGGTTCCCGAGCACTCCCACGGCGAGCGAGAGGCCCATCGCAGCGACACCGATCGCCAGCGTGACCAGCAGCTTGGCGCCGATGACCCGGCTCCGCCACGGCACGAGGGTGTACGTCGTCAGGCCGGTGCGCTGGCTGTACTCGCTCGTCACGGACAGGATCGCGATGATCGGCAGGATCACCGACATCGGCATGCCCATCGCGGTCGCGAAGGTCTCGAGCGTGATCGCCTCGTCGGGCGCCCAGATGATCACGGCGGCGGTGGCGAGCACGGAGACGATGCCGACGCTTGCCATCAGCCAGAAGCCCGCGCGGGTGTCGAACATCTTGCGCAGCTCGACGCCGACCAGGCGCGTCATCGGGATGGGGCGCACGACGCGGCGCGCGGCGGGTGCCTCGGGCGCGGCCGCCGCGGGCTGGACGGGGACCGGGGTGGTGGTCTGGATCTGGGTGGTCATGCTGCTGCTCCTTCGCGGGCGGTCTCGGCGGTGAGCTCGAGGAACATCTCCTCCAGGCCGGCGCCGTCGGCGGCGCGCAGCTCGCGCAGGACCACGTCGGCACGGTGTGCCGTCTCTCCCACGAGCTCGGGATCGGCGTCGGCGCGCAGGCCGCCGTCGATCGGGGTGGTCACGACCGACGCCTCGTGCAGGGCCCGGGCGAGGCGGTCGTGCTGGGAGGGGTCCGCGGCGCGGACGAGGGTGCCGGCCGCGGCGAGCAGCTCGGACTTGCTGCCCTGCGCCACGATGCGGCCCTGGCCGATGACGACGATGTCGTCGGCGATGACCTCGATCTCGTGGAGCAGGTGCGAGGACAGCAGCACGGTGCCGCCCTGGTCGGCGAAGTCGCGGAGCAGGTCGCGCATCCAGCGGATGCCGGCCGGGTCCAGGCCGTTGGCGGGCTCGTCGAGGACCAGCACCTGCGGCTCGCCGATGAGGGCGGTCGCGATGCCGAGGCGCTGGCGCATGCCGAGGGAGTAGTTGCGGACCCGGCGCTCGGACTCGTCCTCGGTGAGGCCGACGCGGGCCAGGGTCGCGGCGACGCGGGACCTGGGAAGCCCCATCGTCTGAGCGGCGATCGCGAGGATCTCGCGCCCGGTGCGACCGGCGTGCTGCGCGGAGGCGTCCAGCAGCACGCCGACCTCGAGGCCGGGGTTGACCAGATCGTGGTAGTCGCGGCCGGTGATGGTGACCTGCCCGGCGCTGGGCCGGGTGAGGCCGACCATCATGCGCATGGTCGTGGACTTGCCGGCCCCGTTGGGACCGAGGAAGCCGGTCACCCGACCGGTCGCGGCCGTGAAGGAGACGTTGTCGACGGCCGTGAACGGGCCGTACTGCTTGGTGAGGTGCTCGACGCTGATCATGGGTCCAACCCTCGCCGCGCGGGGGCACCCGGCACATCGGGGACGGCACCCCGCCGGTCCTGAGGACGACCCTGAGAGACCCCGGAGTGGCTGCCCTCCAACGCCCTGTGCGGCCCTCAGGGCCCGGCGGGGACAATGGGGGCGTGAGCCAGCCCACCACGCACCGCCCGCCCCAGGTCAGCCTGGCCTCGGGCATCGTCATGTTCTCCTCGCTGGTGGTGCTTCTCACCGCGTGGGAGCGGGTCACCTCGCTCGGGTCGCTCGAGACGCAGGAGGCCATCCGCGACGTCCTCGACGGCGCGCCGTTCTCCTCGCTGGGCCTGACCGTCTCGAGCACCACCGAGCTGCTCCGGATCTCGTGCATGGTCGCGGCGGCCGCTGCCTGTGCGACCGCGATCCTGGGCTGGTACGTCCGCAAGCCCGACCGCTCCTCGCGCCTGGCGCTCACCCTGTTCGCCGTCGTCGTCTTCCTCACCGGCATCCCGGCCGGCGGGCTGGCCGGGTCCTTCGTGGCCGCGGGGGCGGCGATGCTGTGGATGCAGCCCGCGCGGGAGTGGTTCGCCACCGGTCGCTGGACGCCGCCGGAGCCGGCACCCCCGAAGGACCGGGGGACCGCAGATCGCGACGCGTCGGGCCGTACGCCGTGGGACGCCCCGGGCGGCTCCGGGCCGGCCGACCCGTGGGGCCGGCCGCCCGCCGACAGCGCGGCGCCCGACACCCCGCCGCCGGCCAGCAGGCCCTTCGGCGAGCCCGGCCCGCCCGCGCAGCATCATCCCGTCGACCGCCCCGCCGAGTCGCCGTACGGCCAGCCCCTTGCGCAGCAGCCGGCCTCCGCGCCGTACCCCCAGCCCGCGCCCGACTGGCAGCGGCGACAGCTCCTCCTCGCGCGGCCCGGCGCGATGGTCGCCGCGTTCGTGATCACGGTCGTCACTGCTGGCGGGCTCCTGGCGCTCTCGCTGCTGTGGCTCGCGATCGCCGGTTTCTCCCCGGACTTCCTGCAGACCGTCCTGGAGCAGCAGCAGCCCGAGCTGCTCGACGACGGGCTGAGCCTCGAGCAGGTGCGCACGACCGTGCTCGCACTCGCCGGGGCCTTCGTCGTCTGGTGCCTCGTCGCGTTGGTGCTCGCCGGCTTCGCGATGGCGCGCCGGGAGTGGGCGCGCCGCGGCCTGATGGTCAGCGCCGCCTTCAGTGCCGGTGCCTGCTTCGCCCTGGTGCTCAACACCCCGCTCGTGCTGCTCCCGGCCGCGGCCGCGCTGGCGACCGTCGTCTGCCTGCGGCGGGTCGAGGTGCGCCGCTGGTTCGAGCTCGACCCGCGCTGACGCGCCGTCAACCGCCGACGTGGTGAGATAGACGCATGAGTGATCCCGGACCGACGCACCAGCCCTACGGCCAGGACCCCTATGGCCAGCAGCCGGGCGGGGAGCCCTACCCCTACGGCCAGCAGCCGGCCTACGGACAGCCCTACGGCCAGCAGCCGGCCGGCGACCGGCGTCCAGGCACCGTCACCGCCGCCGCGTGGATCACCATCGTCTGCTCCGCGATCACCGCGGTGCTGTTCGGCTTCACCGGTCTCGCCCTGCTCGTCGCCCGCGACCAGGTGATCACCGAGATGGAGCGCGTCCCGGAGTTCCAGGACGCCAACATCGACGCGGAGTCCGCGGTGGGCGTGATCGTCGCGGTCGTCCTCGGCCTCGTCGTCTGGACGATCATCGCCATCGTGCTCGCCGTCCTCGTCCTGCGGCGTTCCAACGTCGCCCGGATCCTGCTCGTCATCTCCAGCGCGGTCGTCGCGCTGTTCTCGCTGCTCGGCGTCACCAGCGGGGTCTCGGTCGTCACGCTGATCGCCTCGATCGCCGTCATCGTGCTGCTCTTCGTCGGGGGTGCGGGCGACTGGTTCAGGGGCACCTCGGGCTACGGCGGGCCGCCCGCCCCGTACGGCCAGCAGTACCCCGGCCCCGGCCAGTACGGCTCGCCCGACCCCTACGGCCAGTACGGCCAGCAGGGGTCGCCGCAGTACCCGCCGCCGCCGAGCAGCTCGCCCTACGGCCAGGGCGACGCCTACGGCCCGGGCAGCCAGGACAACCCCTACGGCCAGCCGCGTCCGACCGGTGACGAGGGGTCGGACGGCTCCGAGCACCCGCCGCGGGACTACCCGGGTCGCTGACGGCGCCGACCGGCCGGCGCGAGCTGAGTTGAGGTCAATTCAATTCGCGCGACCGGTGCGCTGCCGGCCGGTCCTGCGGGTCAGTGCGACAGGTCGGCGGCGGCGAGTCGCCGTACGCCCTCGCTGATCACGTCGCGCTCCTTGCAGAACGCCCAGCGCACGAGCTGGCGGCCGGCCTGCTGGTCGTCGTAGAACCCCTGCGTGGGGATGGCGACCACGCCGGCCAGCTCGGGCAGGGCGAGGCAGAACGCGCGACCGTCGGGCCAGCCGAGGTGGCTGATGTCGGTGGTGGCGAAGTAGGTGCCCTCCGGCACCCGCGGCGCCAGACCGGCGGCGGTCAGCCCGTCGCAGAGCAGGTCGCGGCGCCCCTGCAGGTCGCGCGCGAGCTCCAGCGGCCAGTCGGGCTCGTGGTCGAGCGCGTGCGCGACGGCGGGCTGGAGCGGTGAGCCGGAGGTGAACGTGAGCCACTGCTTGGCCGCGAGGACGGCCTGCACGAGGGGCTCGGGACCGGTCGCCCAGCCGACCTTCCAGCCGGTGAAGCTGTAGGACTTGCCGGCGCTGGAGAGGGTGAGCGTGCGCTCCCACATGCCCGGGAGCGTCGCGATCGGCACGTGCCCCTCGGTCGAGCGCGCGTCGTCGAAGACCAGGTGCTCGTAGACCTCGTCGGTCACCACGATCACGTCGTGCTCGATGGCGAGGTCGGCGACGACCTGGAGCTCCTCGCGCGTGAGGACGGTGCCGGTGGGGTTGTGCGGCGTGTTGAGCAGGATCAGCCGCGTGTCGTCGGTGACCGCCGCACGCAGCTCGTCGAGATCAGGGCGGAAGGCGGGCGCGCGCAGGGTCACCGGCCTCCGGCGGGCGCCGCACATCTCGAGCATCGCTACGTAGGAGTCGTAGTAGGGCTCGAGCACGACGACCTCGTCGCCGGGGTCGACGAGCGCGAGCAGCGCGGCGGCGACTGCCTCCGTGCACCCGGTCGTCACCACGACCTCCCGGTCCGGGTCGGGCTCGAGGCCGTAGTGGCGCTGCTGGTGGCGCGAGATCGCTCCGCGGAGGGCGGGCACGCCGGGACCGGGGGCGTACTGGTTGGCACCGGCCTCCAGCGCCGCCTGCGCGGCCGCGACCACCGACGCCGGCCCGTCCACGTCGGGGAAGCCTTGGCCGAGGTTGAGGGCGCCGGTCCGCACGGCGAGCGCCGACATCTCGCTGAAGACGGTCGGCGGGATGTGGGCCAGCCTGGCGGCGAGAGGGAGGTCGAGGGACTTCGCGATGGGCACCCGGCCACGCTACCCATCGTGCCTGACCCACGGGGACCGGCCGACCGGGTCCCACTAGGGTCGGTGCCGTGACCACCGACGCGACCCTCGCCGCCGACATCGACGCGACCTGCCGCCTCACGGGGGAGTTCACCCTCCGCTCGGGGCAGGTGGCCGACACCTACTTCGACAAGTACCTCTTCGAGGCGCAGCCGGCCCTGCTCGACCGCGTGGCCGCGCAGATGGTCGACCTGCTGCCCGAGGGCACCGAGCTGCTCGGCGGTCTCGAGCTGGGCGGCATCCCGATCGCCACGATGGTGTCGTCGCGGACCGGGCTGCCGGCGCTGTTCGTGCGCAAGCAGGCCAAGGAGTACGGCACCGCCAAGCTCGCCGAGGGCCCGGACGTCGCCGGCCGGCGGGTCACCCTCATCGAGGACGTCATCACCACCGGCGGCGCGGTCCGCGACGCGACGCGCGCCCTGCGCGAGCTCGGCGCGGTCGTCGAGGTCGTCGTGTGCGCGATCGACCGCTCGCCCGAGGGGAACCCGCTCGCCGACGTGGACCTCGAGGTCCGCTCCGTTCTGACCCGCGCCGAGCTGGACGCCGCCCGCGGCTGATCTCCCGACGCCGTACGTCGCTCAGTCGAGGTCGCGGCCCATGATGTCGCGGTCGGGCCCGCCGTCCTGAGGGCCCACCTCGGCGCCTGGGGCGTTGGTGCGCTTGTGCCGCCACCACTCGATGACGATCGGGACCAACGAGAACGCCACGATCACGATGATCAGCTTGTCGATGCTCTCGCCGAGGGTCGGGAACGCGTCACCGAGGAAGAAGCCGAGCAGGCAGATCGACACGACCCACAGCACGGCACCGACCAGGCTCCACAGGAAGAAGCGGTGCCGCTCCATGCGCGTCACGCCGGCCACGACGGTGATGTAGGTCCGCACGAAGGGCACGAACCGGCCGATGACGAGCGCCTTGTTGCCGTGGCGGTCGAAGAACGCGGTGGTCTGGTCGAAGTACTTGCGCTTGACGATGCGGCCGTCGCGCTCGTAGAGCGGCGGACCGATCCTGCGACCGATCTCGTAGCCGACCACGTTGCCGAGGAAAGCGGCGACCATCAGCGCCGCCATCGCGATCATCAGCTCGACGATGGGCGGGCCCGGGAACAGGTCGAGCTGGCCCGTGGCGATGAAGAGTCCCAGGGCGAACAGAAGCGTGTCGCCGGGGAGGATCGGGAAGAACAGCCCGCACTCGACGAAGACGATGACCATGCTGATCCAGAACAGCGCGGTGCCGAAGCGGTCGAGCAGCCAGTTGGGATCCATCCAGTCGATGCCGAGCAGCATCGGATCGAAGCCCGAGGTCGCGATGGTCTGCAGGTCCCACAAGGCGCTCACGCGCGCCACCCTAGAACCCGCACCTAGCATTCCCCGCATGCACGAGCACGAGCGCGCGCCGTACGACCCGATGCCGCACGGTCCGCCGGAGGTGGGTGTCGGGCCGTGGGAGGGCCCCTGGCCGGAGGGTGCGCAGTGGGATCCCGAGCTGCTCCGCGAGGGTGATCGCCG